>DATNME010000023.1:0-153044 GCA_035602385.1 Candidatus Dormiibacterota bacterium
TCGCACTGGCGCGCATGATCATGTTGCTGGGAAACAAAGCCGTTCAGTCCAAGACCTATAATTACAACCTACCGCCGTCTTGCCCGAATGGTGGAACGACGCCTTGCACGTATACTTTCGACGGAAATTCGAACGGACAGGCGGTCTTCATCCAAAGTTCCGGTCAACCGATGTATCAGGGTGGCGCGATAATTGACGCTATTGTGGGCAGCGGAACCCCGGGAGCGATTACCCATACTGGTGTCGGCGCCGGAGGGGGGCTGCCTGGAATCAACGGAATCTCCTACAAAGACCTAGCGCAGGATATGGTGGACGGCTACAACTACTGCCAGAACACTTACCCGACCGGCGGTGCATGGGGCTACAACTGCCTCAATACCAATTACAACGACAATTCCGTATCTCAATGGGCGGCGATCGGCAACATCGGAGCTAGCCGGGGCTTCGGAATTGGTATCCCTGGTGTAATCATGGACGCTAACGCTCTATGGGACGCCAACGATCAGTGCACCACTAATCCTATTTCAGGATCGTTCGGTTATAACGGTGCATGCTCCTTAGCTTGGGGCCCGTACGCCGTAACCCCTTCTGGAATGGTCCAGTTGGCGATGGACAAGTTGGGCCGCGGGGACGGCCGCTGGGACAAGGCGGAAACTTTCTATCATGACAATTTCTGTAATGCAACGTCGGGTGGACCAGGAGCGGCACCTCGCCAATACACGTACGGGTTGTTCTCCTTTACCAAATCCATGCTGTTGCATAATCCGGGTGGCGTTTTAACACCAATTACCTTATTGCAAGACCGGCCGGCGGGTACTAATTCCATCGATTGGTACAAGGCAGTGGGACCGGAAAGCGGTGGAGCGGATGCCTGCGATGGTGTCGCACAAGTGCTGGTGAAACGGCAAGGCGTCTCCGGTGGAGATGGGGGGGCAATTGGGTCGCCAAACCCAACGAGTCCAGAAAATGGGTTCTGGGAAGGTCATTATTATAGCTCTTACCAAGATCCGTTTGAGACGGGATGGTCCATTATCATGCTGCGCAAGACTGTGTTCGTGGCATGCGTCAACAACCTGGTTGGCAGGGGTACGGCTTCCGGACTTGCGGCCACAAGAATCGATCTATCGTGGACGGGCATCTCAGGGGCTGCCTCCTATGACGTGTTACGTGGGACCGCGGATGGCGGGCCGTATACGAAAGTGGGAAACAGCACTCTTCCGGGTTTCTCCGACAGAACGGGGCTCAGCAATGGAACTACATACTTCTACGTGCTGCAGCCGCTCAATAACAACGGCGGGGCAGTTTGCCAGTCCAACCAAGCGAAAATAGCGGTTCCAGCGGCTCGATAGTTCGAGCGCAGCCGTAACATTCATTACCCTGCTGCCCTCCCAGGAGCTGCCAGTGCAGCCGATTGGAGGGCAGCAATTTTTTTGCCTTTGGACTCTGCGGAAGTGCGATCCTACACTGTTTTGGGTTTTTTTTAGCAATGCAAAACGTTAGAATCGCAAATCAAAATTGAAATAGTTTTTTATTATCGGAGCAAAAAAAAGGTGAGGCGGAGGCCCCGAAGATGAAGCCGTTGGTTCTGCTATGTATGTTGCTTTCCACGTTGTCTGGGCGATTACTGGCGCAGCCCGTGCTGGTTGCCGATTCAAATACTGCCAGGATGCCGGTGCTGGTGTTTTTACGAATGAGCGCCGATGACGCAATTAATATAGAGATGACGGAGAACCGCATCCGGCGGACATTGCAGCTCCTTGAAGCGCTTAAAGCTCAGTATCCTTCCGGCGACGTCAAGGCGACGATTTACGTAAACGGGGCTGTTAGCGAAGTTTTGCTGCAAAGGAACGCCCAGACCGGGGTGCGGGACCTTCTGCTCGCAGCTGCTAAAAAAGGCTTAATCGAGATTGGCTATGACGGAACCAACGAGCCGCGTTCGTCAGACGAACCGCTAGTCGATTACCGAAGCGTTCACACACCGATGGAGGGCCACCTTGCCCGGCAGGCCGTGGCTGCACACGTTTTGACCGATGGCCGCGATCCGGTAAGCGGAAAGTTCATTGCCGATGCCGACGGTGGGCTCAAGAGAACGCAACAAGTTTTTGGCAAGGTAGCGAGTATCTGGGGCGCTGCCGTGCAATTAAGGGATATAGCTTACGGAGCCCAGCCGGACTTAGGGAGTGATGCCGAAGTTGTGCAGCAACTGCGGCTTCTCAACGGTGATGCCACGCTACCGGGCGTTCTAGAGGATGTGCCGCATTTGGATTTCTATTACGATGATTGGATTCCAGTTTTCAGCAAGAACCTAACGACCTCCGCGGACACCTCGCCAGATATTTATTGGCAAGAAAACCGGCTGCGCATCTCAGAACGGAGCGATAAACCGAGCAAAGTTGTGGAAGCCACGGACGGTGTTGGGGCGCTCAAAGACTATCTGGAAAAACTGGACCGGTCCAAGATTCGCCTAGTGCAAATCCAGATCGGAAACGACAAGGGCTTTCTACAGCGTGCTTACCAAAGCTATCTGATTTACCCACCGCGGAATTACGCAATGAAGCATCCTCAGGCGCCGAAGCTTCCGGCCGACGCATTTGCGAAGGAAGCTGACGTCGCGGCATATTTTGCCAAACAGCAGGAGGCGATCGGGTATCTGTTGGGCGAATTCGTTCCAAAGAACCAGAATTCGAGATTGGTAGCCAGTGGCGACCTTTTAAAAATGACTGCTCCATGCGCGGGCTATCGGTTGCCGAGCGCGGGCTTGCGCCACACCCTAGCCGATTTAGACAAATCCTGGCGAGAGGGCACAGTCCTTCCTAAATACGTGAGGGTGGACGACCATTACCTTTCCCTGGCGCAGACCTTCCAGGTGGTAGCGGACGCTTTGGTGGAGCGGAAACGCACTGGGAAACTGCCCGACAGCGTGGAAGTGCTTAGTGTGTACGGTCCCATCGATATGCCAGCGGGATCGGGTGCAGCAAAAGGGGAAGTATCGGCAAACGACGTAATCCTGGCTGCGGTATATATCGTTCCGGCGTTCTATGAAAACGTGTGGAGCGCACCGACGAGGAATGCTGTTCCGGGCCAAGTTCAGGTCGGAAAAGTGACCGTAAACGCAGCGCAATACCTGCGCCTTATGATCAGCGCGTTCCTGTCTGACGATACTGCGACGACGCTAACAATCGCGCCTTCGGAAATGATTTGGGGCCCCGAGGCGGTGGGCATTCGCGCCAGACCAGTGGAACAAATGGGAACCATTTGGACCATCAAACCGGCACCGCTGCAGCTGCCGCAGACGGCAGGTGCCAGCCGAAACTAGACGCCGCCGCGATAAGGTTGGCCCTACCGTTAGAAGCGAGGGGCTGGGAAAAGGAAAATGATTGCATACCTGCAGGCGGGACCATGGAAAGTTGCGAGTAAGAGCTGCGCTATCAGCGTTTTAACGTGCGCCAGCGCGGTTAACGAATTGCTGGATTGAATGCAACCGGTCGTGTACGAGTGTGAGTTTCGTGTCCCGCATTGAAGGGGTTCGACGGGACGTGGGCGACACAAGAATATTGCCGCAGCGGCTTCGCAACGGAGTGATTCGTCTATGAGGACGGGGTACCTTTTCCGAGTCTGGGTTGCATTGTTGCTGGCATTCGTGCCTTTTGTAGGCGCGCAGGCTGGAACCAACGGAAACGTATCCGGAACGGTGCTGGACCCGCAAGGCGCAGTTGTCGTGAAAGCGAAAGTTTCCATTGTAAATTCCGAAACCAACCTACATTTTTCAACCCTGACCGATTCAGCGGGACTTTATTCGTTCCGGGATATTCCCGTCGGAATCTACAATTTGCAGGTTGTGGCCGACGGCTTCAAAACGTATGAACGATTCGGGATTCAATTGGATGCCAGCAGTTCAATTGTGGTGGACACGCGGCTGGTAGTGGGCGGAGGAACTAGCTCCATCACGGTTACGCAGCCGCCGCTGTCAGTGGCTACTTTGGACACGCAACTGGGCGAAGTGATCAGTGGAAAAAATTTAGTCACAGTGCCACTGAATGGCCGCAGCTTCACGGACCTACTGGCGCTACAGCCTGGCGTGGCGCCGCAGACGACGATCACTGGTACTTCGATACAAGCCGCGGGCGCGAGTATTATTTCTCCCTCTGGATATTTAAATCCGGGCAGTATTTCCGTCAATGGGCAGAGGGAATATGCGAACGGTTTTACGGTTAACGACGCGGATGTGGTAGAGCGGTTCACCATGGGAGCCGCGGCTATCCCGAATCTGGATTCGATTGCGGAATTCCGGATACTTACTGGAAATTTCGACGCAGAGTATGGGAATTACAGTGGCGGCCGCATCAACGTGGTCACTAAGACGGGCAGCAATCAAATTCACGGCAGCGCTTTCGAATTTCTGCGAAATACGAGTCTGGACGCCAAGAATTATTTTTCGGAGCGACGAGGCATTTACCAGCAAAATCAATTTGGTGGCACGGTCGGAGGGCCGGTTGTCAGGAATAAGGCATTCTTTTTTGCCGATTATCAGGGGACGCACTTAAAGCAGGGCATCGACACTCCGCGAATTGCGGTGCCGTCGTTGCTCGACCGGCAGGGGAATCTTTTGGATCTAGCGCCACGATTGACGGGCAACGTCAACGGCCAATATTGGGCAGATCAGTTGTCGCAGCGGCTCGGTTACACGGTACGTGCCGGCGAACCCTATTACTTCCCCGGCTGCAACTCGAGCCAGTGTGTCCTGCCCGGCGCCGCCATCCCGCAAAACGCCTGGGCAGGCCCGACAAGGCAACTTTTGCAATATATTCCCAAACCAAATTCGGACGATAATACTTTTTCCACATCCTCGGAAAATTTGCTTCTTCACGATAGAAAAGGTTCCATCCGGCTAGACGGCGATACGCGCTATGGCCTGCTTTCCGGGTACTATTTTATCGACGACTATGATGTGGATAATCCGTACCCGACGCAGCAGGGTGGAGCGAATGTGCCGGGTTTCAACGCACTGAACTTCGGCCGGGCGCAACTTTTGACATTGGGAGATACAAAATCATTCGGTAGCAACAACGTGAATGAGTTCCATTTTTCATTCGTTCGCGACGTTAACATACTTGGTACGCCGGTTGGGGGCGTTGGCCCGACGCTTAAGGATCAGGGATTTGTGACGGCACAGGGCACCCAGAGTATCGTTCCGAACCGTCCTAAAATTCAGGGAGTAGAAAACGTTGTTATCAACAATTTCGTTTTTGGGCTCACGATAACCGGGCTGAATCAGACTGATAATACCTTCGAGTTTCGCGATAACTTTTCGCGAGTGTCGGGCAAACACGTTTTTACGTTTGGCGGAGAGTTTCTATACAGCCAGGTAAACGCTTACGCTAATGTCCAGTCCAACGGAACCTTTCTTTTCTACGACAACCCGGGGGGGACGGGCTCTGGTTTTGCTGATTTCCTACTAGGGCTCCCCAGCCGTTACACGCAGGGCGATGCGCAAGCGTTTTATAACCGCAACAAGTACGGTGCGCTCTTCGTGCAGGACAGTTGGCGAGCGAATTCGCGACTGACGTTTAACTACGGTTTGCGTTGGGACGTCATCATGCCCTGGTATGAAAAGTACAATCAGATCCAGACGATTGTCCCGGGACAGCAGTCCATTGTTTTCCCTGGAGCCCCAAGAGGGCTGGTGTTCCCCGGGGATCCGGGAATTCCGCGGGCTCTTGCGCCGACGCGCTGGAATAATCTTTCGCCGCGATTCGGTCTGGCTTATTCGCCGGAAACTCGCGACGGAGTTTTGGGGAAAATTTTCGGCGGCCCCGGCCATACGAGCATTCGCGCAGGTTTTGGACGTTTCTTTTCCGCTATCGAAGGAGTGTCCGCGGGAGTAATGGCGGGAGACGCGCCGTACGGACAAACGTATACGAGTCCCGGTTCACCTCTATTTTCTAACCCATTTATTACGGCGGCGAGTGGCTTCGACAACGGCCAGCGTTTTCCCTTGCAGTATCCACCATTGAATGCTTCCGCGAGCAATCCTAATAATCGCGTGGATTGGTCGAATTACCTGCCGATAAATGGGCTACCGGGTTACGACCCGCGCAACGTGAGCCCCTATTCGCTGCAATATACCCTCTCGGTGCAACGACAAATTGGGTCGAATTCGTTACTGACCATGGCCTATGTGGGCAGTGTCGCGCATCATTTGCTACTTCTGGTTGAAGCGAATCCAAGTAACCCTGCACTTTGTTTGAGTCTTAGTACGGCAGCGCAGGTGGCGCCGAACAGCCCCACATGCCAGCCCTACCAGGAGAGTGGCGTTTTCACCTCCGCGTCTGGCAAGGTGTATAACGGTACGCGAGAGACGCTGGGCTCTAATTTCGGCAGCGTTGACCGCTTGTCGACGATTGGCAACTCGAATTTCAATGCGCTTGAGCTGACTTTCCGTCACACTTCGCGTCACGCGGAATTTTTAGCGGGCTATACGTATGGCAAATCGCTTGATAATTCCTCCAGTATTTCCGACCAATTGATCCCGGGAAATCCGCGACTGACCTATGGTTTGTCTTCCTTTGACCTGGCGCATAACGTGGTGTTCAGTTACCACTATGAGCTTCCGTTTGATCGTCTTTTCGGAGCGCGAAATCGATTGACGCAAGGCTGGACAATCTCCGGCATAACGCGTTTCGCCAGCGGTTTTCCTGTTACCTTCGTCAATAATACGGATCGTTCATTACTAGGAACGCAGCCGGATGGAGTGAACTCCATAGGCGCGGATTTGCCGCAGATGACCCCGGGCGATCTTCATTTGAATTCCAACCCGCGTGATGGGAAGGAGTACTTCAATACGGTACTTATCGGGCCACAACCTTTGGGAACTCCGGGAAACGTTCCGCGCCGTTTTTTTCACGGGCCTGGGATGCAGAACTGGGATATTGCGTTGCTGAAAGACACGCACCTTACGGAATCGTCCACGCTTCAGTTCCGCCTTGAAGCTTTTAACGCTTTTAACCACGCGCAATTTTTTGGTCCAAATGCGGTTAACGGAATCATTCTTGACCCCCAGTTTGGCCACGTTGTGAGCGCAGCTGCCCCGCGATTGGTGCAGGTGGCGCTGAAGTTGTCCTTCTAGCCCTGTATTCAAAAAAACCCGGAGTACTTTTTGGTGTTTCGCGTTCTGTGGCAGATGGGAACAGAGCGCGGTACACTAGAAAAATGAACAGCGTGTAGGGAATCGTTTCCCGCCTAGCCGCAGCTTATCCTTGAGGCATCCGAATCGCGAGGACCAGATTGCTGGCGGGGACGTGCATTCACGAAAGATTTCGAAAGGAAGCCCCAGTCAATGACATCGCGCAACGTAGCGCAGCCGCTGAGCAAGAACGAGCACTTGCTGCGGTGGGTAAAAAAGATGGCGGAACTCGCGCGTCCCGACGCGATTCATTGGGTTGACGGTTCGCAGGAAGAAAATGACGCGCTGTGCGCGCAGATGGTGAGTGGCGGCACGTTCATCAAACTCAACGACAAACTTTGGCCGGGATGCTATTACGCGCGGTCCGATGCCGGCGACGTGGCGCGAGTGGAGGACCGCACGTTTATTTGTTCGTATTCAAAAGACAACGCCGGACCCACCAACAACTGGGAAAATCCCTACGAAATGCGCAAGAAGCTTAAAGCACTTTTCAATGGTTCTATGCGGGGACGCACCATGTATGTGCTGCCGTTCAGCATGGGACCGGTGGGCTCGGCGATGTCACAAATTGGCGTGCAATTGACGGACTCGCCTTACGTGGTCGTGAACATGCGCATTATGGCGCGCATCGGACTGCCGGTATTCAAAGCGATTGATACGGGAATTCCCCGTGTGGTGCCGTGCATGCATTCGGTGGGTGCGCCGCTGGCGCCGGGTGAAAGGGATGTGCCGTGGCCGTGCAATAAAGAGAAATATATCGTGCATTTCCCGGAATCGCGCGAGATTTGGTCGTATGGTTCGGGCTACGGTGGCAATGCGCTTCTGGGGAAAAAATGTTTCGCGCTGCGGATTGCGTCCAACATCGCGCGAGATGAAGGCTGGATGGCTGAACACATGCTCATTGTAGGCGTGGAAGATCCAGCTGGTGAAAAAACCTACGTAGCCGCGGCATTTCCCAGCGCCTGCGGCAAAACAAATTTTGCCATGCTGATTCCACCAAAAGGATTTGAAGGATGGAAAGTGTGGACCGTTGGCGACGACATTGCGTGGATCCGTCCAGACAAGCAGGGAAATTTGCGCGCACTGAATCCGGAGGCGGGCTTTTTTGGAGTAGCGCCCGGAACATCGGTTAAGACCAACCCCAATGCCATGGCGACGCTTTCCAAAAATACAATTTTTACCAATGTTGCGTTGACGCCGGAAGGCGGCGTGTGGTGGGAAGGCATGACCGATGAGCCGCCGGCCGAGTGCACGGACTGGCAGGGGAAGAAGTGGACACCGCAGATTGCCAAAGAAACGGGGGCCAAAGCCGCGCATCCGAACGCGCGATTCACATCGCCGGCGTCGCAATGCCCGACGATCGATCCGGCCTGGGAAGATCCGAACGGTGTGCCGCTGAGCGCAATAATTTTTGGCGGACGACGCGCCGGGACCATGCCGCTGGTTTTGCAAGCCTTTAATTGGAGCACCGGCGTATACGTTGGCGCGACGATGGGATCGGAGATGACCGCAGCCGCGGCCGGAACCGTTGGCAAGGTGCGGCGAGATCCGATGGCGATGCTGCCTTTTTGCGGTTATCACATGGGAGATTATTTCCGGCACTGGATCAAGATGCAGCGGTCGTTGAACGTGACGCCACGGATTTTTCACGTGAACTGGTTTCGCAAGGATGAAAACGGCGAGTTCTTATGGCCGGGATTTCGCGAGAATATGCGCGTGCTGAAATGGATCGTTGACCGCACGCGAGGCCGAGCGCTTGGCAGGGAAACTCCCATCGGGTGGATGCCGCGGTATGAAGACATGGAATGGAATGGACTCAATTTTTCCAAGGCCCGGTTTGAGGAGCTACAAAAGTTCGACCGGGATGCGTGGTACCGGGAAGTAATCGACCACGAGGAATTGTTCATCCAATTGCATGATCATTTGCCGAAGGAATTAGTTTACGAGCGAGAACTGCTTATCTGCAGACTGTGATCGGCAAGAGCTATCGAGAGCCAGGGACAGGGGAATGGAGAAGGTAATGGCGAAGAGCGCGAGCGTAATGGAAATGACGTTTGCGGACCAGAAATTATTCAGAGAAGCCGCTTATATCGACGGCAAATGGATCGCGGCGGATGGCGCCGGCATTGCTGTGGATAATCCGGCCACGGGCGAAATCATCGGCAAGGTGCCCAAACTAGGGGCGATGCACACGCGGCAAGCGATTGAAGCCGCGAATCGAGCTTTTCCGTCGTGGAGCAAGAAGACCGGTAAAGAACGGGCCGTGGTGCTACGCCGCTGGTTCGATTTGATGATGGAGAATTGCGAGGACCTCGCGCGGTTAATGACTTTGGAGCAAGGTAAGCCGCTGACGGAATCGCGGGGTGAAGTGATTTACGCTGCGTCCTTCCTGGAATGGTTTGGTGAAGAAGCTAAGCGGATTTACGGCGATACCATTCCGCAGCACCAGGCGGATAAACGGATTGTAGTGTTGAAGCAGCCCATTGGCGTGGTCGCGTGCATCACGCCGTGGAATTTTCCGCTGGCAATGATCACGCGCAAAGCGGGTCCGGCGATTGCGGCGGGATGTACCGTAGTGCTGAAGCCCGCGGAACAAACGCCATTTTCGGCGTTGGCATTGGCGGAACTCGCGGAACGGGCCGGCGTCCCAGCCGGTGTGTTCAACATTGTAACCGGCATACCGGAAGAAATTGGCGGCGAGCTGACTTCCAATCCGATAGTGCGCAAACTTTCTTTTACCGGATCGACGGAAGTTGGAAAGCTTTTGATGGCGCAGTGCGCCCCAACGATTAAGAAATTGTCGCTGGAACTTGGCGGCAATGCGCCATTCATCGTTTTCGAAGATGCCGATATTGATGCCGCGGTGGAAGGTGCAATTGCGTCGAAATACCGCAACACCGGGCAAACTTGCGTTTGCACGAATCGTTTTCTGGTACACGACGCGGTTTACGATGCGTTTTCCGCGAAATTGGTGCACGGAGTCGGCAAGCTGAAGGTGGCTTTCGGATTGGAACCCGGCGCTACACAAGGGCCGTTAATTGATATGGCGGCGGTTGAAAAAGTGGAAAATCATATTCGCGATGCACAATCAGGCGGAGCAAAGATTTTAGCTGGTGGCCGGCGACATGCTCTTGGCGGCAGATTTTTTGAGCCGACCATTCTTACCGGTGTGACGCCTTCTATGGCCATTGCGCGTGAAGAAACATTTGGGCCGGTTGCGGCGCTGTTCCGATTCAAAACGGAGCAGGAAGCCATTGCTTTGGCTAACGACACGCAATTCGGGTTGGCGGCATATTTTTATGGGAGAGATATCGGCCGAGTTTGGCGGGTGGCGGAAGCGTTGGAATATGGAATCGTGGGAATTAATACCGGACTGATTTCTACAGAGGTCGCACCGTTCGGTGGCGTTAAGGAATCCGGCCTCGGGCGCGAAGGTTCGAAATATGGGATTGAGGAGTTTTTGGAAATTAAATACCTGTGCCTGGGCGGCATAGGAACGTAAGCACAATATTTTTAGGAAAGCCGCTCGGGAGTGAGCAGGGCGGTCATTTCCAATACTCGCGAATAGTATTCCCGCTGCGTTAATTCAGCGGCGGCGGCCTGGTCGACCAGAAACGTTACATCGGGGTGGAGTTGCAGCGCGGAGGCAGATACCGCCGAGGTGATCGAGCCTTCTATTGATTTGGCGATGGCCGAGGCTTTCGACGCACCGGTGGCGACCAGAACAATTTTTTTTGACTTCAAAATCGTGCCAATGCCCATGGTAATAGCGCAGCAAGGAATTTCTTCGCCGGGCGCGAAAGAATTTTTATTGTCCTGCACCGTGTCGCTAGTTAAAACTTTCAGCCTGGTCATTGAGCCGAAGCTGGACATGGGTTCATTGAATCCGATATGGCCATTGCGGCCAATCCCCAGCAACTGCAAATCAATTCCTCCAACGGATTGGATCGCAGCTTCATATGAAGCGCAATACTGATCGTAATTACCGCGGATCGTGCCGTCGGGGATGTGGATCTTTTTCGGATCAAAGTTCAAATGCGAAAAGAGATTGGCGCGCATGAAAGAGGCGAAACTCTGCGGATGAGAGGCGGGCAAGCCCAAATATTCGTCGAGATTAAAGGTGGTTACCTGGGAAAAATCCAAAGACTCTTCTCGGGCGATCTTCACCAATTCCCGATAGACATTCACCATAGTGCCGCCGGTGGCCAATCCAAGGGTAATGGTTGGTTTGCGGCGGACGGCGCTGGCGATCAGCCGCGCAGCGACCCGCGCGATTTCTGCCTTATCGCGCTTTTCAACGAGCAACATAATATTTCTCTCCGATTAAGCCAGGCAGTATTTATAAGTATAGCCTCGAAGCCATCGGCGCGCCCCAGGTTTAAAACGAATCAACACAAGGTATCGACACCGGCGCCGGTTCCGGCTCATTTTCGACCGCGGCCTATCTTTTGTATTTTTTCATGGGTTTTAGCGTTAGTATGCTTAACATCGAAAGCCCCTAAAAGCCAAGGAAGAACGTCCAGCAAGCGTAAACCCTTGGCCGCTGCAGCGCATCTCCAGGAGAGAAAAGAACAAAAATGGCGCTAACCGCAATCGATTGGATTGTAATTGTCGCGTATCTCCTGCTCAACCTGATTATCAGTCTTTATTATCGAAGCCGCTCGTCGGGCAGCACCGAGGAATTCTTTGTCTCCGGCCGCAATGTGTCCTGGTGGCTGGCGGGAACTTCGATGGTAGCCACCACGTTTGCGGCGGACACGCCGCTGCTGGTAGCGGGATTGGTGGCGAGAAATGGTATTTCGGGAAATTGGTTATGGTGGTCGCAATGTCTGTGCGGCATAATGACGGTTTTCTTTTTCGCGCGATATTGGCGGCGCGCTGAAATTCTTACCGATGTGGAATTTGTAGAAATTCGCTATGGCGGGAAGCCGGCGGCCTTTTTACGGGGATTTCGCGCCATTTATCTGGGCGCGTTGATGAATTGCTTGATCCTTGGCTGGGTAATCAAGGCGATGATCAGCATTACCACGGTTTTGCTAGGAGATGCGATCGCGCAAGGCCGCGTTCTTCAGATCGGCGTCGGTTCAACGAACTTGTTTCATTACACGCTTGGCGCGCCGGAACAAACCGCGTTGCTGCTCTGTGTGCTGGTGCTGGTTCCATTTACGGGCCTATATACGTTTATTGGCGGACTATGGGGCGTGTTGGTTACCGATCTTTTTCAATTTGCATTGAAGATGTCGATGATCATCGTGCTTGCCTGGATTGCCGTAGCGAAATTGGGAGGAATTGCCGCGCTCAAGGTACAGCTTTCCGTGGTGGACAACGCAACGCGTCAAGCCGGACAAACCACCGGAAATATCCTGTCGTTTTTTCCGTCGTTTCATTTGGGTTGGACTTCAGATGCCATCTGGACACTGCCAGTAATTACGTTTGCGCTTTACCTGGCGGTGCAGTGGTGGGCCAGCTGGTATCCGGGGGCGGAGCCGGGCGGCGGAGGATATGTCGCGCAACGCATGTTCAGCGCAAAGGATGAGAAAAATTCTTTGGGCGCAACACTGTGGTTCAACATTGCGCATTATGCGATGCGATCATGGCCATGGATTATTACTGGTTTGGTCGCTGTGGCCGTTTATTCGCCACATGGAGGGTTGCGGCCAAGCATGGAATTTGCTGCCGAGCCAGAGAAGGGTTACGTGATGGTATTGCGTGACTTTCTGCCGCCAGCGATGCGCGGGCTGATGATTGCGGCATTCCTTGCAGCGTTTATGTCCACGGTGGGCACGCAGTTGAACTGGGGCACTTCGTACCTAATTAATGATTTCTATCGGCGGTTTTTGGTGCGCAAGGGCACCGAGAAACACTACGTTATGGTGAGCAAGCTGATGATCGTGTTACTCGTAATCTTGAGCGGGTACACGGCGGCGCATATCAATTCGATCCAATCCGCGTGGCAGCTTCTTCTTGGCATGGGTGCGGGCACTGGAGGAGTTTTGTTGCTGCGGTGGTACTGGTGGCGAATCAATGCGTGGAGCGAAATCTCTTCGATGATTACCGCTTTCGTGGTGAGCATGTCGCTGCAAAACGTTACATTCGCGGGCGATGATTCCGTGGTGTTTGCCAAGAAGGCGCTGATCACCGCCGGCGCTACAACATTGGTTTGGCTTTGCGCGACGTTTATCACCAAGCCCGAATCCGATGACCTGCTATTGCAATTCTATCGGCGGGTCCGCCCGTCAGTTTATGGCTGGCAGCGTATTGCGAAGCTTGCTCCGGAAATTGTTCCGGTGAAAGATTTGGGTGCGAGCACCGTGGATTGGGTCATCGGCTGTGCTCTGGTCTATTGCGCAATGTTTTCTATTGGCAATCTGGTTCTGCACGAGTGGGTTCCGGGTTTCTTTTTGATGGCGGTTGCGGCCATTTCCGCTTATGCAATCTTCTGGCGGCTTTCACGCCGCGGATGGGGAATCCTATCCGGTTCGCGGATCACGCCCTGAAGTTGCATCGGGCAGTTTTTTTTTGGACTAGTTGAGACGCTTGAAACGTTTCCGGCCGGTTCGCATCCTATTCTTGGCTGCAGACTTGTTCGAATTGGCATCTTCATCTTATCAACCGCACAATCAAACAGCCAAACGATGCAAGATAGGCGAAGTCCGTCACAAAGGACGTGTAACGTATGCCAAGACTTCTGACCGTTGAAGACCAGCGCCTTGAAGAAGCACGGTTGCGAAAAAAACATTGGAAGCGCTGGGGGCCGTACCTCTCGGAACGGCAGTGGGGCACTGTCCGCGAAGACTACAGCGCGAATGGCACGGCGTGGGAATATTTTCCGCACGACCATGCTCGTTCACGCGCGTATCGCTGGGGGGAAGATGGCATCGGAGGTATCAGCGATCGCCATCAGATGATTTGCTTTGGTCTGGCTTTATGGAATGGGCATGACCCAATCCTGAAAGAGCGCCTTTTTGGACTTACGGGCAACCAGGGAAATCACGGCGAGGACGTCAAAGAACAGTATTTTTATCTTGATTCCACGCCAACGCATACGTACATGCGCATGCTGTACAAATACCCGCACGCCGCGTTTCCATATGACGCGCTGGTGCAAGAAAACGCTCGCCGCGGAAAAGAACAACCTGAGTTTGAACTGTTGGATACAGGAATATTTGCCGAAAATCGCTACTTCGATGTTTTTGTGGAATATGCAAAATGCGACGTCGAAGACATTTTGATCAAAATCACCGCATTCAACCGTGGGCCGGAAGCGGCAAAACTACATTTGCTGCCTTCCATATGGTTTCGCAACACCTGGGCATGGGGCAGGGATTTGCGTCGACCCATGATCCGCAGGGCGCCAGATCTGCCCGGAGCCGTTTGTTTGGAATTGCAGCACTGGCAGTACGGGAAGCGATGGCTTATCTGTTCGGGTGAGACGGAACTTCTGTTCACAGAGAATGAAACGAACTTTGAGAAACTTTTTGCAGGAAAAAATCGTTCGCCGTACGTGAAGGACGCGTTTCAGGAGTACTTGATCAAGGGCAACAAGTCTGCCGTAAACCCGCAGCAATCCGGTACAAAGACTGCGGCGCATCACATGATGGAACTGGGGCCAAACCAATCCGCTACGATCAAGCTGCGGCTTACGGATCTGGACCCGCTCGGCAACATGGTGTCAAATGCAGAGCGAAGCGGGACGATCACTTCACCGGGTCACGCGGAACGCGGAACGGATGTTCCCGGCTCAAATGATTTTGCCGCAGGTTTCGATGCGATGTTTGCGGCACGTCAAAAGGAAGCGGAAGAATTTTATGCTTCGCGAATCCCCAAAGATCTATCTGCCGGAGCAAAAAATGTGATGCGGCAGGCTTTTTCCGGAATGCTCTGGTCGAAACAGTTTTATCACTACGACGTGCACGCCTGGTTGGATGGTGATCCTGCAGGCCCACCGTCTCCTGCGGAACGTGAGCAAGGCCGAAACAAAGACTGGACGCATCTTTATAACGACGACATTATTTCCATGCCGGATAAATGGGAATACCCCTGGTACGCCGCATGGGATCTCGCTTTTCATTGCGTTCCACTCGCGCTGATCGATTCGGATTTCGCCAAGGAGCAACTTATTCTGCTGCTTCGCGAATGGTACATGCATCCCAATGGGCAATTGCCGGCGTATGAATGGGCTTTCGGCGATGTGAACCCTCCGGTGCACGCCTGGGCCGCGTGGCGCGTATACAAAATTGAGCGGCGCGTGCGAGGAGTCGCGGACCGGTACTTCCTGGAAAAAGTATTTCACAAACTCTTACTGAATTTTACTTGGTGGGTTAACCGCAAAGATCCCGACGGGATGAACATATTTCAAGGCGGGTTTCTCGGACTGGACAATATCGGCGTTTTCGACCGATCCGCGCCGCTTCCTACCGGAGGGCATCTTGAGCAGTCCGACGGGACTTCTTGGATGGGCATGTACTGCCTGAACATGCTCGCAATCGCTCTGGAGCTAGCGAAGGAAGATCAAGCCTATGAGGATGTAGCCAGCAAGTTCTTCGAACATTTTGTGAACATCGCTCATGCGATGAACGATGTTGGGAAAAATGGCCGGTCGCTCTGGGATGAAGAAGACGGATTTTATTACGATGTGCTACAGCTTCCCAATGGGGAAGAACATTTCATGAAAATACGCTCGATGGTCGGGCTTATTCCGCTTTTTGCCGCGGAAACTCTGGAACCGGAGATTATCGACCGTTTGCCGGGATTTAAGCGGCGCATGCAGTGGTTTGTAGAAAACCACCCCGGTATTTCCGAGCACATTGAAATGACGGAAAGTTCGGCGCGCGGTGTTCGCAGACTGCTGTCTCTGGTCAACCGCAAACGGTTGAAAAGAGTGCTTTCCCGAATGTTCGACGAAACGGAATTTCTTTCTGAGTTTGGCGTTCGGGCGCTCTCACGGTACCACCTGGGAAATCCTTACCACGTCCAAGTCAACGGCCACATCAGCAGTGTCGCCTACGAACCTGCGGAATCCACCACGGGTCTCTTTGGAGGAAATTCAAACTGGCGAGGTCCGATATGGTTCCCGGTAAACTACCTACTCATCGAATCCCTGCAAAAGTTTCATCATTATTATGGCGAAGATTTCAAAATTGAATTTCCAACAAATTCGAAGAAAGAAATGGACCTCTGGCAGGTGGCTTCGGAAATGTCGCGGCGGTTGGTTCGTATTTTTCTGCCGGGTAAAGACGGGCGCCGCCCGGTGGCAGGCGCTGAAGATATTTTTAACAAGGATGAAAACTGGAAAGATCTGGTGCTTTTCTACGAATACTTTCATGGAGATAACGGAGCGGGAATCGGCGCCAGCCACCAAACGGGTTGGACGGGCCTGGTTGCGAAGTTGATCGAGCAAAGCGGAGAGTAGCTCGTGAATCCAGGCAAGCTACTTTTCGAAAGAGAAATATTTGAAAACCTGGAGCTTGCTGAAGAAAAAGAATGGCTGGTGACCAATGGTCTGGGTGGATTCGCTTCCGGCACAATCGCGGGAAGCACGACGCGCCGCTATCACGGTTTGTTAATTGCGGCGTTGCGCCCGCCCCTGGGGCGTATGCAACTTGTGGCGGCTCTCGATGAAATTGCGCACTATGCGGGAAGCGACTACGCGCTCGGCACGCACCGCTGGGCCAGCGGCGTCATCGAACCCCAAGGATTTCGCCTGATTCAGAGTTTTTCTCTAGAAGGACGGACTCCCGTATGGCGTTTCGGATTTTCCGACGCCGTTCTTGAAAAACGCATATGGATGCGGCCGGCCGAAAACACCACTTACGTTCGATATTCATTGAAGAGCGCCCGGTCTCCAATGGAGTTGGACCTGAAAGCTTTGGTGAATTACCGCGACTTCCACTCTTTGACCCATGCTGGCGACTGGAAAATGAAGATCGAAACTGTCGATCACGGCGCGAAGGTTACGGCGTTCGATGGGGCCACGCCATTCTACTTGTACAGTTCAGAAGGTAGCGCGGAGCTGCACCACGACTGGTACCGTTCCTGTTATTTTTCTCAGGAGCGCTCTCGCGGACTGGATGACAGCGAGGATCAGCTCTTCGCTGTAAATTTCCACGCGACGATCAAACCTGGCGATTCCATTTTTATTGTCATATCTACGGAAGAGGGCGCGTTGCTTGACGGAGAGCGAGTTCGCCAGGAGGTCGAGGACTACGAAGACAAGATTTTGCTGTTGGGAAACACGCAGGCTTCCGCAGTTGAGAAATCCCTGCCCAACCGCGACCAACTGCTTCTTGCCGCTGACCAATTCATTGTGCAACGAGCATTGCCTGAAGAGCCCGAGGGTCGCAGCATAATCGCCGGCTACCATTGGTTCGGCGATTGGAGCCGGGACACCGCGATTGCAATTCCAGGTCTGGCGCTTAGCACCGGGCGGCAGGATGTTGCGCGCCAAATTCTTCTCGCCTTATCGCGCTACGTCGATCAAGGTATGTTGCCAAATAATTTTGCAGATGCCGGCGGCGAGCCTGCGTATAACAGCATCGACGCTTCGCTATGGTATTTCGAAGCAATACGCCAATATCATGAACTTACAGGCGATGATAACACGCTGAGGATTTTGTTTCCGGTTCTGGCGGCAATCGTCGAAGCGCACGTCAAAGGTACGCGACATAACATTCACGTCGACCCTTCAGACGGTTTACTTTATGGCGGAATTCCCGGAGCGCAGCTCACCTGGATGGATGCAAAAATTGGCGATTGGGTGGTTACTCCGCGCGTTGGCAAGCCCGTGGAGATTAACGCGCTTTGGCTTAACGCGCTCCACACCATGGCGAGCTCCGCGCGCATTCTGAAAGCGCCAGCGGGTTCCTATACGCGGTACGCAAAGAAGGCTGCAAAAAACTTCCAAAGGTTTTGGAATGAGGCGCGTTCCTGCTGCTTCGATGTGATCGACTCACCACTCGGAAGCGAAGACGCGTTGCGGCCGAATCAGATATTCGCGGTAAGCCTGCAGGTTAGCCCGCTCAATGCAAAGCAACAAAAATCCGTCGTGGACATCTGTGTGTCGCATTTGCTCACTCCTTACGGACTTCGCACTCTCGCTCCTTCAGACGCCGGTTATGTAGGGCATTATAGAGGGGCTCCGGGCGATCGTGACGCCGCTTATCATCAGGGCACGGTCTGGCCATGGCTGCTTGGAGCTTTCGCCATCGCTCACTTTCGCGTCTATCAGGACGCGGGAGTTGCCCGCCAATTTCTACAACCGCTGGCTTCACAAATTGATTCGCGCGGAATCGGCTCCATCAGCGAAATCTATGACGGGGATCCGCCTCACGCGCCGAACGGTTGTATCGCGCAAGCCTGGTCCGTGGCGGAATTGCTGCGCTCGTGGCAATTGCTGTCGCGCAATTAGGTTTTCGAAGGAATGGATGCGTTGGAAGCAAATCGGAAGAGAGCGTTACTCGATTCGGAGCGCGGGTTCGTAAAGTTCGATCAGGATCTTGCCTTCATCCGGCGCGGCAATCAGAAAAAAATTGATGAGAGCTCCGTCCGCTCCCAAGCGTGGCTCCGGATAAATTGCCTTAATATCAAATTTCTCCTGCAAGATTTCAGTGGCTCGCCGCACATCCGTGCAACGAAATTCCACCTGCTGAATTCCTTCGCCGAACTTCCTCAAATATTTGGCGATTGGGCCAGCACCGTCCTGGTCCTTGCTCGTCAAAACATCTACCGAGGTTCCACCTGGGAAATGGAGTTCGAATTCTTGTGCGTCTTGATCGGGCGGAACGTCCGCCAGGCGGGATAATCCGTTCGCTTCATGAATTTGTGCGAAAAGTTCGCGTCCCACAGCCACGCCGATAGTTACTTGCGGGTTCGGCGCATTGAGCAAGGTCGAAAGTTCCTTGTCCGTCCACCAGGGGTAAACCGCATGATCCGCAAGTGAACGGCCAAGATGATAGATTTCCGTGGCGGCCGCCATGCGCACGCTTGGATCGGCGGAACTAAGCCCCAGCAACGTGTTTTGCAGCGAACTTGGAGATGGCATGTCCACAATAGTATCGCGTGTTTGTTTCCCTGAGAGGGCGGCAGCCCGTTGAAGTTCCAATTTGCAACCGGCGCGAGAATTATCTATTGTGCGGCAACGCATTGAACAGAGTAGATGGCGCACCTTTTTTAAGAAGGCATTTTGCGGCTAGAAACGAATGAGGCGACTATCGCGATGAGCAGCAAACCGGCAACCACTTCCAGTGAAACGGCCACAGAAACATGAACCCATTTTTCGACGAGCATTTTGCCACCAATAAAAATCAGCACTGCGGCGAGACCTTCATCGAGATAGCGAAGCCGGTCCAGGCTCCCCGCCAATAGAAAATACATGGCGCGAAGGCCCAAGATCGCAAATACGTTCGAGGTGTACACAATAAAAGTGTCGCGCGTGATTCCGAATATGGCCGGAATGGAATCCGTGGCCAAAGTCAAATCGGTAACCTCGACAATGAGAAGCACCAGGAGCAGCGGTGTGGCAAAAAGAAGCCCATTTCGCCTTACAAAAAAGTGCCTACCCTGGAAATCCTCGGTCACGCGCAAATGTCGCGCGGCAAATCGAAAAAGCTTGCTCTCTTTCGGGTCTATTTTTTTCTTTTTCTCCCCCACAAAAAGCATGTGCACGCCAACATAAATTAGAAAAATTCCAAAAGTATATAATATCCAAGAAAATCTGTTTACCAGTGCAGCTCCGGCGGCAATCATTAGCCCGCGCATCAACAAGGCGCCGATGATTCCCCACGCCAGGATGCGATGCTGCAAGCGTTCTTCAATCCGGGAGGAACGAAATATTACGAGGAATAAAAAAAGATTATCAACGCTCAGCGCCTTTTCGATCAGGTACCCGGTAAAAAAACTGAGAGACGCCTCTGGCCCGCTGTAAAAACGTAGACCCAGCCCAAATGCTACAGAAAGAAAAACCCATAAAAAACTCCAGAGCGCGGCTTCGCGCAAACCAATGGAACGAGGCTTGCGATGGAAGACTCCCAGGTCGAGAACGATTGCCAGCAGGACGAAAAGATTAAACCCAATCCAAGGGAGGGAAGTACTCATCCGGATGATTCCGTTTACTGCGTTTGTTGCCGGGAATCAGTGGCATTCAGGTTCGTAAGTTGCACGTGCGTGGTTTGGCCTTCCTGAACTTTTACGGGCACATCCCAGCCCAAACGCTCGTCACCGGCATCTGCGTCCAGATTCAGTGTGCTGATCCAGTATTGCCCGGCGACCAGTCCGGTCACGAGGCCATGTCCTTCGAGGTCGGTGTCCGCCTTACCGGCGAGGTATTTATTTTGCGCAACTTCCGGCGCGGTTCTGGTCACACGTCGCTTCTGTTCAACGTGTAGTTGGGTCCATTTGCGTTGGGGGTTCACGGCATCCAACTCCAGTTCGATACCGGCAATTGTGGAAGGGTGAGCCTGGATAAATTTGCGCAATGCGGTGTAATAGTCTTTTTTCAACTTTTCGTACTTTTCCGGGTCTTTTTCTTTTATAGCGCTATTAAATTTCGGGTTCGGCATGCCGCTGGTGACGCCTCCGCTGTTCGCTCTTTGATAGGCGGCGAGAAATTCCGGTACCTGAAGGACATCGTCCGGCGAGATCATTTTGTCGGTATCCGGCGCTGCCAGATCCATGATGTCGTGAGTTTTCAACCATGCTTTTAATTCCGGAGAAACCTTTAGAGTTTCGATAAAATTCTCGCGCGTGGGAACTTCATTCTTGTTGCCAACCTCTCTGGAAATCTCCGCGTAGCTCTTTGTCAGCACGTAAAATGTAAACTGGCGGACTGGCTCCGGCCTGGCCGCTGTGGGCGCGATCCTGGCCGTGAAATCGATGGAGCCAGTGGCATTTTGCGCGGCAGAAATTTTTACGAAACAGAGACCAAAGGCGGCAGCAAGCATCACCAGTATCAGAACTTTTCTCATGACGCTCATCCTAGCAGATTGAGTAGCAGCGTAAGCATGGAAGCCGAGAGCTGTTGCTTGAATTGGAAATGCGGAGCAGGTTGGGCAGTTGAAGGGACTAGAACAGGCGATAAGTCACTTCAATAGGCACTCTGGTCGGTACGGGCCTGCCGCCAGGCCCGATAGCCGGCTTGCAGCGCCACGTTTTTACAGTTTCGATAGTCTTTTCGTCGAGCCCAAGTCCAGGGCTGGTTATAATTCGAGGATTGGTCACTCGTCCGTCCAGTGTGATAACCACATCGACCAAAACTATGCCTGCATATTTCGCTTTGCGCGCTTCTTCCGAGTAGGGGGGGTCAGGCCTGTAATAGCATGAGGGCATTCCGACTCCATTCACGCCCGCGCGAAACACTCCTCCTCCGGTTCCAGCTTCTTCACCGGGGCCAAGCCCCGCTCCGCTGCCGCTGCCAATTCCTCCGGCTTCGCCGCTTCCGATACCGCTGCCACCGCCGGGTCCGTTGGACATGTTTACCGAAGCAGCCATTGGATCGCCGAGATTGGAGAGCGGCGGATTGATCATTTTCATTTCCGGCGCGCCAAGCAGGGTCGCCTCGACTGGAAGCTTTGGCGCCGGATTTTTAAATATCGCAGTAGGGGGAGCTAACTGCTTCGTTGTAAATCTTGGGGCACGGCCTTTGGTTGCGGGTAGCGTTTCCCTTGCGCCACCGCCGCCACCTCCACCAGCGCGATCATTGCCCGCAGGCAATTTGCCTGCGTAGTCGGAAATTTCGAGTCCGATGACGTCTGGTTTATTTTTCGCCTGAGTTTTTGGAACCACGTGGATGAAGAGCGGTATAACGAGGAGAGCAATCAGCACGCCATGAACGGTCATCGAAATGGCTTGCGTCCAGCCAAAATTTTCGTCCTTCGACCAAATGTCTTTGACGCGCATCGGCTTCACGGCAAAGGGCAGCGGAGCCTGCTTTTTCGGGAAGAAGAATTCTTTGACGCGATCGGTAAATCCTCCGAAACCCGCGCCCCAATTTACTTCGAGACCGCTATTTCCTCGAGATTTCGGCACCGGCTGGGAATTGAAGAATTCTTTAAAATTGTCGGCAACTCCCGCGCCAAACGTTGCTTGCGTAAAGGGAACGCCTTTGCGTTCGATGATGCGAACGGGCCTTTCGGTGAAAAACTGTTTGAAATTGGACCAGAAATTGTCGGACATAAGGTGAGCGGGCGCGCCAAACCTGGGCACATGGGAAGCAGGAACGGGTATCGCTTCCTGTTGCTTCACAGGAGCGCCTTCTGGTATTCGGACTTCATCCGGCAAGAAATTTGTAATCAATGTGCCCGGCACCTTTTTCCCCTCATTTAGGCGCAAGTAGCCGTATTTGCTTCGCTTCACCTATGGGATTCGCAGTGGCCGGGAAAGGTTGCGCGACCCATGGCTGACAGTAACTCGCATTCATTGTAACATATGGGATTACAGAGCTTTCCGGATGTTTCCACAGACATAACGGGAATTACCAGTTCGGTTTCGCGGCTTCCAGTACACGCGGGTTTGAGCAAGGCGTTGCAGGTAACATTACAGGGGAATCAGAAGGGAATTACAAGCTCCATACATGTCCGAACCAATCGAACTCAAGAAAACTCTTAATCTTCCCAAAACTGATTTCTCCATGAAGGCCAGCCTTCCGCTGAACGAGCCGAAACAACTGGCGGCGTGGGAAGAGTCCGGCCTGTATCGCCGCATTTTGGATGCGCGGCAAGGACGACCTCTTTTCATTCTTCATGATGGCCCGCCTTACCCCACAGGCACCATTCACCTGGGGACCGGCCTGAATAAAATTCTTAAAGACATGATTGTGAAATCCAAGAGCATGGCCGGTCATTACGCGCCGTATGTTCCTGGGTGGGATTGTCATGGCTTGCCGATCGAAACGCAGGTCGAAAAAGAATTGGGTGGGAAGGGTAAATCTTCGCCGGCTGAATTCCGCAAACTTTGCCGCGAATTTGCCGCGCGCTACGTCGATCAGCATCGGCGTGACTTTAAGCGCCTCGGAGTTTTTGGCCGGTGGGAAGAGCCGTACCTGACCATGAATTTCGACTACGAGGCCACTATTGCGGGCGCTTTTCTAGAATTCATGGAGAAGGGCTATGTTTACCGCGGTCGCAAGCCGGTTTATTGGTGTATTCACGATGCGACCGCGCTCGCGGAAGCCGAAGTGGAATATGACGATCACACCAGCACATCCATCTGGGTAAAATTCGCGGCGGTGGAATCGGCCAAAGGTCCGCAAATTGGTGCCAGGGTCAGTGCGGTGATATGGACGACGACTCCGTGGACCATTCCGCATAACCGCGCGCTGGCGTTCCACCCGGATTATGAATATGCGGTGTTGGATACAGATCAGGGCGCGCTTCTTCTCGCCGCTGACCGCGTTGCGGCATTGCAAGCCGATTCTGGCATCAAGGATGTTCGCATCCGCGCCACCTTCAAAGGGCGCGAATTCGAGGGCATGAAGTTCCAGCATCCGTTTTTGCCCATTCAGGTTCCCGGGATTCTTGCCGATTACGTCACACTCGACCAGGGCAGCGGCATCGTGCACACGGCGCCAGGGCATGGCGTTGATGACTTCAATTCTGGCCAGCGCTACGGGTTGGAAACGTACGCACCTATTGATGACCGAGGCGTGTACCTCGAAGGTCTTGCTGAATACAAAGGCAAGGATGTCTTCACGGCGAATCCCACTATCGTCAAACTTTTAGGTGATCGCGGGGCGCTTCTCGCTCATCATCCTTACAAACATAGCTATCCACATTGTTGGCGATGCCACAATCCGGTGATTTTTCGAGCGACAGAGCAGTGGTTTATCAAAATGGATCAGGTCCCTCGCCGAGGTTCGAAATCGCTGCGCGAAGAAGCGCTGGCGCAAACGCACACGGTCAAATGGTTTCCAGGCTGGGGTGAAGAACGAATCGCTGAAATGATTGAGAAGCGACCGGATTGGTGCGTATCTCGACAGCGTTTCTGGGGCGTGCCCATCATTGTTTTCTTTTGCGACAGTTGCGGCAAACAACTGGAAGACTTTTCGGCGATGCGCAACGTGTTGAAATGGTTCGAAAAGGAAGGTGCGGACGCGTGGTATCAACATAGTCCCGAAGAATTGTTACCGCCGGGAGTTAAATGTTCGTGCGGCGCATCAAAATGGCGCAAGGAAAACGACATTCTCGACGTGTGGTTCGACTCCGGGTCGTCGCACCTCGCGGTCCTTAAGGGAAACGAGTGGCCTGCCGACATTTATCTTGAAGGCCCGGACCAATATCGCGGATGGTTTCAAAGTTCACTGCTGATCGCGACAGGGATTCGCAATCACGCGCCTTATAAGGGCGTGGTCACGCACGGCTGGACTCTTGATGAGCAGGGGCGTCCGATGTCCAAGTCGCTCGGCAACGTGGTTCTGCCCACGGAAGTGTGCGAAAAGTGGGGCGCGGACTTGCTGCGACTCTGGGTGGCGTCGCAGGAATATCAAGCCGACGTAAAAATGAGCGATCGCGTGATGACGCAGCTCAGCGAAGCCTACCGGAAAATTCGCAACACTTTCCGGTTTGCGTTGGGCAATCTAGCGGATTTCGTTCCGTCGCGCGATGCTCTGCCGAACGGTCAGCTGGAAGATATCGACCGCTACATGCTCGAACGCACCGCGAACCTCGCACAAAAGTGCAAGGATTGGTACGGCACTTATGAATTCCATCGTATCTATCATGCGTTGCATGACTATTGCGTGGTGGATCTGAGCTCTTTTTATTACGACATGCTGAAGGATCGCCTTTATACCAAGGCGCCACGCAGCCACTCGCGCCGTTCGGCGCAGACCGCTATCTGGAAAATTACCAGCGCCCTGGTGCGCCTGGCCGCGCCAATCCTTGTTTTTACCGCTGAAGAAATTTGGAAGTATCTTCCCAAAGCCACAGGCGAGGCGGACAGCATTCACATTTCTCTATTCCCTGCGGAATCCGAATTGCGATCCGCGCTTCCTCCGGAAAAAGCGGCGGCGTGGGAATTACTCGCCAGAGTTCGTGCCGAGGTTCTGAAAGCCCTGGAAATTGCACGCGCCGAAAAGAAAATCAATTCGGGTCTAGAGGCCAAGGTTCTTCTGAACGCCGACCTGAAAATCAAGGCCGAACTGAAACATTATCTGGCGCTGCTTCCCAGCGTGTTTATTGTTTCCCAGGTGGAACTCTTCAGCGCAGGAGCCCCGTCCTACCGCTCGGACGCAGTTCCTTCGCTGGAAATCAGTACCCAGAAAGCCGACGGGGTGAAGTGCGAACGCTGTTGGAATTTTTCCACTCACGTCGGCGAAAATTCGCGCTATCCCACCGTTTGCGAGCGCTGCACCGAGGCTCTGGCCGAAATTGAAGGCGCCCCGGCAAGCGTTGCTTAAAATGCCAGAAACAACCACGAGACACTTTTTGCGTTTCCCAAGCCGCCTGCGATTTCTATGGCTTACTCTGGCGGTCGCAGTGGCGGATCGCGCGACCAAAGCTTTAATCGAGTCGCAAACGCCCGAAGGATGGCGGCACGAACTTATTCCTAATTTCATTTATCTGGTTCACAGCTCCAATCCGGGAATTGCGTTCAGCTTTTTTGCGAACTCGACTTCGCCCTGGACACGTATCGTGCTTATTTGCGGATCCATAGCCGTAATCGCGGTTCTTGCATGGCTTCTCATCAAAGACCGCAACGGCTCTTCATTCACTCCCACCGGCCTGGCACTTCTGCTGGCTGGCGCCACCGGCAACGTCACTGACCGAATCGTTCACGGCGCAGTCACAGATTTTTTCGAGGTCCTTTTCGGTTCCTATCACTATCCCGCGTTCAACGTTGCGGATTCGGCCATCGCGATTGGAGCTGTACTCATCGTGTTCGACACTTTTCTAAACAAAAAAACTGTCAGCGCACGTAGTTGATTCCATCGCCACCGATATTCGCGTTAACTGCTAGAATCCGTCTGTGCCGCCCGAAGCTCCTCAGTTTTTTGTCGTGGAAGATTCCGAAGCCGGCCTGCGCCTCGACCGCGTGGTGACCAAGCGCTATCCCAACCTCTCGCGTACTCGTGTTCAGGAATTGATTGAATCGGCGTTGATCCTTATCGATGGCAAGGCAGCCAAAGGCGCGCAAAAACTTCGGGCAGGCCAGAGCATTGAAGTGCAAGCGCCGGAGCGCCCGCCAATTCTTGCTGAAGCGGAAGCGATCCCGCTCACCGTTCTTTTTGAAGACGACGATCTGCTGGCTATTGATAAGCCCGCGGGCATGGTTGTTCATGCGGGCGCGGGCGTTGCGCGCGGCACGCTGGTCAACGCCTTGCTGGGTCGCGGCCAGTCGCTTTCGCAGGGTGGGGATGCACTTCGGCCCGGTATCGTGCATCGGCTTGACAAGGAAACATCTGGCGTGATTCTAGTGGCCAAGAATGACTTCGCCCACGCCAAACTCGGCGAAGCCTTTCGCGCCCGCGCCATAAAAAAGACCTACATTGCATTGGTCCACGGCCTTCTTGCAGGTGATCATGGGCGCATCGACCTGCCCATTGCGCGTGATCCTGTAAAGCGCATTCGTATGACCACGCAACGCAAAACCTGGCACGGCGAACAACTCAGCAATCCACGAGAGGCTCGCACAGACTGGCGCACCATCATTCGTATCGACGCCACCACTCTGGTTGAAGTTCAATTGCACACGGGTCGCACGCATCAGATCCGGGTACATTTTTCTGCGCTAAAACATCCTGTGGTGGGCGACACACTTTACGGTGCACCTACGCAGCTTCGCATTGGCCAGGAATCTCTTCCGCCGCTGGATCGCAACTTTCTTCATGCTGCAAGGCTCGGTTTCGCGCAGCCACGCACCGGTCAATGGACCGAGGTGCGCGCTCCGCTTCCTGCATCGTTGCGAGCTTTTATCGGCGCCGCCGCCGGGGCCGCAAAGCTTGATCCAGGCCGAATTGACGCTGCGCTCTCGCCCTACCTATAATCAATCTCACATGCGACGTACATTCATTTTTTCAATTTTGCTGGCCGGTATCTTCTTCGCGTACATTTCCAGCCATGCGCAGCAGCCACAGCCCCCCGCCCCGCAAGCTCCCGCTCCATCTCCTGCGCAGCCGCAGGAACCTGTGCAAAATAGCGGGCAAACGATTCGCTCCAGGGTCAATCTTGTGGATGTTCTGTTTACGGTGCTCAATCGCCGTAACAAACTTGTTCCAGAATTGGACAAGAACGATTTTAAGATTTTTGATGATAATGTCCCGCAGGAGATTCGTTATTTCAGCAAACAAACCGATCTTCCTCTGCGCATCGGAATGCTTCTGGATACCTCCAACAGCATTCGCGATCGCCTGAAGTTTGAGCAGGACGCGGCGACGAATTTTCTGTTCAGCGTGCTGCGCCGTGGCCACGACGAAGCTTTTGTGATGACCTTCGATGATGAACCGCAAGTTTTGCAGGGATTTACCGAAGACGCGGGCCGCCTTCGCGATCAAATTACCAAGACGCGCGCTGGTGGCGGCACTGCCGTGTATGACGCCATTTATAATGCTTGCGCCAACGAGCTAAGCCATCCGCCACGCCCCCCGGGAGACCAGCCGGACATTGTGCGGCGGGTGATGGTGCTGATCAGCGACGGCGAAGATAACCTATCCACGCATACACGTTCTGAGGCGATAGAAAAAGCGCAGCTCGCCAGCGTGGTAATTTACACCATCAGCACAAGTACGCAGTGGGTCTCGCTCGACAACCCCGACCGCTCCAAGACCGGCAGCCGCAAATTTCATCTCACTGATGGCGACAAAATTTTGCGGGAACTAGCTGAAGAAACCGGTGGCCGCGCGTTTTTTCCTTACCATGTCGATGATCTGGATCAGTCTTTCCAGGACATTGGAGACGAGCTGCGGAATCAATATTCAATCACGTATAACCCGGCTAATTTTATTGCCAACGGCAAATACCACAAAATTCGCATTGAAACGCCGGAGCACGGCGGATACCAAATTCGCGCGCGCCGCGGCTACTATGCACATGCCCGGGGTGAAGCTCTTCCTGCAGGTTCTCGCTGAATTGTTGTTGAGCTGAAGAAATGTACCGCCGAACAATCTTCCTTACAATTGCTGACTACTCTTTCGGCGCGTAATACCCCTTGCGGGCAAGAACCTTTAAATCGTGATTCACCATCTCAACTTTTATTTTCCTGAATTTGCCGTCGTGATTCGTGTTCGTCGGGTAGTATCCAACGGTATATTGACTGCGTAGCTCTTCGGAAATCTGGTCGTAGGCTTCTTCCATTTTTTTATCTGAATTCACCGAAATCACCCGGCCGCCGGTATCGTCGGCCAAGCGATGAGCAGCGCCAGCATTTCCGCCAAAACGGGGATCAATAACCAGGAGAATATGAATTACTGTATCCGTCCGTTGTGCTGCTTCAACCGCTTCTTCGATCTTCACTTTGCTGCCCTGGTCATCCGCGTCAGTTACGATTACCAGAGCCTTGCGACCCGCTTCGGTTGCTAGTTTTTCGTTGCACGCCAGATAAATCGCATCGTAAAGTGCGGTTCCGGTGACCTGCCGGGTCCCAACTGGACCGGGATTTCCTGCGCGCATTCCCTGATCGGGGATAGCGATTCGCGTACGATGAATCGCGCGGTCGAGCTGTCCTTTATCGTCGGTGAAATCCGACATCAAATCGACATCCGAGGCGAACGACATCACCATGGCCTCGTCACCTTTGCGCAGGACGCGATTCATGAAGCGGCTTCCGCCTTCTTGAATCGCGCTTAGCATTTCCTGCTCGCTTCCCGAGGTATCGAGCAACAAGCCAAGGGTTACTGGCAGCGCTATTTCCTTGTTGAAGAAAGCAATTTTTTGCTCTTGTCCGTCCTCGTTAATCTTGAAGTCTTCCTTCTTCAGATCACTGACGATATTTTTCTTTTTGTCGCGCACAGTCACGAACAGGTTGACCAGGTTAACCTGGGACTTTATGGTTCCTTGCGCGGTGGCGGGCTGCTGGGACACGGGCGTTGCATTTTGCGGCAGCGCGGGGCTGGCCATGGTGGCGGCGACGCAAAGAGCGAGACACTGAATTCTCCGAGCTTTCGGCATGTATGCTTCCTTTAGCAAGTTCAATCTTGGATTTCGACTTAACTTCTCAAACGAGCTGCCAACTGCCTGCACCAAATGGTCGCATTCCGCATCCCCCCAACTAACGAGCGCTTTCGGGCATCTAAAAAAAGAAGGGCCTGGGAACCCGTTCCGCACCTGAAATCAAATCGCCGAATGCAAGCTTCCGGACATACTGGCATACTTTTGGATGCGGCGTTGGTGTCGGTGGATGTTCCCGCCTTTCCATGGGCCGTCGTTATTATGAGCTTTGAGGGTTGAAAAAAGGGCAGTAACCGCGGTGGCAAAAGAGAGGATTTGTACCTGATGAACAGCAAACGCTGCATAAACGCAGTGCTGGCGGCCGGCACGTTGACGCTTGTACTAGCTAACGGCCCGTGTTTCTCGCAAACTCCGCAGCAAAGCCAGGACACCCCCGCGCCGACACCGCAATCTCCCCAGGAACCGAGCCGCCAACCCAAAATTATTTCTAACGTCACCAGGGTGGTGCTGCCGGTAACGGTTAAGGATAAATCCGGAAGGCTGGTTCCGGATATTCGCAGAGATGAATTCCGCGTTTTTGAAGATAATGTGGAACAGGAGATTGCCGACTTCAAGGTGGAAGCGTTTCCACTTTCCGTGATTGTTTTGCTGGACAACGACCTGAAGCAAAAAGATGCGGAGCAAGTCGATGAGAGTCTCCGGGCGATTGTGGCGGGAATGAGCATTTACGACGAGGCTTCGGTCTGCAGCTTCGATCAATTTTTTCGCGAAGGCGACGGCTTCACCGCCAATCAGGAAAAATTGATGACCCAATTAAAACGCACCAAATTGGATTCGCATACTTCCGCGCCGCCCCAAGGCGGTCCTTTTAATGGACCGACGATCAATGGGCAACCTGCTCCGGGCGCTCCCAGCGTTCACGAATCGGCGCGTATTATTAAGAGTCAAACCACCAAGGCGCTTGATGACGCGGTGTACTCGGCAGCACAACTTTTGAAAGACCGCGGCCGCGATCGCCGCAAAATGATTCTGCTCATTTCCGATGGGCAAAACAATCCGAAGTACAACACCAACAGTTACAAAACCGCGGTCAAGGAGTTGTTGCGATACGGAGTCTCCGTCTATAGCGTGGCCGCGGGAAGCGCATACTTCGACCGTAAATTCAGCCGGTTGATCGACTACGCTCATGATTCTGGCGGAGACGTATATTTCGCGGTCAAGCGCAACACCTTCGAAGAACTTTATTCGCGGGTAACCGAGGAAGCCCGCAACCAGTACACCCTGGAATATTCTCCGCACGGAACTGATCCTGGCCGGGAGCATCACACCATCGAAGTGCGCGTGCAGCGCGAAGGCGTGAGCATTCTTACGCGTGAAGGTTACTTTGCCGGCGCTCTGCCTACCGCTCCGTCGAAGTAGATTTTGAAAAATAGTTTTCGATATTTCTTTTCATGTCACGACAATGAGGACATACTATCTGCGGGCGGAAGCGCCCGGCAGTCAATCGTGTCATTCACGGACCGCCTATCGGTCGGGAATTTTGTGGATCGCGTGGCGGTCATTCGATAAAGGAGAAATACATGGCGAAGAAAGCCGCAAAGAAACCCACCAAGAAAAAGAAGTAACTAAATTTTGTCGCTTTTGGCTTTCCAGGGCGCTGCCTCGCGGTAGCGCCTGTTTTTTTTGGCTATTCTCCGCTTAAACCTTCTTCGTGTCCCGGACAAATTCCCTTGTACGCGCAACCCCGGCAAACAAACCCGGGCGTGGCAGCGAATTCACCCGCACGAATGTCGGAAGCCGTTTCCAGTACGGCTTTCTGCGCGTCTTCCAATTGCTTTGCATCTCTGGTGGTAACTTGAATCTGATTATTTTGCAGGTAGTGAAAAACCAGGCGCACCGGATTCAGGTCGAAAATTTCCTTGGCGGCAATCGCGTAAATACTCAGTTGCAGGTCCTTGCGGGCGTTTACATCAGTTCTTGGTTTTCCGGTTTTATAGTCCACAATTTCCACATCGTTCCGGCCGAGGGAGTTGATTTGGTCAATTCTTCCGGTGATGATCACGTTATTTTCCAAAGGCAGTTCGAAGGCTTTTTCCTGCTCTCGTATTTCAGTGGGTGTAGCCAGCGCGGAAGCATGAAACGCCTTGAGCTGCTCGATCCCGTCTTTTTTGTATTCGCCTTCCTGGTAAGCGTCTTCGAAGCCCGCCGACGTCCACTCGTTTTCAAAAATTCTTTGTACCTCATCGAACGGCAAATTCACTCCCTTTTTCATTTGTTCCACGAATCTTTTGATGGTGGTGTGCATTACGCTGCCAAAACTTAGCGCCGCCTGCGGACCTTCACGGAGCGACCACAACTTGCCGAAGAGATATTGCTGAGGACAGCGGCGATAGTTGTCGATTGCGGAGGAACTCAATTTCAATGGTTCAAACGATGGCGGATGAAACTCTTTGGCCCAGGTTGCGACTCGGGAGAAAATCCGCGCTGGTCCGTTCGCAGGAGTGAACAAATCCGCTTCGATCTTGGATGAGTCGCGAACAGCGTTGTTCCTGAGTTTTACTTTTGGCGCAATTTGCAGCAGGTCACGCTTCTTCACCGAAGGATTCATCAAAATATCTTCGATAAAAGTCGGCACTCGCCCCTTTTTCTCGGTAACCGTCGTGATCGTCAGCCGCTCCTGCGCGCGCGTGAGCGCCACGTAAAACAATCTGCGCTCTTCCTGAATATGGAAATCGCCCACCGGCAATTCTTCTTTCATGAGCGCCACAGGAAATTCGAACAAGGGGCGCCGCTCGCCGGAAGGGAACGCGCGGCTGTTCACGTGCAATAAAAAGACGTGCGGAAACTCGAGGCCCTTCGCGCCGTGTACGGTCATCAATTGCACGGCATCCCCTGGAGAATCGTCCTCCAGGCACAGATGTCCGCCCGCTTGCTCGTAATAATCGAGATATTCCAGAAATTCCGTCAACCCGCGCGTTTCGCTCTTCGGTTCCCATTCCTTCACGAATTCCGCGAGCCGTTTGACGTACTTCTTGTCCTGCGTTTCCGCGCGCTGGTGCAATTCCAACCATTCGGTGACGTCGCTTAAAATCTCGCCCGCGCCGCGTCTTCGCAGAGTTTTCCGCTGGCCGGCTACAAATTCCAGCAATATCGCCAGGGCCGCATGCGATTTGTCGAAAGCAAGCTCGCGCTGCTTGGCCTGCAACACGTCGTAGATGGGCTTTTTTTCTTTTTTTGCGCGTTCCGCCAATCGTACGAGGTCACAGGGTTCCATATGCCATGCCGGGGCGCCCAGAACGCGCGCGCAGGCAATATCATCAAATGGCGTGGCGATTACACGTAAGTACGCGATTACGTCGCGCACCAGGGGATGCTGCAAAATGGAAAGCCGCGAAATTACAAAAGGCACTTTTCTGGCGCGTAATTCCGCAACTAATTCCCCACGCAATGCGTGCTTGCGATAGAGAACCGCAAATTCGCTCCAGCGGCGGCCGGCTTTATGCAGCCGCTCTAGTTCGTCGGCTACCCATGCAGCTTCTTCTTCCGTGGTAGATAGTTCCGCAATGCGGATGCGCTCTCCTTCTGGTTTGGCAGGCTCAAGAACTTTGCTCGGAAAATCCGCGCTGACCTCATTCATGGAAATCGCTTGCGTGGCCGCCCGCAAAATGTTGGGAGTTGAGCGGTAATTTTGCGTAAGCGAAACTCGGAATGCGCCGGACCCTTCACCTGCTTTCCAACCCGCGAATCGCTCAAGGAATAATTTGAAACTTCCGAACGATGCTCCGCGAAACCGGTAGATGGCCTGATCGTTGTCGCCGACGGCCACGATATTTCTTGCTGGGCCGGCTAGCAATTCCAGCAAGCGCAACTGGCCGATATTAGTATCTTGAAATTCGTCGACGAGAATATATTTGTAACGCTCCTGCAACCGGGCTAGCAGATCGGCATCTCTCTCGAGCATTGCCACAGCTTCGGGAATAAGCCCGCCCAGTGCTACCGCTTTTTTCTCCCGTAACAATTCATCGCTGGTGCGGTATGCGCGCGCGATTTCGCCTTCCCGCCCGACCGTTTCCAGACGTTCTTTATACGTGTCTTCGTCTAATGCGGCTTTTTCGGTTTCCAACTGTTGCGCTAGAGCTTCAGCATACTCGGCGTAGCGGTCGCTGCTGATCAGTTCATCCTGGCAGCGGGAAAAAAACTTCACGAAGTCGCTTAAGAAATGTCCCGGCTCCGCAAGTTTCCGGTAGCGTTCCAGTTTCAGCCGCGACATATTTCTTCTCAGCAAAATCCAATGATCCACTTCTTCGAGAGCCTGACGCCGTGGTTCCACTTCTTTTAAGAGCGCTTCACAAAAGGAATGAAAGGTTGCAAGCACAACATCTTTGCCCCGCTCATCACATGCTTTCACGACGCGCGCTTTCATTTCTCCGGCGGCTTTTTTCGTGAACGTAAGCCCTAAAATATTTTCTCCTGCGAGTTTGGCATTGGAATCCAGCAAGTGCCGGATCCGCTCGGTTATTACGCGGGTTTTACCGGTTCCCGCGCCGGCAATCACGAGCAGAGGACCTTCGCCGTGAGTAATTGCGCGTCGTTGCGCGTCGTTTAATTGCAATCCGCTGTCCAGCGGCGGATGCATGTCAAATAATGTCGCCATCATGAAAGAGAGTAGCGGAATTGCGGGCGAAGAGGAAGCGAAACATGGCCAACATCAATTTCACCGTCGCGCTGACCGCTAGACAATATATTGCCGCAGCCGGAATAGCTCGATGGATGGGCGATATTTCCGGCTCTGCAGGGAAAGAACGGGAAAACCGACAATGCGGGACAACGTAGTACAATCAAATTTCCGGTTAACCTCTACACGCTCACCCTTACGGAGAAAAATATGCCCATCAATGAACTGCTGCTCGGCGAGTTCGATACCGAAATGGCCAACACTCGCAAGACCTTGGAGCGCGTACCAGCCGATAAATGGGATTGGAAGCCTCACGAAAAATCCGGAACATTGGGCTGGCTGGCGGCTCATGTGGCCACGTTGCCGGAGTTCACGGTGGCGACCATTCATACGTCGGAACTGGAAATTGCTACAGCAAAAATGCCAAAAGTGCAAAACAAGAGCGAGCTTATTCCGCAATTCGAGAAATCTCGTGACGAGGCGCGAAAGGCTCTCGCCGGCGTAACCGACGAGCAGCTTCGCGAAACGTGGACGCTGAAGTGGAATGGCAACGTACTTTTTGCTATCCCGCGGTACGACTGTTTGCGCGGCATGTGTTTCAATCACATGATTCATCATCGCGCGCAGCTTACCGTGTATTTGCGTCAGTTGAACGTCCCCGTTCCCGGTCTCTACGGGCCCAGTGCAGACGAAAAGACCTTTTAGCGTTTTGGATTGGCAGTAAAAAGACCGAACGATAATTTCCCGCCCTCTGCCTTGGAGAAGAATTATGGAAACCCCGGTAATACTGAGCGCTGTTCGCACGCCGGTTGGAAAATTTCAAGGCGCGCTTGCGCCTTTTTCCGCCCCGGAGCTTGGCGGCATGGTTGTCGCCGAAGCCGCGCGCCGCGCGGGCATTGACGTTAAGCAAATTGACGAAGCTATCTTGGGCAACGTGGTGCAGGCCGGCCTGGGCCAGAATCCAGCCAGACAAGCCGCTCTAAAAGGTGGTTGCGATCCTCGCGTCGCGGCCATGACCATCAACAAAGTTTGCGGGTCAGGCCTCAAGGCCGTGGCATTGGCGGCTCAAGCGGTGCAACTAGGCGAATCGGAAATCGTGGTGGCAGGCGGCATGGAATCCATGACGAATTGTCCGTATCTTCTGCCGCAGGCGCGAAGCGGGTATCGCATTGGCGATGGCAAAGTTGTCGATTCCATGATTCACGACGGGCTTTGGGACGTGTACGAAAATTTCCATATGGGTATGACCGGCGAACTGGTGGCGGAAAAGTACGGAATCACCCGCGAACAGCAGGATCGTTTTGCTTTTGAGAGTCACCAGAAAGCAGTGGCGGCGCGCAAAGCAGGATTTTTTGATTCGCAAATTTTGCCCATTAGTATTCCCCAGAAGAAAGGCGAGCCGGTTTTATTTAAGCACGACGAATCGCCGCGCGAAGATACTTCGATGGAGGCTTTGGGGAAGCTTAAGCCCGCATTTAAGAAAGATGGTACGGTCACGGCAGGAAACGCCCCGAGTACCAATGACGGAGCCGCCGCGGTGATCGTCACCGGCGAGCGGACTGCGCAAAAATTCGGTAAGCAGCCCATCGCGCGCATTGTAGCCCAGGCGGTTTCGGGAGTGGAACCTAAATGGGTGATGATGGCGCCGGTTGAAGCCGTAGAAAAACTTCTCGCCAAAACAGGATGGAATCGAGATAAGGATGTAGATCTCGTCGAACTCAACGAAGCATTCTCCGTCGCGGCTATCGCTGTAACGCGCGAACTAAGGCTGAACCCAGAAAAAGTGAACGTGAATGGCGGCGCCGTAGCGCTTGGTCATCCTATTGGAGCCAGCGGCGCACGAATCCTCACTACCCTGCTCTATGAGCTTCAGCGGCGCAATCTGAAGCGTGGTATTGCGGCTTTGTGCCTTGGTGGCGGAAACGCAGTAGCGCTAGCGGTAGAAATAAGGTAATTTACCCGCCTGTTAACCTCCTACGTTCGAACGGGGGGCAAATCGCTTTACAACGGAGAAGCCCGATAGGCGGCGCTCTTTCTGCCGCCGGAGGCTCCTGAAATTATGCATCCTAACAAGTACAGACCCCATATCTTCCCGGCTCGAATTTTCTTTCTGCGGATACTGACACTGGCGGCCATCGCTTTGGCGTCCGCAACGGGAGCGCGCGCTGACACGATCTCGGGTACGGTGAAAGACCCTTCCGGCGCAGTGGTGGCCGGGGCGAAAATCGAGATAAGCGGCGGGGACTTGGCAAACCCGGTGGTGGTGCTCACCGATTCTGCCGGAAACTTCAATTCGCCAGATCTGAAGCCAGGGAATTACACGGTGCGTGTAACAAGCGCCGGTTTCGAAGAGCAGAGCAAAGAAGTGCAGTTGCAAGGCTCAGCGCAATTGCACATTAACCTGGTGATCGCGGGACAAAAGACCAGCGTAGTGGTTCCAGGCAAAGGCGCATCCCTGGCAAATTCTGACGACGCTTATCGCCAACTACGCAACATAGGATTGAAAGAATCCGTAATATGCAAGCCGTCGAGGTTATCGGTGGATGCCGCAACATTCGAATTCACCAGTGGCACGCTTACTTTCCTCGATGTGGTGAACGGAGCCGAAACCGGCATGGTGTTTGTCGGGCAAGGCCATTTTTCGCTTAAGCCCGTAGGCGCCATAGACGCACGCGATCTCGCCCGGCGCGCCGGCGGTCCAACCGCGGAAGAAGACTTTACCGAAATTGTGTTTCGTTTCACGCCGGATGTGCTAAAGCAGTTTGCTCCGCAAATTGGAGAAAAGACATCGACCCCACCCGAAGCTGCGAATGCCTTTCACCACTGGCGCGAAAGGATGCGCCATCGCCACGAGGTTCCTGAGGGCTTTACGCAGGACATCCTGGAAGGCGAAACGATCGATAACGTTGATGCCGATGTGCTCGCGGCTGTTTACAATCCCAAACATCCAGCTTTTATCAATGCATACATGCGCGGCAGCCCGCACAAAGATTTGCGATTTTTTGTGCGTACACGCGTCGGCGCGCTTCCGCAGCTGGATTCCTCCGAAGAGGTGGCGCTGATTAATGCCGATAACGGCGGCATGGACGATGGCATCTGGTATTCCTCGCACCTGAAATCCGAATTGCTGGCCCACAAAGCGAGCTCGATCGAAGACCGGCGGCTGTTTGCGACGCACCACTACAAGATCGAGACCGTCGTGGCGAAAAATCAGCACTTAGACAGCATTGCGACAATTACGTTTGAACCGCTGATCGAGGGAGAGCGAGTAATGAAGTTTGCGCTGCTGCCTAATTTGCGAGTTTCTCGCGTGATCGACGAGACCGGGCAGGATCTGCACTTCGTTCAAGAGAATCGCAAGGAGGATGGCTCCTTCTACGTGATACTCGACACCGCGCCGGAAATGGGGAAAGAGCGCTCGCTAACAGTGGCCTACACCGGCGACAAGGTGCTACAAAGCGCGGGCACGGGAAGTTACTACGTGGGTGCTCGAGAGTCCTGCTATCCGAATCTGAATGGTTTCGGCGAAAAGGCCCTTTACGACCTGACTTTTAAAGTTCCGCACAATAATAAAGTGATCAGCGTTGGGAAGCTGCAGAGCGAATCCACTGAACAAGGCTTCGCGGTCACTCATTGGATTACCCCCATTCCTGTGGCGGTGGCGGGCTTTAATTATGGCGCGTACCAAAGAATCGATATTGCGGAACCCATCGATAACTATAAAATCTCCGGGTATTATTTGACGGACCTGCCCGACAGCCTCGCGCAATACCGCGACAGCGCCTTTCTAAGCTCGATGTCTCCCGCGAGCATGACGAAATACGCGCTGGAGCAGGCGCGCGCGCAAATGGAGGTGTGCACGCTTTATTTCGGCAAAGGTCCGTATGAAGATTTGTACGTGACCGAACAGCCCAATTTTAGTTTTGGTCAATCCTGGCCCAGCCTGGTATTTCTGCCAATCTCGGCATATATCGACTCCACCCAGCGCTGGATGCTGTTCGGCAAAATCGACAACAAATTTACTGGATTCGTGCAGGAGGTGACGCCTCATGAGGTAGCGCACCAGTGGTGGGGCCACGGCGTCGGCTGGGCTTCGTATCACGATCAGTGGCTTTCCGAGGGCTTCGCGGAATTTTCCGCGGGACTGTTTTTGCAGCAAGCCGTGGGCAAGAAGTGGCAGAAGGACTATCTGGAATTTTGGGAGCGGCAGCGCGTGCGCATCCTGGAAAAGAACGAATTTGGAGTTTCCCCGAATGATGCGGGGCCATTGTGGCTGGGCCTGCGCTTGATTTCGCCCCGTACCGCGCGAGCGTATCAGGGCCTGACGTACCCCAAGGGGGCGTACGTTCTGCAGATGCTACGCTCACTGATGTATGCAGATCAAACGGAAGGCAGCGACAAAGAAAAGGACTTCATCGCCATGATGCACGATTTTGTCGATACCCATCGCGCCCTGCCTGCCTCGACCGAATCATTTAAAGCCATCGCCGAAAAGCATATGACCAAGCAGATGGATTTGCAGGGAAACGGAAGGCTCGATTGGTTTTTCAACGAATGGGTTTATGGCACACAAGTGCCACGCTATGAGTTTCAATACGAAATTCAACCCGCGGACAACGGCAAGACGCGCGTACACATGAAAATCACGCAAAGTGAAGTGGACCAAAATTTTGGCATGCTCATTCCCATTTTTGCCGATTTCGGAAATGGCATGGCCCGTTTGGGCCAAGTGCTCATGGTCGGAAATTCAACCCGAACGATTGATTACATCCTGCCGAACCAGCCAAAGAAGGTGGCCTTAAACGCGTACAAAGATATTTTGGCGCGCTAAGAAACCATCGGATATAAGACTAAGTTCTAAGTTCATAGTAGACTGAATCGTCGACACACTTTGCTGAACCTCACATTGAACCTTAACGGAGGTAGCATGGCTTCACCAACTCGGCTCCCTGAAGATCAAAGTTCCGTCGTTTTACTGTGGACGGGGGAGGATCCGGCGTTTCTCGCTGCGTTGCAAGAGCAACTGGAAGCAGCTGGAACACCATTCCGCCAGACATCGATGGGAGAGGATCAGGGAGCGCCAACTGCTGATCCACTACCTATTGATTTTAAGCCGCGCTTCGGATTTGAGGTTTCCGTGCTCTCGCAGGATCTGCCCGCCGCACAGGCAGTTCTGGAAAAACTGCTCGAGCAGCAACCGGCGGATATGGAGATTCCCGCGCAAGCTGAAGTTCCGCCTCCGACTCATGGTTCGATTTCCGACAGCGATGAAAATGCCACGATCGAAGTTTGGTCGGGTGCGGATGGAGATATTGCGCGATTTCTGACCGCGGCGCTCATGGAAAATGAAATTCCCCTAAACCTTGATACCCTCGGCGGCTCGACCCGGGTACTGGTGTCCCCCGCCGACTCAGCCCGCGCACGCGAAATTGTCCGCGAAATTGTCGAAGGCGCTCCGCCTCGATAAGCGGGTTTTCCTAGCTCGCGGAACTTCCACAACGTTGGAGGAAACAGTTTGTCGCTTGAATCCATCAAGACCGTCGCCGTGCTGGGCGCGGGAACCATGGGAAATGGCATTGCTCATATATTTGCGAGGGCGGGTATCAACGTAATTTTGCGGGACGTGGAGCAGAGATTTCTCGATCGCGGGCTGGAGACCATTGGAAAAAATCTCGATCGCGAGATCAAAAAAGGGAAGCTGGCGGAAACGGAAAAGGGAACGGTTCTGGGCCGCATTCAGGCGGTAACGGAGATGAATGCTATCGCCGCGGCGGATTTTTTGGTGGAAGCCGTGCCGGAAAAAATCGAGATAAAACGCGCGGTATTAAGTGAAGCAGACCGTTTTTTGAGACCTGCGGCAATCATTGCCAGTAATACGTCCTCAATCTCCATGACTACGCTCGCGGCGCTCACCCTGCGGCCAGAGCGCTTTGTGGGCATGCACTTCATGAATCCAGTGCCGGTAATGCCGCTGGTGGAAGTGATTCGCGCGCTGCAAACGTCAGATGCAACATTTTCCGCCACCATGGAATTGTCCAAAAAACTGGGCAAGACGCCGGTTGCAGTCAACGATGCGCCAGGGTTTGTGTCTAACCGCGTGCTTATGCCCTTGATTAATGAGGCGGCCTACTGCGTTATGGAGGGTGTAGCAACGCCCGAGGCTGTGGACGCAGTGATGAAGCTGGGCATGAACCATCCGATGGGGCCCTTGGAGTTGGCGGACTTTATCGGTCTGGATGTTTGCGTGGATATTATGCATGTGCTGCTGGAAGGCCTGGGCGATCCCAAATATGGGGCATGCCCATTGCTGAAGAAATACGTGGCGGCCGGTTGGCTGGGAAGAAAATCGGGGCGGGGATTTTATAGCTATCCGTGAAGCTCCGGATGCCGGGCCTTTCATGGCGAACAATAGGCGAAAATAGTATTTGCCTTTTGTTCGCCATCATGCTACTTTGCTGTTTATAGTTTTTCTGAACCGGAACAGATTTGGCAAAAAAGGCATGGAGACAAGGTGAATTAAATGGTAAAGTCCATCTTTCGATATGCCCCAGACTCGGGGTTTTACGCTTTCCCAGCGCAAAGCCTCGGTTCAAGATCCCGTTATAAAAATCTCCTAATTTCCTCCACCGAGGTGTGACATGGCAGACGACAGAGCAAAGTTACTCGAAGCAGCGATATTGCAGATTGAAAAATCGTATGGCAAAGGCTCCATCATGCGGCTGGGCAGCAAAGACGTTTTGGTGCCAGTCAACGTGATTCCATCGGGATGTCTCTCGCTCGATGCGGCTTTGGGAGTGGGCGGTTTCCCGCGTGGCCGCGTAATTGAGATTTACGGCCCTGAATCGGGCGGTAAGACCACGATGACGCTCCATGTGATTGCCGAGGCGCAGAAGTTGGGTGGCCAGGCCGCGTTCATCGATGCGGAACACGCGCTGGATCCCAGCTACGCGCGTAAACTCGGCGTGGATGTGGACAACTTGCTGGTTTCACAGCCGGATCACGGCGAGCAAGCATTGGAAATTGCCGAAGCTCTGATTCGCTCGGGTGGCGTGGATATTATCGTGATCGACTCGGTCGCCGCGTTGGTTCCGAAAGCGGAACTGGAAGGTGACATGGGTGATCCGTCGATGGGGTTGCAGGCGCGGCTGATGTCGCAGGCGCTGCGCAAGCTCACCGCCATTGTGTCGAAGTCCCGCACATCGCTCATCTTCATCAACCAGATACGTGAAAAAATCGGCGTCATGTTCGGGAATCCAGAAACCACTACGGGAGGCCGCGCGCTTAAGTTTTACGCCACCATGCGCGTGGACATTCGCCGCATTCAAGCCATCAAGGAAGGCGACAAAGTGGTGGGTTCACGCACGCGCGCGAAAGTTGTTAAGAACAAGGTGGCCGCGCCGTTCCGCGAAGCCGAATTCGACATCATTTACGGGGAAGGCATTTCGCGCGAAGGCGACCTGATCGATCTCGGCGTGGACAAAGGCGTTCTGGAAAAGTCCGGCACGTGGATCAGCTTTGGCTCGGAACGTATGGGCCAGGGTCGCGAGAATGCGCGCACTTTCCTCAAGGAGAACAAGGATATCTGCGCAAAACTGGAAAGCGTACTGCGCAAGAAAATGGAAATTCCCGGGCTGAATAACCCCAGCGCCGCAACCGGGACCAATGGAGTGTCGCCTAGCGCACCCAACGGCCACACTGCCACCACCGCAGCGGATAAGGCACCGGTGAAGTCAACGGCGGCAACCGCGGGAGCCGAAGCCAATAAGGGACGCCCAGCCAACAGCCGATAGATAAGATTAACGAGGCTGGCAACGCTCTCCGCAATGCACTTGGGGAGGGCGTTTCACTTTCTGCGCCTGTGGCAAATTTTTTCTCCCATTCAAAATAGGGCCCACACGTCCAGGCAACCTGTCCTCCCGTACAGATGTTCATAACAAAGCACATAGCTTAGTACCGGGCCTAGTCGGCTATTGCCTCCGCGACAGCTTACCCGTAGAATTTGTATCAATGTGAGAGGCGCGGCGTCGCCCTCGCGGAGTAAGAGGCAGCGCAGGACGCTAAGTGGCATCAAATCACTAGAGTATTGATTTGGCGCGATGCGTGCATTTAGTTGCAACCAGACGTTGACCGGCTAGCTGCCTTTGAAGTACAAGGTAGGTCATCGCAGCGCTTGGTCGAGGTTTGTGAGCCCAGAGGTCGAGGTCAAACGGTGAAGCGATTCGGAAAGTTATCTCTAGCTGCCGCTCTAGCAGCAGGGTTCGCAGTGACATTGGCTGCTGCGCCCGCTGCCCGGAAAACGGCGGTAAGGACGTCTCACTCGCGAGCTCATCGTCATTCCGGTCCGGCCCGGTACCACGGGGCGGGAGTACCTACCTTTGCAGATTCTTTCAGCAGCGACGTCCGCACATACGATGATCCAGTTGTTCGCCAAGCTTTGGTAGAAGGTCTGGGACGTTATAACGGTGCAGTGGTGGCCGTCGACCCCAATACCGGAAGAATCCTGGCGGTCGTTAACCAGAAAATTGCTTTTGGCGAAGGCTACATTCCTTGCTCCACCATCAAGCCCACCATCGCTCTTGCAGCTCTTGAAGAAAATGTGATCACCCGCGACACCATGCTCAAGGTAGGTCGCAGGAAATACATGAATTTGACGGAAGCGATGGCGCATTCCAACAACGTATTTTTCGAAGAGCTTGGCCGGCGCATGGGATTTGACACCGTCTCGAAATACGGGCGGCTCCTGGGCCTCGGCGAGCTAGCTGGATACAATTTGCCGGAAGAGCATCCCGGCTCGTTTCCCATGCAACCTCCTGCCTATGGCGGTGTAGCGCGTATGTCCAGTTTCGGCGAAGGAATTCAGATGACCCCGCTGCAGCTTGTTTCTCTCGCATCGGCTTTCGCCAACGGCGGCACACTGTATTACCTGCAATATCCACGCTCTCAAGAAGAAATCGATAGTTTTACGCCGCGCATCAAGCGCGAACTGAATATCGCTTCGATTTTGCCGGAAATTCGCGAAGGCATGCTCGCTGCGGTTCTCTACGGCACCGGGAAGTCCAGCTATGACCGAGGTGGCGAGGACATGCCACTCGGAAAGACGGGCACTTGCGATGACCATGTGACGCCGTCACGCATCGGCTGGTTTGTTACCTACTCGGATGAGATCCATCCAAAAATCGCGCTAGCTGTTCTGCTGCGCGGGAATACCAGGCGCGTAAAGGGACCGACCGCCGCGGTAGTCGCCGGACACATCTACCGCAAACTACGCGAACAAAACTATTTCGCTACCGTTGCGGCCCAGACGCCGCTCGCCGTGAATACTACGGTAAACTGACGTCTTTCAACTTACAGCATCCGTCCCCAGCGAGAAAAGTATCGCGCCAGTTGCGCGCGAAGCTTCCTTCTATCAATAAATAATCGGCAGCTTGGAGAAATCTGTGGACGCATCGTCGGTAATACGCAAGATGACGATGGTGCGGTCGTCATGCGGAAAAACGCCCGGGCCACTGTGACGATCCGTGGCGTGAACAATTCTTTGCGCAATCTGGTAACCCGGTTCTGTTATCGAAACTGTGGAGAGCAACGCCACAAGCCGGTCGATACCGAATTCTTCTTCAGCGGCATTCTGTGCTTCCTCGATGCCATCGGACGCGAACACTACGACGTCCCCGATTTCCAGCGCTACGCTGCGCTCATCGTATTCAATTCCCGGCAACAGCCCGAGCGGGATGCCTGCCAGCAGAATCTTCTCAACCGTACCGCCGCGAACCAGCAGCGGGTAAGGCGCGCCGGCGTTTGCCACCGTGAGGGTCCGCGTCGGTCCGTCATACACGGCGAAAGTCATGGCAATAAATCGCGCATCAAGGCGCGCGGAACGTAACCGCTCATTTAGAGTCTGCAGCATTTGCGCCGGCGGTTGCGACTTCTCCACCACCAATTCGCGAATAGTGCCCGTAGCCAGAGAGCCGTATAGCGCCGCGGCAGTTCCTTTACCAGAGACATCGCCGAGCGCGATCGCCAGCTGCCCCTCGCCGTAAGGAAGAAAATCGTAGAAGTCTCCGCCTAGTTCCCGCGCGGGTACATAAGCCGTGGCTAAATCCAGGCCAGGAATCTCTCTAGCGCCAGAAGGCAAAAGTTGCTTTTGGATCGTTCGAGCAGTTTCCAGATCCGTCTGCAATCGCCGCTCATTTTCACGGCTTAACTCATAAAGCCGCGCATTTTCCAGCGCAATGGAAATATAGGATCCAAGCAGCGTTAACAACCGCTCGTGTTCCGCGGTGAAATAGTCAGGTTCAGTGCTCTCGAGATCCAGCACGCCAACCAGACGCTCCTGCTGAAGCAGCGGAATAACCAGTTCCGAACGCACTTCCACGCCTTGCTCGCACTGCACATACCGTTTATCTTTTCGAACGTCGCTGATTCGCATGGTACGGCGCTCGCCAGCGGCAATACCGGTTATCCCTTGATGTAAAGGCATGCGGTACCGCGCGGGAATTGAATCCTCATACCTCATGGAAAAAACGGATTCGAGATGTTGTTTGTTTTCATCCCACAACATCACGGTAAAAACGTGATAATTCACCAACTTTTTCACTAATTGGGCGATGCGGCTTAACAACTCTTGCCGGTCTAGGATAGACGTGATTTCGCGACTAACTTCGTATAGCAGTTCCAGAGACTTGGCTTGCTCGGGGCTGGCGGTCCAAATATCCGCCGAAAGCGCAGGCGGTACCGAAAGCGCGGGGAAGGGAATCGATTTGGCTTTATCGGGCATGGGCCAGGCTCCAACATAACCCTTATTGGATGCGGAAGGGTACTAGAAGTTTTAAAAAATAAAAACGCCGGAAATCCGCGGATTGTCCGCGAACTCCCGGCGCTCTGATACGGAATTACCCGTTCGTTAAAAACGGATGAACGGGCCGAAAGCCATTCTTAGATTGTTGTGTGCTCCATGACTGAAATAAATTTCATCCCCGATGTCGAACCGCAGTCCGATCGGGCCGAGATGACCTTCGATTCCTCCACCGGGATAAAGCACGCCGTTGACATTGTCATCCCGCAAACCTTGCACCGAACTGGTGAATCCGTTAAAGCTTGGCGCGCGAGAATCCAGGTGAAAGTTGATGAATCCGCCCTTTACCGTAACGAAAGGACGAATAGCCCCATGCCCGAACTCGAACTTAGGCCCAATTTCCCCGTGCAGAATTCGCAGGTTGGTGTTCTGAAATCCGAGGCTGCCGCCTCCCGGAGGGGTGAAGCTTTCCGTGAACGCTCTGCCGAAATCATAAGACATTTCCGCTTCTAATTTGGTATAGGGAGCGACATGAAAACCGAGTCGCGCGCCGAGTCCGACCTGGTTTGTATCCGTGGGTGAAATCCGGAAATAATCTGCAAAAACTCCGGCCTCCACGTGATCCAGACTCTGCGCGGAAGTCAGAGGAACGAAACAGCTAGCCACAAACAATATCAATCCGAAACGCTTCATAGCGTTCTCCTTGAATAAGGTAGACACACACAGTAGCGGAAACTTGAGCTGGAGAGCCTGCCGCTTCTAAGCCTGTTTGATGCCAGGTGGGTGGGGCGGGTTTTCCAGCGATGAAGGTTAAAAAGCCGCAATTTTGCGGGGTTTTCTTTGCACGGTAGCGTACAAAACTTTTTGTGGAATCAAGGAATTTTGTGCGGTAACTCAGGTAAGAAAAGCATGGAAATCCGCTTTCTAAGATCGCGGAATGTAATGTAACTATAAATCTGGAAAATTATTTTTTAAGAAACAGAAATAGAAAGACGATTCCAAAAATCAGCAACATCAACGTTTCAGGTTCAGGCGTTGCAATGGGAGGGACCACCGGCGGTTTTTCTGGTGGAGGAGCTCCCGCGCTGCAACAAAAAACCGGAAAAATAGGGGGAACTCCGGGACCCGACGGAGGACCGATAATTCCGCCGTCGACAACGGGCAGCAACGGAACGCTTGCGGCCAAGAAAAGTGGTGAAAAAGCCATCGCGTTTGCATCGAATTCCGGAGAAGGAAGAGCAGCTGGCTCTTCGAGCATTTTTAACGGAGGTTCATGCGCGGAAACCGGGAGTTCCGCAACTTCAGAAATACGGTTGCCGCAACGCGTTCGTGCGCTGTTTTTGCCGTCGGAAACCAGCGTTTCTCCGCGTCGCAGCCACATTCGTTTTTTAGTCCAATAAATGTGATTGCCCAGCCGGTAAGAAACAAATACGGCGCGCGGCTTCTGAACCGTAACCACGCGAGAGTTCGCCGCGGAGAATCCCGCATAATGCGCGGAAGCAACGGGATCATGAGCCAGCACCGACTTCAATTCTTCCGCGTTTTTTATTCCGCGTGGAATTACGGAAAAGGGATATACCGGACGGGCCTGGCCGGGCGCCGAATACGCGTCAAACAGAAATTCCGGTATGGCATCCTGCGATAGCTGATATTCAATGCGTTTTTGAGATTGCGTTTGCGGAGCGCTGCGGTAGGGAAGCAAATCAAACGCCGTTAAAAGACCGACAAAAAGTGCCAGTACTCCCAGCGCCCTCACTGCGGATTCCAATCGTGACCCGTGTTTTTTCCGCTTTTTGATCAAGCCATTTTTCCCGGCGGAAACGTTTCTGCTATACAAGAGGCTCATACCTCTTATAAGGAAAGGCACTTAGGGGGCCGTAAACCCCACCGAAATCTCCTCGAATTGACTGGCCGTACCCGTATGATACACCGAAATAGCTAGATAATTTCCCGATTTCTAACAATGTATGGACGTGTGCCGCAGCGCATATACTCTTAGGGCACAAAAGCCCTCTTTGCGGAGGAACGGCCGGGTACTAGTATTCAAGGATTAGGGGTACCGAACACCCTGAGGATAGCTCCAAGTTTGCGCCGTTACCGGACTTCCCAGGTATCGCCGGCCTGAAGCAGCTTGTCCAGGTTCCCAGCTCCCCGCTTGGCGATTACGTCTTTGACCTGCTGATGCATCACGTCCTCGTAACGCGGAAGATCGTCCCAGGCGCGAAAAACCCCGATTGGGGTAGGGAAGCCGGGGCGGCGCTCCATGTGTGAAAGCATGAATGCGTACGAAGGATGGGGATTGTGCGCATCGTGAACGATCAAGTCGCTTTCGCTAACGCTTCCGCCTAATTCCACCACTTCCATGTCACCGTCCGCGGTGCGACGGATGCCTTTGTCCCTGTTTTTGCCGAACACCAGTGGTTTCCCGTGTTCAAGCTGCAGGATTTGTTCCGTGCGTGCTTCCTTCTCGGTCAGCGAAAACCATGCGCCATCGTTAAAAATATTGCAGTTCTGTAGAATTTCGACGAATGCGGAGCCTTTGTGCGCAGCGGCGTGTTTTAAAGTTTCTTTCAAGTGACCTTGAAAAACATCAACCGAGCGTGCCACGAAGGTCGCTTCCGCGCCGATTGCCAATGAAACAGGATTGAACGGCCGGTCCACGGACCCGAAAGGCGTAGACTTGGTTTTTTTCCCGACTTCGGAAGTCGGCGAATATTGCCCCTTGGTCAGACCGTAAATTTTATTGTTGAAGAGCAACACTTTCAATCCAACGTTGCGCCGCAGCATGTGAATGGTGTGATTGCCGCCGATGGAAAGCGCGTCTCCGTCGCCAGTTACCACCCACACTTCCAAATCCGGCCGAATGGCCTTGATGCCCGTGGCTACCGCCGGTGCGCGGCCATGAATGGTATGGAAGCCATAAGTGTTCATGTAATACGGGAACCGGCTGGAGCAGCCGATTCCGGATACAATCACAAAGTTTTCGCGACGAATTCCCAGTTCGGGGAACACCGCTTGAACCGCCGCAAGAATGGCGTAATCGCCGCAACCCGGGCACCAGCGTACTTCCTGGTCGGTCTGAAAATCCTTTCTTGTCAGTGTTGGTGGCAATGTCGCTGTGCTCATGTCCTGCTCCGTTCTGCCTTTTCTACCGATGCTCTGGCTAAGCGAGCATCTCTTCGATTTTCTGTTGCAATTCGTTCTGCTTAAACGGGCGCCCTTGTATTTTGTTCAGGCCCACTGCGTCTACTAGATACTTTGCGCGCAGCACCCACAGAAGTTGCCCCATGTTCAATTCCGGCACCAGCACGCGCCTGTAGCGTTTCAAGACTTCACCCAGATTCGCTGGCAGCGGGTTGAGGTAACGCAACTGCAAATGCCCAATCTTCTGGCCCAGGGCGCGCTGCGTTTTTACCGCGGCCGTGATAGAGCCCGCGGTCGATCCCCACGCCACAATCAGCAAATCACCTTCCTGATCGCCTTCGGGAACCGCATTCGGTATTTCCTGAGCGATTGCCGCAACTTTCGCAGCGCGGATCCGCACCATATTTTCGTGATTCAGTGGCTCGTAATTAATATTTCCCGTGCCGTCCTGTTTTTCCAGACCCCCAATACGGTGTTCGAGACCAGGCGTGCCGGGCAGCGCCCAGGGCCGAGCCAACGTCTGAGGATCGCGTTTGTAAGGTTTAAACGTAGTCGGATCGTTCGCGAAGTGCACCGGAATTTCGGGAATTTCTTCAGCCTTGGGAATCCGCCAGGGCTCGGCGCCATTTGCCAGGTAACCGTCTGAAAGAACAATTACCGGCACCATATATTTTATGGCGATGCGGCATGCTTCAAGGGCCACCCAAAAACAATCCGACGGCGTGGAAGCGGCGATCACGGGAATCGGCGCTTCCGAGTTGCGCCCAAAAAGCGCCTGCATCAGGTCCGCTTGCTCGGTTTTCGTTGGCAAGCCCGTCGAAGGGCCGCCGCGCTGGATATTGCAAATGACTAACGGAATTTCTATGGCTACTGCCAATCCCAGAGCTTCGGTTTTTAATGCCATGCCTGGGCCCGATGTTGTGGTAATTGCCAAAGCGCCGGCGTACGCAGCGCCAATTGCGGAAGTAATCGCCGCGATTTCATCCTCGGCCTGAAATGTCAATACACCAAAATTCTTGTATTGCGAAAGTTCGTGAAGGATGTCTGAAGCAGGCGTAATCGGATAACTGCCCTGGAATAATTTGAGCCCGGATTTTTGCGCGGCAGTTACAAATCCCAGAGCGAGGGCTTGGTTCCCGCTCATGCTCCGGTACAAGCCCGGAGAAAGTTGCGCGGGAGGAATCTCGTAGTTTATTTGAAATGCTTCCGTGGCCTCGCAATAAGAATGACCAGCTTTCATAGCCAGTTTATTGGCTTCAACGAGGAGAGGCTTATTCTTGAATTTTTCTTCAATCCAGCGAATGGTGGGTTCTTCCGAGCGGTTGTACAGCCAGAAGCACATCCCCAAAGCAAAAAAATTCTTGCAGCGGTCCATGGTCTTGGCATCCAAACCGAGATGCTCAAGGGCTCGGCGGGTCAGGCGTTCGAGTTCTACCGGGAACACGCGAAATTTGTCGAGAGAGTGATCTTCCAGCGGATTAGAGGTTAAATGCGCTTTGCGCAGATCCGTTTCTTGAAAACTATCGGAATTTACAATGAGTATGCCGTTGGCCTTCAAATCCGCGATATTTACCTTCAATGCCGCGGGATTCATGGCGATCAACACGTCGATGGCGTCGCCGGGCGTATAAACTTCGTTGGAAGAGAAATGCAGTTGAAAACCGCTCACACCCGGAATCGTTCCCGCGGGAGCGCGTATTTCCGCCGGATAATCCGGGAAAGTTGCGATGTCATTCCCGTATAAGGCCACGGTGTTAGTAAATTGATTGCCGGTCACTTGCATGCCATCGCCCGAGTCGCCGGCAAAGCGAATCACGGCCTTCTCAATCACCTCTTTGCGAGACTTCAATGCTGGTATTTCACTAATTGTGGACATACAAATCTTTATCCTGTGGCTGACGAACAGCGACCTAAGTCTTATTTCCTGCCGTATTTTTGCAATTCATCCGTTTCCGGCAGGAAAGAAAGTCCCTGAATCTACCCCGAGCCCAACACTTAAAGAATAGCACATGGACCTATGCAAGACCGGCGTGGCAGTGAATTCTGGCTTCAGGACACGCGCGCGGATTCTTTTTCCACGCCAGAAAATTGTGCCTTGACGCTTGCCGAAGTAAAAAGAAAAATCCACCAGATACTCACTGGCGCCAGCGCGATCAGCAACGCCTGCGCAAAAAATTGCTTCAAAAGCGCCAACTCGCTGCTCCAATGATCGCTGTCGATCACGAATATTTCGTACGGGTTGCTCGCCAAAAGATAAATACAAAACAGCAGCGAAGCGCTGGCCCAGATCAACGCGGATTTGCGCGCCCACGGGTTCAGTCGAAATAATCCAACACCGGTCTGCAAGCCGAGAATGGCGAGCGCCGGTGGCAGAATCGCAACCGCGACAACAAAGATTATTTCCCACTTTTTTAAGGGAATTCCTTTTACTCCAAACGAATGCACGGTTTCAAGAAGGCGATATCCGAACCAGCCCCAGGCCAGCAACGCGACACAACTCCCCGCAATGGCTAGAGAAGCTGCGGCAGTGACGGCGGCGGAGCGTTGCGGCGCGGAATTCACAAGATAAATGGAAACACAGCGTTGTCAGCGGTGAATAGTGAAAGAAGGGGAACAAGATTCCAAAAAGCCACTTGACGTTCGCTTTCCTTTCGCCTAGAGTGGGCCAGGAACGAATACCCGGCAATTCGCACCCCAAAACGCTGTTTGCTAGACGAAAACGGAGGCTTTCAAATGGCCCTGACCAAGCGGCAAAAAGAAGTGCTCGATTACCTGGTTTCTTTTGAAACCAAGCATGGCTACGCGCCCAGCTTTGAAGAAATTGGTAAGGGCTTGAAACTTACTTCATTGGCCACCGTTCACAAACACATTTCCACGCTGGAAAAAAAGGGATTTATTCGCCGCGGCTATAACCAGAGCCGCTCCATCGAGATTCTACATTTGCCAAAGTCCGTCAAGGAACAAGTCATCGAGCGGCGCGTACAGGAATTGCCCATGGTCGGACGCATTGCCGCCGGCAGACCACTCGAAGCAATGGAGGAACGAGAAACCATCTCGCTCGGGGATTTCGCGCGCGGCGCCAACTCATTCGTTTTGCAAGTGAAGGGCACATCGATGATCGAGGACCACATCATGGACGGTGATTACGTCGTTTGCGAGCAAACGCAGGTGGCCAACGCCGGCGACATCGTAGTCGCCCTGGTCAACGGAGAAGAGGCTACGCTAAAAAGGTTTTATCGCGAAGGACAGGGCAAGATTCGCTTGCAACCAGCCAATTCGGAGATGGCCCCCATTATCGTACCCGCAAGCGATTTGAAGATCCAAGGGCGCGTCATCAGCGTGCTTCGCAAGTATTAAGCCTGCGTGTCGGGTCAAATTTAGTTTCCCGATCATTTCTAATAGGAATATTTTCATTTCCTAGCAGAAATATTTTCGCTCCGCACAATTCAATAATGTAATGCTAGGTCCTCTCCCGGGGATGAAACAATGCTATATTCCCGCGCAAGAGTATTCACCCTTGTGCCAGCAGCATGAAGAAAACTAAACCTATTAGGAAGCTGCTCGCCGCCAACCGCAGCGAAATAGCCATCCGCATATTTCGTGCCGCCAACGAGCTTGGTTTGCGCACCGTGGCGATTTATTCCCAAGAAGATCGCCTGGCGCTGCACCGCTTCAAAGCCGACGAAGCGTATCAGATTGGCGCAGGCAAAGGACCGGTTGAAGCGTATCTAGACATCGCCGGCATCGTCGCACTTGCCCAATCCAAAGGCGTGGATGCCATTCATCCTGGCTACGGTTTTCTCGCCGAAAATCCTGCCTTCGCGCGTGCGTGCGCCGAAGCGGGAATCACTTTTATCGGTCCTACACCCGAGTTGCTGGAACTCCTCGGCGACAAGACCGCTGCGCGCCGTTTAGCCACGGCAGCCGGCGTTCCGGTTCTCCCAGGTACTGAGCACGCCGTAAAATCCGCTGCCGAAGCAAAAAAAATCGCTAATGAAATCGGCTATCCAATCATCGTCAAAGCTTCCATGGGCGGCGGCGGTCGCGGCATGCGCGTGGTTAACGATGCTTCGCAACTCGAAGCACGGCTGGAAGAGGCGCAAAGCGAAGCGAAGTCCGCCTTCGGGGACGCCGCTGTTTTCCTCGAAAAATATTTGCCGCGCGCGCGTCACTTGGAAGTCCAAGTCCTCGCCGACCACCACGGCAACCTGCTTCATCTTTATGAGCGCGACTGCTCCGTTCAGCGTCGCCACCAAAAAGTTGTTGAGGTCGCGCCGGCGCCCAATCTCTCTCCCAGCATTCGAGCAGAACTTTGCGACGCGGCCGTGCGTCTTGCCCGCAAAGCGAATTATCGCAATGCCGGAACCGTCGAATTCCTATACGACGTCGATTCCCGCAAGTGGTATTTCATCGAAGTGAATCCGCGTATTCAGGTTGAACACACGGTCACCGAAGTTGTCACCGGAATCGACATTGTTCGCGCGCAAATCCTCGTCGCGCAGGGCCAGAAACTCCATGAACCTCCACTATCATTGCCCAAACAGGAAAATGTTCCGCTTTATGGAACCGCGCTGCAATGCCGCGTAACCACTGAGGATCCAGAGAAAAACTTCGCGCCCGATTACGGAAAAATTTCTACTTATCGCTCACCCGCCGGCTTCGGTATCAGGCTCGACGGCGGCACCGCTTACGCCGGAGCAGTCCTGGCCGCGTATTACGATTCTCTGCTGGTTAAGGTCACCGCCTGGGGCACAAATCTCCCCGAAGCTTGCCAGCGCATGGATCGCGCGTTGCGCGAATTTCGCATTCGCGGCGTAAAAACAAATATTCCCTTCGTCGAAAATGTTGTAAATCATCCAGAATTTCGTGCCGGCGAAGTCACCACCTCCTTTCTTGACGATTCACCGGAACTTTTCCGTTTTACCAGCCGCGCGGATCGTGCAACCAAACTGCTCTCCTATCTCGGCGACGTTATTCTCAACGGGAATCCCGAGGTAAAAGGAAAGGAAATCCCGGAAAATTGTGAAGCCGCGGTATTGCCGCGACAACAACCGGGCGCGCCGGCGCCTCCAGGCACTCGCCAGCTCCTGCAAAAACTCGGACCAAAAAAGTTTGCCGCGTGGGTGCGCAAAGAAAAGCGTTTGCTAATCACCGACACCACTTTTCGCGACGCTCATCAATCATTGATGGCTACGCGAGTTCGCACCCATGATCTTTTGGCGACAGCGGCCACGGTCGCTCAACGCCTGCCAAATCTTTTCAGTTTGGAAATGTGGGGCGGCGCGACGTTCGATACTTCGCTGCGCTTTCTGCATGAAGATCCCTGGCAGCGCCTTCGCGAGCTGCGCCAGCTTGTGCCAAATATATGTTTCCAAATGTTGCTGCGCGGTGCCAACGCCGTTGGGTACGCATCCTACCCTGACAATGTCATCGTGGAATTTGTTCGCGAATCGCACGCGCAGGGCATCGACATCTTTCGCATTTTCGATTCGCTGAATTCCATCGAAAATATGCGCGTTTCCATTGACGCAGTGCTGGAAACTGGCGGCGTGTGCGAAGCGGCCATTTGCTACACCGGCGACATTCTCGACTCATCCCGCCCAAAATACTCGCTGAAATATTATGTCGCGCTCGCCAAGCAATTTGAAAAACTCGGCGCGCATTTTCTGGCCATAAAAGACATGGCTGGTCTGTGTAAGCCGTACGCCGCGTTCGAATTGGTCCGAACCCTGCGCGAACAAATTTCGCTGCCGATTCATTTTCATACCCATGACACCAGCGGCATTAACGCCGCTTCTATCCTCAAAGCCTGCGATGCCGGTGTTGATGTTGTTGACGCTGCCGTGGCCTCCATGAGCGGCGGCACCAGCCAGCCAAATCTGAATTCCCTTGTCGCCGCGCTGCGGCACACCGACCGCGACACGCAGCTCGATCTCGAAACTCTCAACGAATGTTCAGATTTCTGGGAGACGGTACGCAGTTATTATCTTCCGTTTGATTCCGGCCCGAAAGCTGGTTCCGCGCGCCTTTATGAACATGAAATTCCCGGCGGTCAATATACCAACCTTCGCGAGCAAGCCATAGGCATGGGTCTTGGTCATCGCTGGCGGGAAGTCGAGGCCATGTACGCCCAGGTCAATCAATTATTTGGCGACATCGTGAAAGTTACGCCGTCCAGCAAAGTTGTTGGCGATATGACGCTTTTTCTTATGGCCAAGGAAATGATCCCCGCGGATATCTTAAAGCTCAATGAGCATCACGACCTCTCGCTCCCCAACTCTGTCGTGGAAATGTTTTCCGGAGTCCTCGGCGTGCCCCCGGGCGGCTGGCCGAAAAAACTTCAAAAAATTATTTTGCGTGGACAAGCGCCGATCAGCGGATTGCCCGGCGACACGCTCGAGCCGGTGAATCTAAAACAAGAAAAGCTTTCTCTAGAAAAAAAAGTCGGGCATGCCTTGGCAAAAGATCAATTGCTCAGCTACCTTCTCTATACGGAAGTTTTCTTGAAATATGATAAATTCCGGCAGACATTCTCCGATGTCAGCGTGCTGCCCACTCCGGCATTTTTCTATGGCTTGAAACCTGGCGAGGAAATCACCATAGAAATCGAGTCTGGCAAAAGCATGATCGTAAAGTTTCTCACCATCGGAGATCCGCACCCTGACGGCATGCGCACGCTGTTTTTTGAATTGAATGGCCAGCCGCGCGAAGTGAACGTTCGCGACAAAGCCCTTCGTGTCCTCGAACGCGCGCATCCCAAAGCCGATCCCGCCAATCCAAATCAGGTTCCCGCGCCAACCGCGGGCGTCATCAGCGGAATTGCCGTTCGCGTCGGTCAGATTATCGAGCGCGGTGCTAAACTACTTACCTTGGAAGCCATGAAGATGCAATCGAACATCTACGCGCCGGTATCGGGTCGAATTGAGAAATTGCTTGTCGCCTCCGGTCAACATGTGGAAGCCAAGGACTTGTTGGTCACGATCGCGCCGTGAGCGCACCCCAGCTTATCAAGCACGAACAATTCCGCTCGCGCTATTTGCGAAATCGGCGCGACCTGATTGTGTATCTTCCTCCCGGCTATCACGAGCAACCTGACAAAAATTTTCCCGTTCTTTATTTGCACGACGGCCAAAACCTATTCGATGGCGAAACTTCTTTTATTCCCGGCATGGATTGGCATGTTGGCCAGACTGCTGATGATTTGATTTATGCCGGATCGGTAGCGCCGCTAATCATTGTTGGCATTTATAACGTCGGCGAGCATCGCATTCGCGAATACACTCCCACGCGCATTCCGAAGCTCGGAGGCGGCCGCGCCGATCGTTACGCGCGTTTTCTGCTCGAAGAAGTAAAATCATTTCTCGAGGAGAATTATCGCGTTTCTAAGGGACCGCGAAATACTGGCATCGGGGGATCCTCGCTCGGTGGCCTGGTCTCTCTCTACCTCGGCCTCCGCATGCCCGGAATTTTTGGGAAAATTGCCGCGCTTTCACCCTCCGTGTGGTGGAATGAGCGCGTGATCCTGCGCTTTGCGCAGAGCGCCCTCATCCAACCTCTGCCGCGCATCTGGTTGGATATCGGCGCCAACGAAGGCCCACGCATCGTTGATGACGTCGAAAAATTCCGCGACATACTGGTGGAAAAGGGCTGGCGGCTGGAAGAGTCGCTTCACTATGAGCGCGTCCCGGGCGCGGTACATAACGAAGCCGCGTGGGCGCGGCGCGTCGGGCCATTTTTGCAATTTTTATTTCCGGCGGAGCAATAAGATTTTATACTTCGGCCCGACTTTGGCCTCCATAAAGGCTTCGAGGGATACCGGGTGAACGCTCAATCGCCTCTTACGATTCTCTGCGTGACCTCTTACGAAAAAGGTCACGAGTTCCTGCGCGCCTGCAAAGCTTTGGGTTGTCGCGTTCTACTCCTCACCGTGGAAAAATTGCGCGATGCCGATTGGCCGCGCGATTCCATTGATGAAATGTTTTTCATGCCGGAGGATTTGCCCCTGCCGGCTTTGATTCACGCCGTTAGCTATACCGCTCGTTTCCAACCGATCGATCGTGTCGCGGCGCTCGACGAATTTGATATGGAAAACGTGGCGGCCCTCCGGGAACACATGCGTCTGCCGGGCATGGGGCTCAGCACCGTTCGATATTTTCGCGACAAGCTGGCCATGCGCGTGAATGCTCGCGATACCGGCACGCTGGAACCGCAATTTGTCCACGTCCTCAATCACGATCGTGTTCGTGCGTTTATGGAAAGCGTTCCGGGTCCGTGGCTCTTGAAGCCGCGCTCCCAGGCCTCGGGCATCGGCATGAGAAAAATTCATACGCCCGCCGAGCTTTGGCCGTTGCTCGATCAACTTGGCGATGCACAGTCCTACTTTCTCCTGGAACAATTTATACCTGGAAAAGTTTTTCACGTGGATAGCATCGTCGCCGAACGCACCGTGCTCTTTGCCGAAGTTCACGCGTATGGCGTTCCCCCGCTCGACGTCTCTCACGGCGGCGGTGTATTCACTTCGCGTACCTTGGCCAGGGACAGCGCGGATGCCATTGCATTGCTCGAAACCAATCGCAAATTGCTTCATGGGATGGGTCTGGTACGAGGCGTAACCCACGCGGAATTCCTGAAGTCGCATGCTGACGGCAAATTTTATTTTGTAGAAGTTGCCGCACGCGTCGGCGGGGCCTACATAGCTGACGTCGTGGAAGCTGCTACTGGCATTAATCTATGGCGCGAATGGGCTATCTTGGAAGTGCAGGCCGGTTTGCACCCTTATCATTTGCCGAAAGCTCGCCGCGATTATGCCGGAGTGATTCTGTCGCTTGCGCGCCAGGAATACCCCGGCACCTCCTCCTATAACGATCCAGAGATCGCTCTGCGGATCAAAAAATATCATCACGCTGGATTGTTGTTAAAATCCAGTGACCCCGAGCGCATCCGTGTTCTCCTGGATTCTTATGCGCAACGCTTTCGCAACGACTTCCTGGCCACCGAACCCGTCCCCGATAAACCCACTGCCTGACTTTCCCCTCGGGCTTTGCAAAGCAACTATCTCTCAATCGCCGATTATGTCCCCTCTACCAGGTACAGCAACTTCCTGTACCATGGTCCAGTATCTTTCTGGAACCATGGGTCCATACTTTGTTTGCGGCGTTTTGCGTACAGGGCTACAGTTTGCCTACCTGCGTCCCGACTCTCGGTGGGCCGTGCTGTCCTTTTGGAGGTCCGATGTGGAGTAATAAAAAACCGAATTCGCCGCAAACGGCGCAACCGGAAATAAAAAATTTAACTACGAATCAGCCGCCGAAGCTTGCTCCGGCGACTTGGGAGGGAACTAATTCAATGAGTACCGATGCAATGCGTCCACTTAGCACCACTCCGGACCGCGCCACCGCGCGTCTCGGCCCGAGCCTGCACGTAAAAGGCGAAATCACCGGCAACGAGGATCTTCTAATCGATGGCTCGGTGGAAGGATTGATTCAGCTCGACGAACGAAAGCTTACCGTGGGTGCGACGGCAAAGGTGACCGCCGACGTGATTGCGCGTGAAGTAGTCGTTTATGGAACTGTGAAGGGCAATCTCCGCGCGAAAGACCGCATCGAAATCAAGAAGGATGGTTCCGTGAACGGTGATCTCACCACCGCGCGAATCATGATCGAAGACGGCGCGTACTTCAAGGGCTCCATCGAAATTGATAAAAGCGCTGAGAAGGAAACCAGCAACGCGGCGTTTGCTCGCACTGCTGCGGCTCCTTCTGCCACAAAAACAATTTAATCGTTTATTGGATCTTAAGGTTTAGCGGCGCGGATATATTGTCCGCGCCGCTTTTTCTTGCCCGCTTTATTTATTAACTTGACAATTAACCATAATAGGCGAAATGTGGGCTTGTCCTCCCGGCCTGCATTCCCTGCATAGCCGCCTGTCGATAGATTGTGGGGTTTTTCTACGATGGGACGAATGGTCCGCTGTGTCCCCAGCACGTTGCTGGTCATTGGATTTCTGACGAGTTTCGGTTGTGGTGGTTCTGGAGGCGGCTCCGGCCCCCCGCCGCCGCCGCCCCCCGATTTCGCTTTATCGCTCTCGCCAAACGCAGTCACCGTCCCGCAAGGTCAAACCAGTTCGCCTCTCACTCTTTCTGTCGTTGGCCAGAACGGCTTCGCCGGCGCCGTCTCAATCACCCTCACCGGGTTGCCGGCCGGTGTTACTTCCAGTCCATCAGGCGCATTTAATGTGAACGCCGGGTCCGGCGTGTCTGTAACGCTGACAGCGCCGTCAAACGCCCCCATCGGCAGTTTTCCGGTTAGCGCCACCGGTTCCAGCATCGGTCTCTCTCGTTCCGCCAACCTGAATCTTACCGTGCAGAGCGTGCTCAATCAGGCCTCGACAAAAACAATCTATAAAAGAACCGACTCTATTCCCGCGCTGGACGAATCTCCCGGCGAAGCGCACCATCGCCATATCGCGTACGATGCCGCCAACAAAAATCTTTTTGTTGCGAACCGGGCCATGAATCGCGTGGAAGTGTTTTCTGCAACGGATGGAAGCAGCAGGTGTCAGCTCGACGTTCCAGGTGCATCGAGCGCGGATATTTCCGCCGATGGAGCGACGATTTGGATTGGCACCGCCGTGGAGCAGATCATTGCAGTCGACGCTTCCTCCCGGCAAATCAAGGCTCGCTTCTCTGTTTCTGGGCTTACTCCGCTGCCTGGAAGCATTTTCGATCGCCCCACCGAAGTGCTCTCACTCAGTGGCGGCAAAGCGCTTGTCCGCCTCCGCGAACCAGCTCGGCCCCTTTCGCTTCTCGCGCTTTGGGATCCTCGTTCGAACGCATGGACGAATCTTACCAGCGCAGCGCCACAACTTTTTCAGAACGGTTTAGGTGTGTTCGCTCGATCCGGAGATCACGGCCGTGTGCTTGTTGCCGCCAATGACGCGAGTGGTGAAGTCGCCCTGTTCGACGCCACTGGCAAGGTTGTCGTTGGACCGCAAATTTTAGGCGGCGGAACGATTTCCTCGGTGGCGGTGAATCGCGATGCCAGCCGGTCCGCTGTATTTTTTACGCTGAACGGAAATAGTCAGATACTGCTTCTGGATGCGGCGCTAAATCAAATTGCCGCGCGCGCCGTTACTTCAGTTCGCGGGATCGCTTTTTCGCCGGACGGTTCAACCTTGTACGTCAACGAAAATTCTCCGGCGCTGCAAGTCATCGATGCGCTGGACGGTCACGATCTGCATTTACTTGGCCGCGTCTCGGACATCCTGGTGCAAGGCGTTGGAACCGGGCTTGAGGAAGCCAGCGAGACCAAATTATTGTTTGGACTGGCCAATCGCGGAGTTAGCTTCCTGGACGCATCAAATCCCTCCGCGCTGTCCGCGGCCCCTCCCGTATTTTCGGTTGCTCCCGCGGCGCTGCCTTCCACTGGAGGAAATGCAGGCGGGACTGCCGTAACCTTATCAGGACAAAATTTTTCAGCCGGCGCGCAAATCCTCTTTGGCGCGCTTACCTCTACAACCGTAACGGTGTCCAATCCTACGCAGATTATCGCTAACTCGCCGGCCAGTGCCGCCACCGGTCCCGTGAACATTACTGCTCTATTTCCCAGCGGCTGGATTTCCCTCGCGCCAGACGCGTTCTCCTATGGTCCGCATATAAGCCAAATCCTGCCGAACGCTGTCAATTCGGCCGGCGGCGACTCTATTCAAATCTACGGTTACGGTTTCGGCGATGATCCTGCAAAAATCACAGTGACCATCGGCGGCCAAACTGCATCGCTCCAAAAAATGGAAGGCACTTCTGCGATTGCTCCCTCCCTTGGTCTCGATGCCAAATATCCCTTTCCACTTCAGCGCCTTATCGTTCTCACTCCTCGTGGCGCCCCCGGCGACCAGGACGTTGCCGTAATATCGCCTTCCGGTTCCACAACCATCTCTTCAGCATTTCAACTTTTGCGCGACGTTGCCGCTTACCCTAACAGCGGCCTTCATAAATTTGTTGTGTACGATCAGAAGCGTCAGCGACTCTATCTGAGCAGTACCGATCACATTGATGTTTTTGATTTGAGACTGAAAAGTTTTCTCGCAGCGATTCAGCCCCCTGGAGGACCTCCTCCAAACGCCGGCCTTCGTGGCCTTTCCCTTACCCCCGATCTTTCCCAATTGATCGCGGCGGACTTCGGCCCGCAAAAAATTTATTTGATAAATCCCGATTCAGCCCTTGGAACTATCGTTCCCGTTGGAGGAGTGCCGGGATTCCTAAATTCCGGGCCAGCCCGCGTCGCCGCTACCAGCATGCAGACTGTTTTTGTGGGCATGAGTGGTGAAGGCAGTACCACCGGTGCCTGTTCGAATTGTTTGGGTCAACTCAACCTCTTGTCCTCTCCACCTGTTATCCAGCCCGCGACTCAGCCCGAAATCACGATGCTTACTGGCGCGCCGCTGGTCAGCTCCAACGCCGCCGGCGATCGTGCATTTTTGACCTTTGGAAGCGCTCCCGGCGCGCCTCTGGCAGCCTGGGCCGCCGCAGCGCCAAATTCTTTCGCCACTTCGTCCGCGAACGCTTCCGCAACGGATCTTGCGGTTGCCGGCGATGGAACCTTCTTTTCTACACTTGGTGGCGACCTGGCCGAGATTCGCGCCGCCGATCTAAGCCTTTCTGCTACGTCCGCGACTGCGGAGCTCGAGCGCGTACGCGGTCGCACCGTCGTTCCGGGAGCGGTCCTGGATCCCAGTGGCGCCCTGCTTTACCAACCGTTTCTCGATGGACCTGCGCCGCCAGCTTTTCCCGCTAACGGGCTTCACGGCGGGATCGATATTCTCAGCGCCCGCACTGGCCGCCTGCGGCTCAGAATTTTTCTATCCGAGCCCCTTGCCATGCTTTCTTCCGACTCCGACGGGTTGCATGGCGCTTTTCTTTCCATCGACGAAAACGGCGAAAAGATTTTTGCGCTCACCGCCTCGGGTCTTACGGTAGTTCAACTTGCCACAGTCCCTTTGGAGCTTGGCTCCATCTCACCCTCATTGGTGCCGGCGGCGGGCGGCGCTTTGATCAAAATACGCGGCAGCGGATTTCAGGCTGGTTGTACTGCAACACTAGGCGGCAAATCCGCGAACGTTTCTTTCGTGGACGTAAATACGTTGAACGTGACCGTGCCGGCGCTTTCAGCAGGCCCGCAGCAACTGATCGTCACCAATCCAGGCGGCAAATCCGTCGTCTGGGACGCCGCTCTTTTTACGAACTAAATCTCATTACGAACTAAATAATGCCCCTAAGCACGCAGCTCATCGGCTTTCCAATTCTTAATCAGTTGTTTGATCGTTTTACGATCTAGCAATTTTTCATCAAGCACTCGCCGCGCCAGTTCCGGCAACTCTGCATCGCTTGCAAAGCGCAGCGAAACAATTTGCCCAATCGTCAATTCTCCCGCCCTGGCTTGCAGGTCCGGCGACAACAAGCGCTGGTAGCGCAATTGCTCCTCCAGCCGTATCACCCGGTCCTGCACTTTCAACGCAAATCCTCGCTGCAGCAACATCTGAACCAGCAACGCCGCCGCCACCAATACATAAATTCCCGCGCCCACGGTAAATCCGGTTCTCACGAAGCGATAAACCGCCCACCCAAAATTCAAACTGAACACCGGAGTAAGAAAATACAGAAGAATTGGAACTTTCTTTACGTGGTTCGCATAACTTTGTTCGAGCATGTTGACGCCTCCTCGTTTGTTTCAAGTCTACCAAACCCTGCCCAAAGGGACGGGTATCGTCACGCAACATCGCGCTCTAAAGTTTTACCAAGGGGAAAAAAAAAGGAGCAGACTGCAAAAATGGGCCCCCGGCGCCCTGTCTCATTCAGGAGCCAAAAATGCATAACCTCAGTTTCGCCAGAATTATGTATGGATCCACTGAGCAGTCTCGCGCATCCAAACCAACGCATCACGCTCCCATATGGGCGGAGCCGGCTCGCTTGGAACTTCGCGCCGGTTGGAGAAATAAATTATGGCGAAAGCAAGTTGGGGCGGAAAAGTGGTTGCGCAAAGCGACGCCTGCGTGGTTGTCGAAGGCAATCAATATTTTCCTGCCGAATCGGTGAACCAGCAATTCCTCGAGTCTAGCGACCACACAACCGTTTGCCCGTGGAAGGGGACCGCTCACTACTATCACCTTGTGGTCGGCGGTATGCGAAACGAAAATGCCGCGTGGTATTATCCCCATCCAAAAGAAGCCGCCAAAGAAATTCAGGGGCGTATCGCATTCTGGAAGGGCGTCTCGGTTCAAAAGTAACAGCGCAATTTTCCGCGCTGTTCCCACTTTTCATTTCACCGCATATTCATTCTTGAACACACTTCCGTTGTGCATCACAAATTGCACATGCTCCAATTGCGTAATATCTTTAAGCGGATCACTCGATACCGCCACAATATCCGCATAAGCTCCAGGCGCGAGCACTCCAATCTCGCCCTTCATATCCAGCATCTCCGCCGCGCGTGATGTGGCGCTTTGAATCGCATCCATCGCGCCCATCCCTCCGTCCTTCATCCGCCGAAATTCTTGCGCCATGGATTCGCTCCAGGGCATGCCGCCTATGTCCGTTCCGTACACAATTTTCAGATGCGCTTGCAACGCTTTGCGAAAAGCCGTTTCGTGCAGCGAAGCGCGCGCCCGGTCGCGTTTTCCCTCAGGCGTATTTTCCGGCGCCCAATCTTCGTAGTAAGGCGAAAGCGTTGGACAATACCATGTGCCTTGCTTTTGCATTTGCGCGATTTGCGCGTCGCTTATTTCCAATCCATGCTCAATAGAATCGCATCCGCCGTCCAAAGCGCGTTGCAGGCCAACGCCGTTGTACGCGTGACACGCAACTTTTCTTCTCCAACCATGTGTTTCATCCACGATCGCTTTTAGTTCCTCCACCGTCAGCGTTGGCTGCGACACCAGTTTCCCTTGCTTGTCCATCCACGACCGGTGCGTCATGTACACCTTAATCCAATCCGCGCCGTGCTCGAGTTGTTGCCGCGCGGCTTTCCGCGCTTCCACGGGTCCGTCCACAATCTGCACACCCTTCGGCATTTCCAATTCCGGCGCGTATCCTTCCAGCGGATAACCGCCCGTCGTCGAAATTGCGCGAGTGGCTCCAAATATTCGCGGGCCAGGAATCGTTCCTTCTTCAATCGCTTGCTTAATCTCAATGTCGCCATAGCCCGCGCCTTCCGTTTCCAAATCGCGAATGGTAGTGAAGCCCTGCTCCAATGCGCGCCGCGCCGCATAAGTGGCACGAGCCGCCCGCAGCGCGATTCCCGCGTTCAAGATATTCGCGTCATAGCCGCCTTTCGCGGGATCTTCTCCCCACAGAAAAATATGCGTGTGCGAGTCGATGAGTCCCGGCAGCACGGTTGCCGCGGAGAGATCGATCACTTTCGAACCCGGCGGAATCGCTTCCGTTCCACCGGTGATTCTCTCGATGCGTTCTCCGCGCAGAAAAATCAATTGATTCTTTCGTGGCGACTCGCTTATGCCGTCAATCACGGAACCTGCTCGTATTACCGTCAGTTGGCCTTCCGCGGGAACCTTAGTTTGTCCCGCGGAAACCACAATCGCCATCGCCGCGCATACAAAAATTCCCGTCATAAATATTCTCTTCATGGATATTCTCCCCGATTCGCTCTACAGCTTTACGAAAACCAACGCCCCTTTGCAATCCACTATCTTGCTGTCGTCAAACTCGAATTTTCTCATTCGTTCTTTTCGTAAAATAGGGTTCATTGTTCGTACACTACCGCCAATATTCCTGCTATCTGGCCATGATTTGCCCTCAATATAGTGCACAGGTTCACGCTGTCGAGAATTGCCCCAATGTTGTTGTATGCCCCCTGCAGCGTGATTACTAGTGAAATCGAATCAGGCAAATTCCTTCAGGGAATCGGCTAGCTTGGGAGCCTTAAGTTGCCGCCATCGCACACCCTGGTCGATCGAATCACCGCGAAGTTCCCGTCGGGGAAACTCAATTATTTTTTGCTTTCAGGATTGGCCCTCGTCGCGGTTTCTACTGTAGCCGCGATATTTGTTCCCTCCTGTTATCCGCTCACCGTTTTTGGTGACGTCCTGCAATTCTTCTTGGTCGCCGTTGTCGCCTTCTTGTTCACGAAAAACGCGTCAACCACACAAGGTTCTACGCGCGTTTTCTGGGCGTTATTAGCGCTAAGTTTCGCCATTTGGACGGCCAGCCTGGCGTTCTGGGTCTATTTCGAAGTATGGCTGAAGCAGCCTACGCCCGATTTTCCGTTTAGCGATCTCCTGCTCTTTTTGAAGTTGGCTCCGCTGCTTATGGCGCTGGCCCTGGAGCCGCAAAAAAAAGATTCGTTGCTTTCCAGAGTTTTGGGTTTTCTCGACTTATCTCTTCTGATGATCTATTGGCTTTATCTTTATGCTTTCTGGGTTTCCGTTTATCACGCCGTTCCGTATGCCCTGCAAACTTACAATTTTCACTATGATGCCATCGACGCCTTCGGCAATCAGTTGGTGCTTCTCGCCGCCGGGTTCATCATGGTTCGATCTCGCCAGCCCTGGCGCAAGCTTTACCAATATTTCTTTGTCTCATCCGCTTTTTATTGCGTGGCTTCGGATTTAAGCAACATAGCGATCGATCGCGGCGTTTATTACACCGGGTCTCTCTACGACGTTCCTCTGGTCGCCAGTCTTGTCGGGTTCGTTTGGATGGGCCTTTTCGGGGCGCAAATGGTGCTCCCGGATCCTTTACCCGCCGAAGATGTTGCCTCCACGGCGCCCGAGGCCAGGAAGTTTTCCTACTGGACTTCGCACTTGGGCATGGTTGTCACTCTATCGACTCCCTTGATTGGCTTGTACCTTTTGCTTGCCAGGGACATGCGCCCGGACGTCAAGCACTACCGTATTCAAGCCACCCTCATCACCATGTTGCTTCTCACGCTGCTCCTTATCGTCAAGCAGTCTATTCTCAGCTCTTATCTCGCGCGGTCACTCAGCGAAGTTTCGGAATCCTACTCAAGCCTTACCCGCTTCAAAGACCAACTTCTGCAAAGCGATAAATTGGTTTCTCTCGGGCAATTGGTGGCCGGTGTGGCCAATGAAATCAGAAAAGCCATGGACGAAATTCTGCATTCGGTTGCGCACCTTACCGCAAATTCCCGCATTGACTCCGCCGCTCTGGTAATGGCCTCCAAGATCGACCAATACGCCTCTCGCACCAACAACTTGGTCGACGGCATGCTCAGCTTTGCTCGCGAGACTCCTTCGCAAAAAAATTCTCTTAGCGTGAATTCTTTGCTCGAGGGCGCGCTGACGCTCAGCCGCGCCGCGAAAAATCGGTCAGTTCGTGCCGTCTTGACGCTCGAACCGATGGTTCCTCACGTAGCCGCGGACGCGGGCCAGCTTCTGCAGGTTTTCATGAATGTCATCGGCAATGCCGCGGATGCCATGGAAGCATCCCCTGCTGGAGAGCTTCGCATTTCCACAAAACTTTCCGGCGACCACGTGATTATTGAGTTTGCCGATTCCGGTACTGGTCTCAAGGAACCTGACCGCGTTTTCGAGCCTTTTTACACCACAAAACCCGTTGGAAAAGGAACCGGCCTGGGACTGAGTACGTGTTACGGAATTGTTCGCGGTCACGGTGGCGAGATAGTGTGCCGCAATAATCCCGAGGGAGGCGCGATTTTTACCATCATACTGCCGTGTTTGCCCCCTTCCCCGGAAAGCATTCCAGTCTTGGGCGAATTTACGCTGAGGGGCAAATAACATGCGCCTTTCGCTCTCGAAAAGCTTGCTCTGCATCGCCTGCTTTTTCTTCGGAATTGAAATTGTCGCTGGTATCGTTCTTCGCGCCAGTCACACGCTCGCGATGCTCGGCGATTTTTTCCCCGTCATTTTCATAATGCTCGCTCTCGTCGGTTTTCATCAGAATTGGATTCGTTCCCAAGGATTGCTGCGCGCATTTTGGCGGCTCAACGGAATCGGATTCGCCATCCTACTTCTTTCCGAGTTTTACGTGGCGTACTACGATTTTCGCTACGGGCAGCAACCCGATAATTCCATTCCCGGTGACGCCCTGTTCCTTATGGCTTTGATACCTGTGCTGGGCGCTCTGGCCATTAGTCCTCAATCTCATCCCAATTCACAACGTCTGCGCTTCCACCGTCTGGATTTTATTCTTCTCGCGTCTTGGTGGTTATGTCTGTTTGTTTATTTTGCCGTTCCCTGGCAATACGTCGTGCGCGATATGGTCATTTACAATCGCGTTGTATATCTTTTGCTCCTGGTCGAGCATTGCGCGGTAGTTCTCATTTGCGGTCTCTACTGGCGGCAAAGCGCTCCGCCCTGGAAAAAATTCTATCACCATCTTTTCGTTGCCTTTCTTTTGTTTGCCATCGGCAGTCTTCTTACCAGCATCGCTTTCGAAAAACAGATATATTACTCCGGCAGTCTGTTCGACCTTCCCTGGAACGCTTCTCTACTCTGGACCATCGTTGCCATTCACGCCGGAAAAGACTTGCGGTCTTCCGAGCAATCTACTGAAGCCTATAAGGGCCTGTGGACCGCGCGATTTGCCATGTTCGCGCTGTTTTCCTTTCCAGCTCTTTCCATCTGGGGCTACCTTTACAATCATGCTCCCGCGGCAATAGCGGATTTCCGGCTGCGTCTTGCTTTTGGCGCCATGCTGCCGCTCGGTGCGCTCGCCTTTTTCAAAATTCGCCTTCTCGACCATGAACTCCTGCGCCTCCTCCATCTGACCGCGGCTTCGGTGCAAAGCCTTAAGTCCGTTCAGGCTAAACTTTCACAATCTCAGAAGATGGCCGCGTTGGGCCGTCTTGCTGCAGGCGCTGGCCACGAAATCAGTAATCCCCTTACTGCCATCCTCGGGTATGCGGAGTTATTGGAAGACAATCCCACGCTTTCCGCAGAGGAACGGCAGCACGTCAAGCGCATCGAGCAACAGGTTCATCGGGCCCAAGCTGCGGTATTGAGCATGCGCCACTTGGACCGTAGCCCTAATCCAGCCTCCGCAGCTCCAGTTCAGAAGAATTCCTCAAATTGAGTCGCTGGACTTCCGCGTTTCTGGGTAGCCGTGTGTTCAACCTTCATTTAGCGTAAAATTCAGACTATCGGTAACTTTCGGTCGCGCATTTACGTACCACCACTATTCGAACCCTTTGAAGGAGCAGGCGCCTGATGGCGACGCCAAATCTTCCCAAGCACGATCTCGGTTCTTTGCGCATCCATGATGGACAGCGCGGGGACCGCAAGCTCGGCAAATATATTGGCCTGACGTTATTGATTTTGGTCATTGTTGCGGCCATTTCCGCCGCGGCCTATGCCCTGCGCAATCAAAAACCGCAAGTGGAGGTAGCGGCCGTCCGGCAACCTTCCACTGGGCCAGCCGGAGTCCTGGACGCGAGTGGCTACGTCACTCCGCGCCGGCGCGCTACCATCGCCGCAAAAATTACCGGGCGGGTCACCGGCGTGTTTTTTGATGAAGGCACCGTGCTACGCGAAGGTCAGCTGCTCGCTACCCTGGACGATTCGGACTCGCGTCGAATTTTGGAGACGGCCACGGCGGATCGCGATTCCGCTCAAGCCGCTATAGCCGATTACCAGGTGCAGTTAAAAAACGCCGAACGCACTCTTCACCGCGCTGAGCAATTGCAGAAGGCTGGCGTGCAAACCCAGGAAGCGCTGGACAACGCCAGCACCTCGGTCGACAGTCTGAAGGCTAAAATCGCGCTGGCAAAGCAGCAAGTAAGCGGCTCCGAAGCGCGGATTCGCGAAGCCCAGCAAGCGGTCAACAATTGCACCATTCGCGCGCCTTTTTCGGGAATCGCTGTTTCCAAGGATGCGCAGGTCGGCGAAATGGTCTCACCTGTTTCTGCTGGCGGTGGTTTCACCCGTACCGGCATCGCCACCGTTGTGGACATGAAGTCGCTGGAAATCGAAGTTGACGTTAATGAGAACTACATCGCGCGCGTCACGCCGCATATGCGCGTGGAAGCCGTCCTCGACGCTTATCCAGACGTCAAGTTTGACGGAGTCGTGCGCACCGTGATTCCTACCGCGGATCGGCAAAAGGCCACCGTAAAAGTTCGCATTTCATTTGTGAAGCTCGACCCGCGCATTCTTCCGGACATGGGCGTCAAAGTCCACTTCCTGGAAGATCAGCCCAAACAGAAGTCGGATGCTCCCGCTGCGGCTTTGGCTCCCTCCGTGGCTCTGCACGACGAAAACGGGACCAAAATTGTTTTTCTTTTTAGAAACGATCATATCGAGCGGCGCGCCGTTTCCATCGGCGCCGTGCACGGCAGCGACACCGAAATAATTGCGGGACTTACGTCTGGCGATATGGTGGTGGTCAAAGGTCCGGACAATCTTCACGACGGTCAGGCGGTTGAAATCAAGAAATAGGAGCCGAAAGAAAATGGTTAAGGTAGACGGCAGTGGCGCATCCAACAGTCTGATTCAAGTCCGCGACCTGGATAAAACCTATCGGCGCGGCGGCGAAGAAGTCGACGTTTTGCAGGGCTTGAACCTTGACGTCGAACAAGGTGAATTTTTGGCGTTCATGGGCCCCAGCGGCTCCGGGAAAACCACCCTGCTGAACTTGTTAGGCGGCTTGGACGTTCCGACGCGCGGCAAAATATCTGTTGCCGGCGACGCCGTCACCAGCATGTCTGGCAGCAAACTCACTACCTGGCGCGCTCGCCACGTCGGATTCATCTTTCAAATGTATAACCTCATTCCCGTTCTGACCGCGTTTCAGAATGTCGAGCTGCCGCTTCTTCTTACAAAATTGTCAAAATCCGACCGCCGCAAGCACGTGGAAACCGCGCTGTCCGTCGTTGGTTTGGCGGACCGCATGAACCATTATCCTCGCCAGCTTTCCGGCGGACAGGAACAACGTGTGGCTATCGCTCGCGCCATTATCGCCGATCCCACCTTTCTCCTTTGCGATGAGCCGACCGGCGATCTCGACCGTAAGAGCGCGGACGAAATTCTCAATCTTCTTACGCGCCTTTGCAATGAATACAAGAAAACTATTTTGATGGTTACTCACGATCCCGCTGCCGCGGAACGTGCTTCAGCCACCTTGCATTTGAATAAAGGCGTGCTCGTGGAAGGCCTTGCTGTAGGGAGTCACGCATGAAATATTTCGCGCTGCTTCGCGCCAATCTTTTCCGCAAAAAGCTTCGTACCACCTTGACTATCGGTTCGTTCGCGGTTGCGCTGTTTCTCTTCGGCCTGCTCACCGTGGTGCGCGGCGCCTTTAATCAGGGCGTCGACATTGCCGGCGCGGATCGTCTGGTGGTCATCAACAAAGTTTCACTCATTAATCCGCTTCCCATAGCATATCGCGACCGCATGCTCCGCATTCCCGGCGTGAAATTCGTCACCTTCGATAACTGGTTTGGCGGCGTGTACATTAAAGAAAGCAATTTTTTCCCGCAATTCGCCGTCGACATCGACAATCAACGCAATGTTTTTCCGGAAATGACGGTTCCCGAGGATCAGTGGAAGACTTTTGTTGAAGATCAACAAGGTGCGATCGTGGGAGCGGATACCGCCAAACGGTTTAACTGGAAAATCGGCGATCGTATTCCTATTCGCGCCGCAATATTTGGCGGAGATACCTGGGAATTCAACATTCGCGGCATTTACACCGCTCCCGAGGGAAACGATCTGTCGCAATTCTGGTTCCAACATAAATATCTCGATGAGCGCACCAAATTTCTTAAGGGAACAGTTGGCTGGTATACCGTCAAACTGGAAAATCCCGATGACGCGGTTCGCGTTGCCAAAACCATCGACGACATGTCCGCGAATTCGCCTTTTGAAACAAAAACGGAAACGGAAAAAGCTTTTGCAACTTCTTTCGCGAAACAAGCCGGCAATATTGAGTTTCTGATTTTTGCCATCGGCATCGTCGTCTTGTTCACGCTGCTTTTAGTCACCGGAAATACCATGGCCATTTCCGTTCGTGAACGTGTCGGCGAACTCGCGGTTTTCAAAGCCATCGGTTTTTCCGATCGCTTCGTTCTCTTCTTTGTGTTGTGCGAGTCTTTGCTCATTGCCATTATCGGCGGCCTTCTTGGCTTGGCCGCCTGCAAGGGTTTTACCATCCTGGTCACCAAGACCGGTATGCTTTCCGGCGGATTTATTCAATTGTTCCATCTTTCCGGAATTGCCATGTTGCTGGGTTTGGGTCTCTCTTTTGCTGTTGGAATTCTCGCCGGTATTTTGCCGGCATTTTCCGCCATGCGCCTTCGCGTGGCGCTGGCGCTGCGGAGGGTTTGAGAGATGGCTGTTCCACTTATTTATAATTTGCGAAGTGTGCGCGCGCGATGGGTTTCCGCAATCGTCGCGGTTCTCGGAATTGCCGGCACCGTCGGCGTTTTTATCGCCATGCTCGCGCTTGCCAATGGTTTTCACACCACGCTGGTTTCTTCCGGCTCGGACAAAAACGCTATCGTCATGCGTGCCGGTTCAACAAGCGAGATGACCGGCTCCGTCACCATGGAGCAGGTAAAAATTATTCAGGATGATCCCGCCGTTGCTCGCGACGAAAAGGGCAAACCAATTCTTTCGCCCGAAGTTGTGGTGATCGCCGCGCTTCCGCTTAAATCCACGGGTACCGACGCCAACGTGCAAGTTCGCGGAGTTTCCGAACAAGCGCTGAAAGTTCGCAACAATATTCACATGGTGCAGGGAAGATTTTTTCAGCCGGGCTTATTGGAACTTGTCGTTGGAAAAAATGCAACGAACAGTTATTCCGGTTTGGATTATGGCAGCACCATTAAATTCGGCGGCGGCACCTGGAAGATTGTCGGCGTTTTTGACGCGGGCGGTTCCGCTTTTGATTCTGAAGTTTGGGGCGACGCGCGCATCGTTGCGGAAGTTTACAAACGGCCGGATTTTATTTTTCAATCCGTGACCGCGCGACTCACTTCACCAGACGCCATCACGCAATTGCGGGATCGACTCAGCAAGGATCCGCGCATGACCGTGCAAGTGGATCGCGAAATTGATTATTACCAAAAACAATCTCAGGGCCTCACCGGAATGATCACGATACTTGGCGGAACGGTCGCCTTTATCATGGGAATTGGAGCGGTGTTTGGCGCGCTGAACACCATGTATTCGGCGGTGTCGGAACGTTCGCGGGAAATTGCCACGATGCGCGCGATTGGATTTGGCTCGATCAGCATTATTGTGAGTTTTATTTTTGAGGCGTTGTTCATTGCATTCATCGGCGGGTTAGTGGGATGCATTGCGGTCTTGAAGCTGAACGGTTATACGACCGGGGCGATGAATTTTCAAACTTTTTCGCACGTGGCTTTTGCTTTCCGAGTCACTGTTCCGCTCTTTCTAGAGGGAATTCTTTTTGCGCTGATCATGGGATTTATTGGAGGAGTTCCTCCTGCGATTCGCGCCGCGAGCCGCCCGGTGGTACTTGCGCTTCGCGACCTTTAATCTTTTCTAAAGATTTTTGTACTATTCATTTTAACGTTCACTTTAACTGCTCACTTTAACCGCTACAATTCTCAAAAAAGGGCATCGTAATTCCACTTCACAGCGTGGCGGAAGGATCGCCCGAACTTGCGTGGACTGCCGGGCGGGTTGCATGATCCTCGGGTTTGGCGGTGGCGCGGTAGCGAACCATCAAGAGGGTCAAGTCATCGCCCTGAGCGCCGCCGCGCGTGAAGGTCTGCACGGAATCCAGAATTACTTTCTGAATATCGACGAGCGGCGTATCGATGTGCCCCTTTAGAATTTCGCAAAGGCGTGGGACGCCGAACAATTCTTCGGCTGGGTCCATGGCTTCGGTCACGCCATCACTGAACAAAATTAAAGTATCGTTCGGCTCGAGCTGCACGTGCGAAGCCATATATTCCGCCTCGGGAATAAGGCCGACCGGGTACGACCCCTCCGAGAAGGCTTCCGCGCAAACACCCTTGCGAATGAGGATGGGCGAAGGATGGCCGGCGTTGATAAATTCGAGATGGCCCTGATCGTCGATGATGCCGAAGAACATGGTGGCATAGCGGCCAACCTCGGCATGACTACAGAGAAAACGATTGACGTGGTTGAAGACGCGCGCGGGATCGGTGCCCAGGGTCATCCCGGAAATTGCGCCTTGCAGCATGGTGGTGAGCAAAGCCGCGCCCAAACCTTTCCCGGAAACGTCAGCGATTAAAAACGCGGTGCGTTTCTCGCTGAGGGGAAAGACGTCGAAATAATCTCCACCAACGGATAAACACGGCAAATTAAAGCCGGTGACGGAGAGATGGGGATATTCGCGGAAGTCGCGCGGAAGAAGCGCTTGTTGAATATCGCGCGCGATGCCGATTTCCTGTTCGAGGCGCTGGCGTTCGCGCTCGCGCTCGACCAAGCGCGCGTTATCGAGAATGCTTGCGGCATCGGCGGCAAGCGCGTCGAGGATTTGGCGATCCAGCTTGGAGAACGCAGTGGGGCGCTGGGAGTCCAGGTACAGCGCGCCAAGAAAATCACCGCGACGTAGATTTGCGGCAGAACCTTCGGTGGTAGCACGCGACATGGCGTAAAGAGGAATTACCACCACGGCGCGAAGCCGCTGCGCGACGATGCTTTGCGCAGCCTGCAAATTCATATCGGCCTGGGCGAGATCTTCGGTGATCACCGGAAAGTGCTGCTTCAAGGCGAGTTGCACGGCGGTTTGACTCGGCGAGAGAGACTCGGGCGACAGGCGTTGACCGCCGGCGCGACGCGCGAGACGAATTTTCATGGCGCCAGTGGCATCGGGATGAAGAAGCAGGCCGCGATCCGCGTCGGTGACGGCAACGGCGTGGTCAATCATGATCGGCAGAACCGAGTCCAAGGGAAGTTGCGAATGGAGCAGGGAAGTGGCTTCGAGGAGGCGCTTGAGTTTTACCAATCCGCCGCCAGTGTTTTCCGCGGAGGTATCGAGATGTTCGATGCGGCTGAGCAAATCGGGGATCGCGCTTTCGCTCTGATCGGCGGAAGAGCGGAAGATCAGCTCGTAGGAGTCGTCGATGCCGAAGGTGATGGAATCACCGTGCTGAAGTTTGGCGCTTTCGATTTTCTCGCGATTGACGAAAACGCCGCGACGCTGACCGCGATTTTCCAGGTAAAGCTGATCGGCTTCGGCGATTATTGCGGCGCAAGTGCGGGAGATGCGGCGATCGTTGAGTTGAAGATGGTTGCCGGTTTCGGCGCCGCGTCCAATCAAGAAAGGGGTCTGGGTGATGCGCACATAGCGGCGCGCACCGTCTGGGGAGATGACTTCGAGGACCGCTTCGCTAGTGGAGACGAGGCTAGACATAGTGTGATGCGGGCAGATTGTAACACGGAGGGGCAAGGGGAGAGGGGTCGGAGCAAATAGTGCTGGAGGAACTGGTTGTAGGACGTAAGTCCAATGAATTGGTACCCCCCCTCCCCCTTTTTCATAAGTGTTCATTCTAAAGAAAGTTAAAGTCCATTGTTTTGATACACTTTTGGGTGTTCGTTGTGAAGCTGTGTGTAGGGCCCCCGGGGGATGCGTAGATGTATCAATCGAAAGAGGTTGCTGACGAGCATTTTGCAGATATATCAAAGGAAAGGAGTTGCGGGTGCGGATGTGCGTAGATGTATCAAAGTAAAGGGGATAGAGTGGGAGGGATGGGGCGGCGGGGCTGTGGAGGGAATGAACTACGAGTGTCACGGGGTATGTTAGTATATTATGATAGCAAAGTCAATAGTTAATTAGTGAGTAACAGGTTTCGAAGCGTTCGAAAGCGATGATTTGCGGTTGGCTGTCGATGGCTATATGCGAGGGTGGGCCGAGTAAGTATTATATTCCCACAAGTTGCGCGGAGCACGGAGGGATAACCCTTGGATAAACTGGCGAAGGCAGGTCGGAGTGTATTTGGAATTTGTATCTGCGTTTTCGGGCTGCAGTACTTTTTTTACAGGGGATATGCGGGCGGATTGCCGCCGATGCCGCCGTGGGCTGCTGGCGGCATAACGGGGGCATATTTCATCGGCGCGATTTTAGTGGTGACAGGGTTGGCGATCGCGGCAGGTTACCGGGTTCCGGTTTTTGGGACGGTTTTGGGCGCGATTTTTTTCGCGTGCGTGGTGGCATTCCACTTTCAAAAATTGTCATTGGTGATTCACGACGGCAATGCGCGAACGAGGGCTAGTGAGGTTGTGGCGTTGGGAGCGATCGCATGGGCGATCGCGGGAATTGCTGCTGCAAGGAAGAGGCCGGAGCAGACAGGCGGCTGGAAAATAGTACAAGAAGTTGGGCGATGGCTCTTGGCGATTACCCTGATTATTTTTGGAGTGCAGCATTTTATGTACGCGGCATTTGTGGCTACGCTGATTCCGGCGTGGATTCCCGGTCACCTTTTCTTTACGTATTTGACGGGAGCGGGGATGGTGGCGACCGGAATTTCCATTGCGACGAAAGTTTACGCGCGGCTGGCCGGGATTCTGCTGGGGAGCATGTTCTTATTCTGGGTAGTGTTTCTGCATGCGCCGCGCGTTATGGCCCAGATTCATAATGGGGACGAATGGACCAGTGCGTTCATCGCGTTAGCAATGAGTGCCGGGGCTTTTGTTGTGGCGGCAACTTCGCGGAGAGGGGGAGGAATTGTCGGACCGCGGGACGAGCAGCACTAAAAACGAACTTCAAGAGGGGTGAAAATCAAGTTTCCGGTAATCCGTGCGAGCTCAGCCGGTCGATGCAACACCATCTAATCAGTTGATCCGACAATACTTCCCTATAGAGAACCGATCTGTCCGTCTGTACTCAATCAGACCTAGACAGGGTAGTGTTCCGTTTGAATCTACGCTCGCGAACGACTTTAGCTGTTTAGACCCCTGCAAGTAGACTTCGAGCTAGTGTTGCGTCGACCATCTGAACCGGCACGACTAATCGGGACTTGGCCCGTGACTGTGGTATAAGCTTGGACCTCGTATGCCCGCACAATCCCACATCTCCCTGTCCGCAGCTTTTCTTCTCGTCAGTACGTGCGCACCAACCAAGGCTCAAGATCCTGCTCCTCCACCGCCGCCACCCACCCAACAACAACCCGAAACCCAGCAACCCCCCGCGGAAACTCCCGCCGAAGTCATCGGCAAGCAACTAATCCCTGACTTCGCCGAAGTAACTCCGGCGCTCTACCGGGGCGCCCAGCCGCGCAAACATGGTTTTGAGGCCTTGGCCAAGATGGGCATCCAAATCGTCGTCGATCTGCGCGGAGATCGCGACGGCGAACGCACGGAAGTGACCAGGTTGGGCATGCGATACGTTCCCATGTATTGGCAGTGCTCATTTCCTAAGGATAGAATTTTTGCGGACTTTCTCACCTTGATCCGAAAAAACCCAGGCAAGAAAATCTTCGTTCACTGCCGTGTAGGTGATGACCGCACCGGAATGATGATCGCCGCCTATCGCATGGCCGAGGAGGGCTGGACTGCGAAGCGAGCTATGGAAGAGATGACGAGATACGGTTTTTCGTTCGCCCACAGACGCCTGATTTGTCCGCGTCTGTCTGAATATGAGGAACACTTTTCCGAACGCTTTGCGACCAAGCCCGAATTTGAAGAACTCCGTTCTACAAAGTCGAGCCAGCCAGCTCCTGAGGCCCCTGCACCGCAGCCACGGCCGGAGCCACCCGCAACACAGGAACCACCCGCAAAGCCCCCTCTCTAGAGTAGGTGTGGCAACTCCCGCTTTCCAGCGGGTCGAGGAGCTTTAGCTCCGAGATAAGTCGCGCCTTCTCTTCACGGCTTTAGCTGCCTGGTTAACGCAAACCAACATGTGAATTCCAAATGTCCGGTAACCCGACTAACCAAGACTTGGCCCGTCGTTGCCAGCGTCGATTACTGGTGGTAAGGGATTTATCAAAATCTATGACGAGCGTGAATTCATTTCCGCTGGATGGCCTCGGTAGCGGCAAACCTCCTGTCTACGTGCGGTTTTGAACGCGGAGCACCTGAAAGCAGCACACAACGCTTCCCGGCAGCGGCACCACATGTAGAACAGGGAACGGCGGATAACTGTTTGGGCGTGAGTTCTTTCTTTTTCATTCTCGCAGAATGCACTAAGACCCAGTCGTGTAAGCGTACAATTTTGAAAACTGTCCCAATTAGCCGCGTAATCGCCAATACCGGACATGTCCGGTAACGCGACTTCTCATTCCCGATCCGCGATTTCTGGCATTGAACGACGCATACTCGCGACACACACTGATCTCGGCTGAAGAGGCACGAAAATGCCAAGCGAAGAGTGGATCAGAACACTTGAAGACGGCAGGCAGGTGAAGTTCATCTACCAAGAACTGCCGGAAGACGGGGCGTTTCTCACCGCGCAGCTTGCGGGGAATGAGGTCGTCTATTCGGTCGTATTGACCAAAGCAAGAAACCCGCTGAATCGTGAAGATGTTGAAAGCCATTTCAAGGGCGAGCTTTCGAAGAAGTAGTGGCACTCAATTTGCGACACTATGGGCGAAGCAGCCGATTCGAGCTAGACCTGTGACAGTCACTCAAGAACTTCTTGACTAGAATCACTCGGCTGCGCTATATCTAATGAGGTGGTGTCTATGCGGGCATCCACGACTTCTGGGAAGGTCAAATCCCCTACAAAACTTAAGCAGAAGTTCGCCTTCGATGCCCAAGCTTTCCTCGATTCGGCTGGTGTAGCCAGAAGAATTGTGGAGTACCCAAAATCGCAGAAGATTTACTCTCAAGACGATCCAGCTACGCATGTAATGTATATTCAAAAAGGCGCTGTAAAACTCTCCGTCGTCAATGAGGTCGGCAAGGAAGCAGTCCTCGCGATGCTGGGATCAGGTGACTTTTTTGGTGATGGGGGAATGGCAGGTCAGGCTTTTCGGATGGGATCAGCGACCGCGGTTGTACCTACGACTTTGCTCGTGATTGACAAAAACGAGATGATTCGTGTGCTCCACGATGAACATGAATTTTCCGACCGCTTCGTCGCTTATATGCTTTCACGGAACATCCGAATTGAAGAGGATCTGGTCGATCAGCTATTCAACTCGAGCGAGAAGCGGCTCGCCCGCACGCTTCTCCTGCTTGCCCGTTACGGTAAAGATGAACAGCCCCACGGAGTAATCCCCAAGATATCGCAAGAAACGCTGGCGGACATGATTGGCACAACGCGGTCGCGGGTGAATTTTTTCATGAACAAGTTCAGGAGACTCGGCTTCATTCAATATGGCAGTGACAGTCTTCAAGTCCACAAATCCCTGCTAAGTGTTGTCCTGCACGAGTAAGCACCAACTTTCCGCAGTTGGTACTGGCCAAGTAAGAATGTGTACATATCCTGATTTAAAGGCGCCGGAGAAATGGTGCAGAAGGGAACAGACAGGCGAAGGCCGGTAGTTCCAAGATGGGCCACGGCCATGGGCGTGGTTGGCAACCAAGCCAGCAAAATTCGCGGGGTTTCTCGGGGTTTCACGGTATTGCCTCATGGAGGGCCTAGCGTTGAAACTTGCGCGAGAGGCCGGTTAATACGTAAACGAAGCGGTACACCGGCAAAATAGGGTGGAAAAATGGCCGAGAAGCGATCTCGCCTCAGAGGAATGCCAGAGCCATTCACTTTGAGTTTCCAACCATCAGACAAAACACAAAGACTGGTCGCCGGGGAAGCGAATTTACTTGAAATGATCGCAACGGATGCGCCGCTGACATCGATACTGGACGAATTGTGTTCTTCCCTGGATGCGCAAATCGGCAAAGTGACGTCGATGATCTCGCTGCCGGGCGAGCATGAAGAAGTGGAACGAGCGGCGCCGCCCGCTACGCAATTCGGATTTTCGCTGTTCTATTCAAGTGAAATTGTATCGCGGGATGAATTCCTTTTGGGAAACCTGGAGATGTATTGTTGCGTGCCGCGGACTCCGACGGCTGGAGATATTGCGCTTATCGAGCGGGCGGTGTTAATTGCAGCGCGAGCGATTCAGCGGGACGACTGGGAAGAAGAGGGCGACAGACTCGCGAGTGCGAACAAGAAGCGGGGCAAAGGCCCGTACATACTGCCGTGGTCTTTGAACTAAACGCGGGTTTCTGGAGAGAGCATACGTGAAACGATTTTATGAAAACCAGCCAAGCATGAATAGAAACGACCATGTATAAAACATTTTTCGGTCTGCGCGAAAGTCCGTTCAACGTGAATCCTGACCCGCGTTTCTTGTATTTGACGCCGCAAACCCAGGCGGCAATGGATGAGCTTACTTACGGGATACAGAACCGCAAGGGATTTATCCTGCTGACCGGCGAGGTTGGAACGGGGAAAACCACGCTTATCAATTATCTGCTGAATTGGCTGAAAGCACGGAAAACTCCAACCGCGTTTATTTTCAATTCGCATCTGAGCGCCAATCATCTATTCGATTTCATACTGACGGATTTTGGGATACCGAGTGATTACCGCTTCAATAACAATATGCTGATGCGGTTAAATACCTGGCTGATTGAAAGATTCCGGGCCGGCGAGCGGCCGGTATTGATCATCGACGAGGCGCAAGGGTTGTCGTCGGAACTGCTGGAAGAGATACGGCTGCTGCTGAACCTGGAAACGGCGTCGGAGAAACTTTTGCAAATTGTTCTGGCAGGGCAGCCGGAGCTGGAACAAAAACTCAAACGGCCGGAGCTGCGGCAACTGCAGCAGCGGATTACGCTGCGGTGCAATACTGGCGTGCTGAGCCTGGCGGAGTGTCACGGGTACATTGTGGAACGATTGCGCATCGCGGGGGCGACGCGCGACATTTTTGCCGGGGATGCGATGGACGCCGTCTATTTTTACTCGCAAGGAATTCCGCGGGTAGTGAATTTGCTTTGTGAACATGCGCTGATCAATGCGTACGTGGAGCATTCCGAGCATGTCCGCGCGCGGATGGTGGAGGACGCGGCGCACGAATTCTTGCTGGACGAGCGGCGGCCAGTAGCGATGCGGCGTAATGTGCAAGAGATGAGCAACGATCATCTTGCGGTGATCCATACTATTTTTTCTAACGGGTTGGGTTCGCAACTGGCAGGAGAAGAGCAAAAGGCGCCGGCGCCGGTTCTGCAAGCCACAAAGGCGGAAACGGTGATGGCCATGGAAGCTCCGGCGTTGCGGAAGAAAGCGGAGCCAGTTATTTTGCTGGAGGTAGCAAATAAGAGTTCGAAAGAAAATGAATTCGCCGAAATGCTGCCGCTGCTTGCGGCGTCCGCAAAGAAAAAGACGCAGGGCACGACGTCTATCAGCTCGGCAAGTGCGGCGCAGGTTTCCGCGGATACACGCGAGGTAATCGCGGCGCCGATGTCTTCAAAAATGGCGGGGATCGAGGATGTGAGACCAGAAGCGCTTCAAACGATTCCGGTTGCGAGAGCAGAGCGACCGATTCCAATTGCGAAGACGGAGCAGCCGCGTACGCCCGAGCGCGTAAGTGCAGCGGCGGCTCAATCGGCTCATCCCACTGGAGTCAGGGTGCGCGTGGCTGGGAGGGCTAACGAGCAGTCGCGAAGCGCGCGGTGGCTGCGATCGCCGATGGCTGCGAATTTGCCGGCCATTGCGCATCCGACACTTTTTAGGATTATTTCCACGATGCTGCTATTGCAGTCGGTGCTGCGGAGCTGGTCCGGGGAATTCAGGAGCGACTGGCAGGCGATGATCAGGACGACGCCGTGGCCACGGATGAAGAAGGTATTTGTGCAGTGGTTACGTCAGCCGATACGGTCAGAGGTGTGGGGGCCGACAAAAGGTGCACCGATGCGACCACACCGTAATGCAGTTCCTCAGAAAACCTAGAGTACCTGATTGCGCTAACTGTTCGGGCAATTTCCGCATATCCGCCGGGGCGCGTTTGCGCGGGTGTCCTTGCGTAAACTGCTTGGCGTGAGTAAGATGCCTGCGAGACAGGGGTCCCCGGCGCAGAGTTGCAGGGAACATTTGGTGACCGTTTTACGTTCCATAGTTGACAGGCTGAGACGGCGCCGAAGCGCGGTGCCGTGTAAATCGAGCAGGATTTGAGGCTAATGATACGTTGGAGCAGGACACCCAACTGGTCCAGCAATGCCTCCAGGGAGATAACTCAGCCTGGGAGGAACTTGTGCGCCGGCATTCGAGACGCGTATTCAATATTTGCTACCGGTTCACCGGCAATCGCACCGAAGCCGAGGACCTGTCGCAAGATGTATTCCTCCGCGTTTACCGCACATTGGCCAGCTACCGTTCGGCGTATGGCGGATTTGCAACCTGGATGACCAGCGTGACGCGAAACCTTTTGATCGACCATTACCGGCGCAGTAAGCGGGACCGAATCACGGATTCGCTGGATGACGCGATGCCGGTGGTCGAAAATAAAGCGTCTTCGGCACGGCGCCCGGACGAGCAAGCGCTGCTGGGGGAATTGAGCGCGCAGGTGCAGCAAGCGCTGACGAAGCTTTCGCCGGATTTGCGCGAAGCGGTGATTTTGCGAGATTTGCAGCAGTTGGAATATGTGGAGATTCAGCAGGTGCTTTCCGTTCCCGAAGGCACGGTTAAATCGCGGATTAATCGCGGACGAATCGAGCTAGCGAGGGTGTTGCAGCAGATGGGAGTTCACCCGTGAGAAAATTTTTTGAAAATGGATTTTTGGTTTTGGACGACAGGCGGTGCGCGAGATGAATTTGACCTGCGAACATATCGAAGAGCGGCTTAGCGATTACGTTGATGGAGTTTTGGCGGTAGCCGAGCGCCGGGCCTTCGAAGCGCACGTTGAGTCCTGCTCGCACTGCGCGCCACTGGTTGCGGGATTTGGCAGCCTGGTATTGCGGCTGCATGGGCTCCCGCAACTGGAAACGCCGCCGCGGCTGGTCTACAACATTCTTGACGCGACGTTGGGCCCACGTGATTCCGTAACTGGCTGGGGGGCTGTTATTGAATGGATGCGCGCTCTGGCCGCGCCGCGATTTGTTTATGGGACGGCTTCGCTGGTGGCGACGGTTTTAATTGTCGCGAGCGCGGCCGGTTTTTCGTGGCGCAAACCGCGGCTGGCGGACCTGAGGCCCACAACGGTGTATCGCAATGCGGACCGTCAAGCGCACCTGGTTTACGCGCGGAGTTCGAAATATGTGAGCGATATGCGCGTGGTTTATGAGATTCAATCGCGGCTGCGGCAGGACGAACCGATTCCGAGTACGCCACAGGAGACGTTGCCATCTTCGCCTGAAAAAACGCCTGGGAAAACAGATGGCTCGCAGACCGTACCGCCCAAACAACAGAATCGGGCGACGGGGCTCGATAGAAGTTTGCAGATGCTTGCTGTTTTCGTGGCTGCACACGCGGATCTGATGGATGTGCGGCAGCTGATAAATGTGCAAACGCTGCGCGATGGGAGAACCCGATGAAGTGTGCCGTACATCCTGAACTAGATGCCACGGGATATTGCCGAAACTGCGGCAAGCCGATGTGCGCGGCGTGCAGCCGGCCGGTGCGGGATGTTCTGTACTGCGAAGATTGCCTGGCGAAAATTACCGGGCTTTCGACTCCCGGCGCGCCGGTCGCGAACACGGATCCGGCGTTCGGAAACGCGCCAAGGCGTGGTGGAAGCCAACCGGTGGCCGCGTTACTACTGGGATTCGTGCCGGGACTCGGCGCCATCTACAACGGTGAATACAATAAGGCGCTAATACACATTGTGGTGTTCGCGGCGTTGATCGTTGGGCTGAACAGTGATTTGGGTGACGGACCGACGGTCGCGGTGTCGCTGCTGTTGGCGGGATTTATTTTCTACATGGCGCTGGATTCCATGCGGACCGCGAGAGCGAAAATTACGGGAGAAGTTGTAGTGGACCCGCTGGAGAGTTGGAGCAAGGACCGGCCGGTGGGTCCAATGATTCTGATCGCCATGGGCGGACTTTTTCTGCTGAACAATTTCGGTTTTTTCTCGTTCTTTCAGATACATCGTTTCTGGCCTGTGATTCTGATTGCTGTGGGTGTACTGATGTTCCGGAATCGCATGGGCAGCCATTTTTAAGAGGTGCTTTTTAAGAGGTGAAAGGGATGCGTGATCGCATTCGTTGTACGTGCCAAAGCTGTACCATCCGCCACTTGATGGGTCCGGCGGTGTTGATAACCGTCGGAGTGCTCTTTCTCTTGCAAGAGCTTCACAGCGGAAGATTTGATTTCAATAATACCTGGCCGGTGATTCTGGTGGTGATCGGAGCAATCCGGCTGGCTTCTTCGATGGCGCCGATGGAAGGGCACGTTTATTCTTCCCCCGCGCCAGTGGCAGGTCCACCCGCGCCCGGCGCTTCTGCGCCGCCTTCACCAGGGCAGGGAATATAACCTTCATGGCCAACGGCAGAGCTCGCAGCAGCGGAATATTCTCCGGCGTACTTCTTATTGCTGTCGGCACGCTGCTGCTCCTCCATAATTATCGCGAATTAGATATCACACCACTGCTGACACGCTGGTGGCCGCTGATCATTATTGTCTTGGGCCTCGCTAAACTTTATGAACGCACCGCGGGAAGGTCGTTCGACAGACCGAGCACTTCGCGCATCACCGGGCAGGAGATTCTTCTGGTGGTGGCTTTGCTGGCAATCGTGGGCATGGTGGTGGGGTTCGAAAAACACAGGAACGGTCCAGGTGGGGAATTTTTCAACGAAATGAACGGAGAAAACTTCCCCTTCGACGCCAACGTGGAACCACAAAAAGTTCCGGCCAACGCGCGCATTCTGATTCGCGGGACACGCGGGGACATCAGTGTTCGGTCGTCGACAGATAATGAAATTCGCGTTTCGGCAAAGAAAAATGCGCGCGCCTGGAATGAAGAGTCCGCGCAACGCATTGCCGATCGCGTAAGAGCGGAAATCGTTAAGAATGGCGACGGGTACGAAGTTCGCGTTGCGGGTTCCGACGACGCGCGCATTTCGGTGGATCTTGATGTAACGGTTCCGGAGAAATCCGCGGTCACGATAAAAACCGAAAAAGGCGACGTGATCGTTTCCGATGTGGGCGGGGCGTTGAACATCAGCGATATGACCGGCGATGTGGAAGTCCGGGGAAACAACGGCGATGTGGACGTGGACATTCGCAAAGGCGATGTGAAGCTTTCCGACACCAAGGGGAATATTAAGATTTCCGGCAAGGGGGGGGCGATTGACGCCACCTCAGCGAGCGGCAGCCTAACCGTGGACGGAGATTTTTTTGGGCCGATTCGCGCCGATAAAATTTCCAAAGGCGTCCGGTGCGTGTCAGGAAAAACCGATCTGACACTTTCGCAACTGGCTGGACACCTGGAGCTGGGCAGCGGGAATCTCGAAATTCTGGATGCGCCGGGAAATTTATCTGTCAACACTCGCGATACCGATGTGAACGTCGAAAACGGGGGCGGCAAAATAAGGGTGGAAAACCGCAATGGCAGAGTTGAATTGCGGTTCGCGTTACCCCCCAAGGAAGATATCGAGATTGTGAACTCCTCGTCGGAAATTTCTCTCAGCCTGCCGGACAGCGCCAGTTTCGAGCTACAAGCCGACTGCCAGAAGTGCGACATAAATTCCGAGTTTACGGGGCTGCAGCAAAATGGCGACGCGGGTGATTCGCACCATTTGGCGGGGAAATACGGAAATGGGCGAGGCCCGAAAATTACATTGAAAACCAGTTACGGAGCCATCTCGTTGCGGCGGACCACCGGGTCGCTGCCTCCGATTCCACCGACGCCGGCATTTCCAAAAACGCCAAATGTGCCGAAGATGCCGCCAACGAAGCCCGACGAGTTGTAGTGATTATTGTCCGCGTATATTGAATCGCGAATAACGTTTTTAGCGTTCAGCCAAGCGCTCTAATTCCGCAAAAAACGAAGGGAAGGAAACTGCGGCGCACTCCGCGTCGCGAATGGTCGTTGGTCCTTCAGCGCCCAAGCCTGCCACGGCAAACGCCATGGCGATGCGATGGTCACCGTGCGGCTCGATCTCCGCGCCACGCAATTTTCCGGCTTTGCGTCCTTCAACGCGAAGGCCGTCGGGCCTTTCTTCGACGGTGGCGCCCATTTTTCGCAAATTTTCGACCAACGCGGCGATGCGATCGCTTTCTTTGACGCGTAATTCGGCGGCGTCGCGAATTTCAATGCCATGCTCGGTGTAAGGACCAAGCGCGGCGACCATGGGCAATTCATCGATCAGGAGAGCAACCTGCTCGCCTTCGATCACGCCACCTTTCAGTGCCGCTCCTTTTACGGCGAGGTCGCCGACAACTTCTCCGTGACCGCTTTTCAGGGAGAGGATTTGAATTGAGGCACCCATTGAGGCAAAAAAGTCCAGGACCGCGGTACGTGTGGGATTTAGTCCCACGTGGTGCAGCAAGATGCTGCTCTGCTCGAAGATCGAAGCTGCAGCGATAAAAAATACCGCTGAAGATAAATCTCCGGGAACATCAAGCGATTTCGCCTGGAGCATTCCCTTTCCCCGCGACCCAGTGAGTCCCTGAACGTGAATGGTTTTGCCTGTTTTTTCCAGCTCCACACCAAATTCTTCCAGCGCGAGTTCGGTGTGATCTCTGGTGCGAGCCGGCTCGGTGACGCTGCTCTCTCCGTCGGCAAAAAGGGCCGCGAGCAGGACTGCGGACTTTACTTGCGCGCTGGCCATGGGCATCTGGTAATGAATGCCGCGTAATTTGGTGCCGCGAATTTCGAGAGGCGCAAAATTGTCTTCGCGGGCGCGAATGTCCGCACCCATTTCCCGCAAAGGGGTGATGACTCGTTTCATGGGGCGTTTTTGCAGCGATGCATCGCCAGTAATTTTTGTTGTGAAGGTTTGGCCCGCCGAAATTCCAGAGAGCAAGCGTATGGTGGTGCCGGAATTTTCCGCGTCGAGCGCGCGCCAACTGCTTTTGAGCCCGTGTAATCCGCAGCCGGTAACACGCACGGTGCCGTCGTCCACTTTTATGTCCGCACCCAATGCCTTCATGCAATTCAAAGTGCTGTGGCAATCGGCGGCGGCCGCAAAATGGGTCAGCTCGCTGGTGCCTTCGGCGAGCGCGGCGAGCATGGCATAGCGGTGGGAGATGGATTTATCGCCGGGAAGTTGCAAACCGCCGGAAAGGTGTTTTGCGGGATGAATGACTTGTTTTTTCACGCGAACAGTTTAACTCGAATCTCGCTTTGGCCAACGGCGTACTCCCCTGACTGAGGTGTTTCTTTTTCTGCTAGCTGTCCGCAAGTACAGTGTTTTCGCGAGCACTATCAGGGAAGTCTTTGAAATTATTTGCCGCGCGCAAACGTATTATCAATGGGAGCGATGAAATAGCGAGGAGATCAGTAATGACAGCGGGTGAAACATTTTTATCCATCTTGCGCAGAACCGGCCTGGTTCTGAGCGCACTTTTCCTAGTTACCGTGCTGCTGGCCGCGATGCCTGGTCACCGTCCTCCGAATGTTGCCTTGACGCAAGGGGAGCAAGAAAGCGCTTCCGCATCGCACTCAATGGCGGATATGCCCGGCATGGAGATGGAAGACGCCAAGCTGAATGAGAAATCCGCGGTACAGCAGATGACCGGCGCGCATTCCGACGCGCATCAACTGCACATGAAGATGACGTCCATGCGGCAGTCAAACGATCAGGATATTGCGCGGGCCAAGGCAATTTCCGAGCAACTGCGCGAGGGCATCGAAAAGTACCGGGATTATCACGTGGCGCTCAACGACGGCTATAAAATTTTTCTTCCGAATGTTGCGCAGCCGGAGTATCACTTTACAAATTATTGGAACGGGTTTCTGGAAGGTTTCAGCTTCGATGCGTCGCGGCCGACGTCTTTGCTGTACAAAAAAACTTCCGCGGGCTATGAACTGGTAGGCGCGATGTATACCATGCCGAAACGCGCCACCGAAGAACAACTGAACGAGCGTGTTCCCCTGAGCGTGGCGACGTGGCATCTGCACACGAACCTGTGCATGCCGCCAAAGAGCGAATATCGCACCGCGAACTGGTCTAAATTTGGACTCAAAGGCTCCATCGCGACGTCTGACGCGTGCGAAGCGGCGGGCGGACGATTCCAGCCTTCTATTTTCGGCTGGATGGTGCATGTGTATCCTTACCAGGATTCTCTCGACAAAATTTACCCGATGCACGGCATGGACTAAGCCGAAACCTCTTGTTTTCTGGCCTAGTACGTCTAGCTTATTCCTCCTATTTTCGGCTCTCCGTTAGTTGGATTGCGTCACCGTACCTAGCGAAGTATTATAGGTACGCATGTACAGACTTACGGACAGGGCCCCGTTTCACCCGGTTAGAGGTTGCGCGCGCTTCTTTACCGTTGTTTTCGCCACACTTGCGCTCCTGACTGCCTTTTGTTGTGGTTCCCCCCAAGCCCTGGCTGGCCAATCCACAGAAATTATTCCGCTGAATCAGATCCATGCCGGAATGCGCGGCTACGCGTTTACGATTTTCGAGGGAGATCAGGTTCAAAAGTTCGAGCTGGTGGTGCTCGGGGTCATGGATAATTTCATGGGTCCGAAACAGTCCATCATCCTGGTGCAACTGGTGGGCACGAAGGTGGAGCATACCGGCGTCGTAGCTGGGATGAGCGGCAGCCCGGTTTATTTTGAAGGCAAACTGGCGGGAGCGCTCTCGCTGAAGCTGGGCACGTTCACGAAGGAGCCGATTGCGGGAGTAACGCCGATCGAGGATATTTTGCGGCCTCCTCCGGATGTAATGGTAGGGCAATCGTCCTGGCCGGTTACGGGTAACACATCTTCGTCGAGCTTTACTGGACTCGGGAGCGGTGCCGCGCTTCAGCCGATTGAAACCCCGCTGGTATTCTCTGGATTTCAACCAGCGACGCTTCAGCAGTTCGCGCCACAGCTGCAAAATTTTGGTTTTGTGGCCGCGCAGGGCGGAACGGCGCCCGCTCGACCCGACGACAGCCATCTGCAAGCGGGCGACATGGCGGGAATGGTTCTGGTGCAGGGCGACGCGTCGATAAATTCCGCGTGCACGGTGACGGCGGTGCGAGGGGACCACGTGTATTTGTGCGGGCATCCCTTTTTGAGTTTAGGCGACGTGCAACTGCCGATGGCGCGCAGCCGGGTGATCACGACGCTGTCGTCGGATCTTGCTTCCACGAAAATTGTTAATGTCGGCGGCTCCATTGGAACAATTACCGGCGACCATTTGACGGCGGTAACCGGGACGCTCGGTCCGCCGCCCGCGCTGATTCCGATGGATATCACTTTTGTTACGCCGAGTGGCGAAAAGAAACTCCATTTTAAACTGGTGAACCATCCCAAGCTGACGCCGCTTCTGGTGGCGCTAACGACGTTCAATGGACTGACGCAAAATTCGCTTTATGGCGAAGGAACCACACTGCACATGACCGGGGAAATACTTCTGCACGGTCACGCGGCGGTGCAACTGGAAAATACTTTTTCTCCAGGGGACTCGCTGGGGCCGGATGGCATTCCGATCGCGCTGAACGTGCAAAACACTTTTGCAAAACTTTTTTCGAATATTTACGAGCGACCCGAGGTGGACCACATTTCGTTGCGAGTGGAAAGCGCGTCTGGCCACCAGTCATTCACCATTGAGAGCGCGTGGCTGGAAAAGGGCGAAGCCACGCCTGGAGAAAATGTGCGCGTGCGCGTGCGTTTGCGCCCGTATCGCGGGGCTCCACGAATTGCGGACGCAACCCTTCACGTTCCGGAGCAAGCGGTTCGCGGCAGCAACTTGCGCGTGCTGATCAGCGATGCAGATTTGCTCAACCGGGCGTCGCGTGGATTCATGGTACCGGGGGCGGGAGCTTCCGTGGGCATCGACCAACTGATTTCTCTTCTGAACCATGAGCGCCGAAACGATTGCGTTTACGTGGGCTTGTTCGTTCCTTCGCCGACGATTCTGTGGGACGACAAAGAATTGCCCAACGCGCCACTCTCGCAAATCAGCATTGTTGACGGCCGTCCCGCGCCGGGGAGCGTGCAAGTTCTTCGCGAATCTCTGGCCAGCGAATCCGCAATTGCGCTGGGAGGGCCGGTGTCCGGCGTCATTTCGCTCAATCTGGCAGTGCGCTAGTCGATTGCGGTTGGTTCTGTAATCGAAACTCTCTTAATCGGACGATGAAAGGTGCAGATCCCGTGGCTCTTTTTTCGGTGTTGCGCCAGCGCTTCTTTCTTTTGCGTGGCCGGCGTTGCTTCTTTCTGATATTGGCGCTGGCGAGTGGCGGGACGGGCGCAAACGCGGAGCACACGCGTTTGTGGCGGCAATCTGGTTTCGAGGAATTTCTTCGCGGCACCGCGCATGGGGTAGCAGTGCGCAGCGACGGCCGGCTGGAACTTGCGCCAAAATTTACTTTGCTGGCGGATGCGGATACTTCGTATTTGTGGTCTCTGCGGCTCGATGCGAAAGGGACATTGTTCGCGGCCGGCGGCGCTCCGGCAAAAGTATTTCGGTTCGATTCCAAAGGCAAACCGTCGGTAGTGTTTGAGTCCAGCGATCTCGCGGCGCAAGCGATTGCTTTCGACAGCCGCGGACAGCTTTACGTGGCAACTTCTCCGGATGGCAAGGTTTATCGCGTTTCGTCGAGCGGAGAAAAAACTGTTTTCTTTGAACCGAAGACCAAATACATCTGGGATCTTGCGTTTGGGCCGGATGGAACGCTGTACATCGCAACTGGGGATAAAGGACAGGTGTTTGCGGTAAATCCCGACGGCAAGGGCGATGTTTTTTATACCAGTGACGAAGCACATATCCGCGTGCTGGCGTTTGACACAAAAAACAATCTTATTGCGGGGACAGAACCCAGCGGACGCGTGATTCGGATTACGAAAGAGGCGAGCACGGCGGGTTCTTCGGCCACAACTTCCGCGTCAGGTGCTTCGGCTGCTGGTGCTGCAAGCGCGTCGGGCTTTGTGCTTTATGAAACGGCGAAGCGAGAGGTGACTTCACTGGTTATTTCACCGAACGGCGCTATCTACGCTGCGGCCATCGGGGAAAAACAACACTCCGGGGCGCAATCGACGGCGACGATTATTTCCAATATTCAGGGAGTCACAAACCTGACTGGCGGGACCGCGTCGCAGTCTCAGAGCCAGCCGTCTTTGGCCACGTTTCCTTCGGCGCTCTCGAGCAACATCTATCGAATCTCGCCGGATGGCGTCCCGGAAGAGCTGTGGTCTTCGCGCGACGAAATTGTTTATTCCATTGGACTGGGACCAGATGGCAGGTTGCTGGCGGGCACGGGATCAAACGGGGCGTTGCTGGTAATCGACGGGCGCGGTGTTTATGCGCAGCTTGCCAAGGCCGGGTCAGCGCAAATCACGAGCATTGCGCGGAACAGCAGCGGCAAAGTTTTTCTGTGCGGCGCAAATCCTGGCAAAGTGTATTCACTTGGCCCGGATTTTGAAGCAGAAGGCACATTTGAAACCGCTTCGTTCGATGCGAAACTATTTTCGCAGTGGGGGCGGCTGGAATGGTGGAGTCCTCCACCGGTGACAGTGGAAAGAAAAGCAAAAAATTCTCCGAATGCGGGCGAGCCGCGTCTGGAATTTTTTGTTCGCTCCGGCAACACCGAAGATCCGGGAAAAGAATGGTCGAAGTGGTTCGGGCCATACTCCAAATCGGGAAGCGTCGTGGAAGTTCCGGCGGCGAGATTTGTGCAATGGAAAGCGATTCTGCACGGGGGCAGGCCGGGCGACGGGATCGATTGGGTAACGCTGGCTTACCTGCCGCACAATGTGGCGCCGGTGATTGAAAGCATTGCGTTGCAGGATCCTGGCGTGCGCGCGCAACTTCCTGTTGGGCTGATCAGTGGGCAGGGTACCAGCGTTAATTTGAAGACGCCGCAGCAATCTGGAATCGCGGGATTAATCAGTTCGCAGCAAAGCGGTAGTGCGCCAAGGTTTGATTTGCAGCCGCAAGGAACTGCGCAGCGAGGGTATCAGTCGGTGCTCTGGGGCGCGCGGGACGACAACGATGACGAATTGCGCTACTCCGTTTTTTATCGCGGGGAACTGGAACACGAATGGAAATTGCTGAAGGATAATCTGGAGCAAAAGTTTTTTTCGTGGGATACCGCGACGATGCCCGACGGCGCTTATTATTTGAAAATTGTCGCGAGCGATTCGCCCTCCAATCCACCCGCGATGGCGTTGAAAGCGGAACGGGAAAGCGAGCGGTTTGAAATCGACAATACTCCTCCGGTGATTGAAAATTTTCAGGCGGTGGTTAATAAGGGCGGGGAACACGCGGGGGTGCAGGTTCGTTTTACGGCTGTTGACGGCGCCAGCAGCATTGGCAAAGCGCAATACAGTGTGGACAGCGCGGACTGGACTTTGGTTTCACCGGTCGGGGCGATCAGCGATGCGCCGACGGAGAAGTATGATTTCACGCTGCCGGATTTCGGTCCCGGGGAGCACACCATTTCGGTGCGAGTGTTCGACCGTTTTGAAAATGTGGGGAGCGCCAAAACCACCGTCAGGCGCTAAGCTTTATTTTGAATTGGCGCCGGAGAATAATTCAGGCTTTGGCCACGCCCTGGGTAATAAATGTTTCGATTTCCGCGCCGAATCCGAATCGACCGTCTCCATAGGCTTGATTGCGGGCGTGCACGACGCGCGCGGTACAACGAGTATCCTTGGGTTTTTCGCCGGTAATCTCGACCGGCAATCGAATGGTCGCTTCAATGGGCATGCCGACCTGAAGGGGCGCGGAGGTAGCGAAAAAGAATCCGCCGCTGGAGATATCCATGGCTTCGGTGAAATGCTCGGTCTTATCGGCGGCGACGCCCAACACTCTGAAGCGCAGCGGTGTGCGGATGGAATAGCGGGTTAATTGTCTACGTTCGGATCTTTCCATATGGAATCCTCATTGTGGAAAGGGTAGACGGGGGCACTTTCTACAGGTGCCAGTGTACACCGCAGCGCTGGCGAAGTCACCCAGCGGTTGAGTATCAGCTTTGTACTCCGCGGTTACGGTAAAATTTTGCGTGCGCTTTATTTTGGGGCCGAATCCGGTACTTTTCGCTGTATCCTATTTTGATTCTTTGGCATGAAACACAGATGACACCCGCGATCGATGCTTCGGTTTTTGTCCCGCCTGCCTGGCAATCCATTTCCGAGGCGCATCAGCGAATTGCGCCGCGAATTCACCGCACGCCGGTGCTCACCTGCGCTTCGCTGGATAAAATTGCCGGCGCGGCGTTGTATTTCAAATGCGAAAATCTTCAGAAAACTGGTTCCTTCAAGATTCGAGGAGCGGCCAACGCGATTCTTTCCCTGACTGACCAGGAAGCTTCGCGGGGAATTATTACGCATTCCAGCGGCAATCACGGCGCGGCAGTTGCATGTGCGGCGGGCTGGCGCAATATTCCAGCCTGGATCGTGATGCCGGAAAATTGCTCGGCAATCAAATGCCGCGCGGTGGAATCTTACGGCGGCAAAATCATTTTCTGCGAGCCTACGGTATCCGCCAGGGCCGCCGCAGCCGCTAAAATTCAAAGCGAAACCGGCGCAATGATGATTCATCCTTACGACAACGACCTGATTATCGCAGGGCAAGCGACGGCAGCGAAGGAACTGCTGGAGGACTTCCCGCAGATTGAAGCGGTGCTTGCGCCGGTGAGCGGCGGTGGACTTCTGAGCGGCAGTTGCCTGGGCGCGAAAGGGGTAGCGCCAAGTGTGCGTATTTTTGGTTGCGAGCCCAGTCGCGCGGATGATGCGTATCGCTCGATGACCACGGGAACGTTACAGACGCAGGAAGCCAGCGACACGATTGCTGACGGGTTACGCGCGTCACTTGCGCCGCGCACCTTCGCGATACTTCGTCAACAACTTGAACGGATTCTTCTGGTCAGCGAAGAAGAAATCGTGGCCGCAACGCGTCTCATATGGGAGCGCATGAAGATGATTGTCGAACCATCGAGCGCAATCGCGCTGGCGCCGCTATTACAACCAAGTGGGGTGGCTTCGCTTTTTGGAAGTAGAGAAGGTTCGACCACGCATAGTTCTGGCAAGGCCCAGATTGGAATCATTCTGTCAGGGGGAAATGTGGATCTGAGTGTTTTTCGTTTTGAGTAGGACTTTTTCGGCTCAGGGATAGCTGTTTGTAACATGGCTCAGCGCTCTTTTTGAGCAGGTAGAGTTCTTGTATCCTAGCTAAGTCATTACTCTCACACTGTATCCACTTTGTTTCCCGGACACTGCACCCAGGCGGAGCAAACCTTCCAGGAGGCTGTTGCATCTATGTGTGGGAATTAAGACTTTCTGGCTGGGGTCCCTTCCCCTCGGTCGTTCTGCAGGTCCTCGAAACTTGGCTTGGAAAAACATTCGCTGCGATGGGGTGGAGGCATGACTTTGCGCGCCAAAAAATTTCTTAAACTATTTCTGTTGAGTGGAAATGTCTTTTCTTTGGGCATCTTTTTCTTGAGCACTTCGGCGCACGCGCAAAAACCCGCGAGCGCGCAACGCAGTGTTCCAGACCGCATCACGGAAGATATCGATGACGCGAATTTGGTGCGTTTGTCCGGCAACGTGCATCCTTTTGCGCGAGCTGAATTTGATGCCGGGCCGGTTGACGAGTCGCAGCCTCTCAACCATATGTTGCTGCTGCTGCAGCGCAGCCCGGAGCAAGAAAAAGCTCTGCAGCAATTGATGGATGAGCAGCAGCGAGCGGGGTCGCCGCATTTCCACGCCTGGCTTATGCCTGAGCAATTCGGCAAAGAGTACGGTCCTTCGGATGCGGACATACAAACGGTGAACAACTGGCTTACGCGGCAGGGATTTTCGATTGGCAAAGTTTCGGCCGGCAGAACGGTTATCGAGTTTTCCGGAAACGCGTCGCAGGTTCGCCAGGCTTTTCACACGGAACTGCACCGGTTCGCGGTAAACGATAACGAACATTTCGCCAACCTTGACGACCCGCAAATACCCGCCGCGCTGCGTCCGGTGGTTGCGGGAATCGTTTCGTTGCACAATTTCCGCAAGAAGCCGTTCGTGCACCGCATCGGAAAATTCCGCAGGAATATTAATAGTGGCGAAGTGCAGCCTTTATTTACGTACTCTGATGTAAACGGAACTTTTTACGGCATGGGGCCGGCTGATTTCGCAAAGATTTACAATATTCCATCCGCGTACACCGGAGCGGGGCAAAACATCGCGATTGTTGGACGTTCCAATATCAATATTCAGGATGTTCGGGACTTCCGTACGGTGTTTGGCTTACCGGCCAACGACCCGCAGATTATTCTCAACGGTCCCGACCCGGGGTTAATTTCTGGCGACGAGGGTGAATCGGATTTGGATGTGGAATGGTCCGGGGCCATCGCTCCGGGTGCCAAGATCATCTTCGTGACCACGCAATCGACTATAACGGATGCAATGGATGGTATCGACGCGTCCTCCATGTACATCGTGGATCACAATCTGGCTGGGGTTATGAGCATTAGCTATGGATCTTGCGAAAGCGCTCTCGGCACCGCGGGCAATGCATTCCAAAATGCGCTTTGGCAGCAAGCCGCGGCGCAAGGAATTACGGTGGTAGTGGCTGCCGGTGATAACGGGGCAGCCGGATGCGACAATCCCTTTGCCGTGAGCGCCGCCACCAAAGGGATAGCGGTTAGCGGCACGGCTTCCACGCCGTTTAACGTGGCCGTGGGTGGCACGGATTTTGATCAGCCTAATCCGCTCACTTTCTGGAACGCGGCGCCCAACGCGCAGCCGGGTCAAGGTTCGGCGAAAAGCTATATCCCGGAAATTCCGTGGAATGATTCCTGCGCTTCGACCGGAATTACCGGTTGCGATACGGTGACCAGTACGAGTGCCAGCTTGAACATCGTCACAGGAAGCGGTGGACCGAGCAGCGTGTATACCACCAAGCCCAGCTGGCAAACCGGGTTCGGCGACTCCGCGCGTGATCTTCCCGATATTTCACTTTTTGCCAGCGACGGACAGAATCGCAGTTTTTATATTGTGTGCCAGTCGGATAGAAATATTCCGGGCGACACGGGGTGCAATCTGAGCAAGTTCGTCGGCACCGCTCCCTATCACGATTTTCAAGCGATCGGTGGAACCTCGGCGGGCGCTCCTTCCTTTGCGGGCATTATGGCGCTGATAAACCAGAAAACAGGCCAGCGTCAAGGAAATGCGAATTACGGACTTTACGCGCTGGGCAAAAAGGAAAATTTCGCAAGCTGCAACGCTGCGTCGCTTACTCTGCCTAATACTTGCGTGTTTAACGACATTGCCAAGGGCAATAATGCAGTGCCGTGTCCGGGAGGTTCGCTGAATTGCAGCAAGACGAGTTCAGGGGGATTCGGCGTGTTGAGTTCCGGGGGCAATGTGGCTTTCGCGGCAACCACGGGCTACGATCTCGCGACGGGCCTAGGCTCGGTAAACGTTGCCAACCTGATTTCCAACTGGGCCACACCTGCAACGCTTGGCACTGCTATTACACTTTCTTCGACGCCGACGCCCGTGAATATAACTGTCGATGCTTCGGTAAGCTTCAGTGGAACGGTTACGAAGACTTCGGGAAGCGGCACTCCCACGGGTCTGGTGGTGCTGGAAAATACCACCACCGGGCAGGCTATAGACAAGACTACGTTGTCGGGAGGCGCGTTTAACTTTGCCAGCACGCTTCTGCCCGGCGGCAGCTATTCGGTCATTGCGCACTATGGCGGCGACGGAACATTTGGCGCGAGCGATTCAGCGCCGCTCGCGGTTACGGTGAGCAAACAGAACAGCACTATTTCGGTTAGCTTTATAGGAGCAAATATTCCGAGAACCACCTCGCCGACCACGGTACCGTATGGCTCTCCCTACTTCCTGCGAATCGATGTGCAAAATCAAAGCTCGCAACCTTGCCAGACTGCAGCTACCGGCGCGATTGCTTTTACTTGCCCATCGGGTACGGTGACACTTCTTGACAACGGCGCCGCGCTTAAAGACTTTCCAACCACTGTAAATGCGCCATCGCCAAATCCATCGAATGTTGCAAACCTGAATAGTCGTGGATTCGTTGAGGATCTACCGATCCAACTCAGCGCGGGCACGCATCCAATTACTGCGACATATTCGGGAGACAACAGTTACAACGCGCAAGCAACTTCGAACACCTTAACGCTGACCATTTCGAAGGCGACTACCGCAGTCACGGTAAGTTCGAACCTGGCCACGGTCAGTTCCGGCGGAAGTGTGACGCTAACCGCATTTGTATCGTCCTCAAGCAACTCGAGTGCGGGACCGAGCGGAACGGTGCAATTCACGAATGGCACTGCCAATCTTTCCGCGCCTGTAACGTGTACTCCAGTGGGGTTCAGTGGAACTACTGGCGCGCATTGCACCGCGACGCTTACGACCGCACTGTCGGCGCTGTATCCGCCTGCTTCGCCCGGCCGCGGACCAGGCACTCCGGCGCTTCCGCTGATCGCAACGGTTACGATGGTATTAGTGATGCTTGCTTTATGGATCCTGCTGGGCAGGGGTGCGGAACATCGCCGGGCTTACGCGTATGCGACAGTGATTTGTTTTGCGTTGCTGGCAGCAGGCATTGTGGGCTGCAGCAGCACTAGCAGCAGCCCGGGCGGCGGTCAGACGAGGACAATCTCAGCGGCCTATGCCGGAGACGCGAATTATGCGGGGTCAAGCGGTAGCACAGTGGTGACGGTGCGCTAGTCAGGACGAACTTCGTTTCAGAGTACATTTGAAGAAAGCGCGAGCAGGTTTGGGCTTAATCGATTGTAGGGAATAAAGTCAATTCGCCGAGGGCGGGAAAAACACTCCCCAGAAGTTTGGAGAGGCAGCATCAAATTCCACAGGCACCTGCATTCCATCCGCTGAGCTTTGCGAAGCTCGCACTACGTGGGCTTCTACTTTTTTCTGTGTGCGCGGGTTCTCCAGCGTAACCTTGACACCCATCTGCAACGACTCGCGCATAACAAGCATGCCGCCGTTTTCGCTAACGGTCATTGTAGTGGCCTGAATTGGAGCAGGCTTGCCAGCCGGGTAAACCAGAATAGTTACGCGCAGCATCACGCGCGTCGCCCGGCGACGCTCCTCGGCAGTTTGCGTGCGCACGGTTGTCGCGCTGCGCTTCACGACGTGCGGGGCGGAACCCGAATTCGCTTTTGGTAAAATGCTCACAGGTCGAGTCCCCAAAAATCCATGTCCGGGGCAACGAGTTCCAACCCATATTCCCAGCCGCCGCTGGGCTGCGGATTGCCTTTCCAAACGATTAACGATGCGTTGCTGGTGTTAGTAGCCAGGTTGGTCAGAGCGATACGCTGCTCCAATTGAAGTGATTCCGCGAGTACCACCATGCAGCCGTAGGGGTTCACGATTCGCGTATGCGCTTCAACTTGTACGCGCTTGCCACTTTCGCCGTCCCATTCGAGACGGACCGGCACGCGGGAATTCATCCTGCGGCCGCGCCGGTTTTCCTGGTGGCGCGCGCCCTTTGGCTTTTCTTCATGTAGAGATACGGGCATTCGGTCCTCTTCTTCACCATGCTAGAGTTGGGGTCTGATGGGGTCAATGGTACGAAAGAGCGCGCACGCGTAAGAGTAGCTGTACCAATGGGCAGTATTGCGGCGATTCGGGAAGCACAAAGGAGACATGAAGAGTCTGATCGTCAACGCCGATGACCTGGGCTGGACCGATGGAGTGAATCGAGGCATCGATGAATGCCATCGGAATGGGCTGGTGACCAGCGCGTCGCTGCTGGCGAATGGCGCGGCGCTCTTCACGGCGCTGGAATTAGCGGGCAAGTCCCCGCAGCTGGGCGTGGGGGTGCATTTGAATCTGAGCGACGGTTTACCGGTAGCCGAGGCCAGGAAAATAGGCAGTCTGCTGGACGCAGGAGGGGCGCTGCACGGAAGCCCGGGAAATTTGTTGTTTCGGCTTACGCGGCGGCGACTTACACTGGAAGAAGTGGAGCTGGAGTGGGAGGCGCAGATCAGGAAAATCATTGACGCGGGAATTTCACCGACGCACCTTGACGGCCACAAACACGTGCACATGTTGCCGGGATTGTTTGAAATTGCGCTGAAGCTGGCGAAACGGCACCAGATTCCCGCGATTCGCGTTTCTCATGAAGCGTCGACGCTGCGATCGGCGCTTGCGTCGGGCTCCAGCTCCAGTATTTCAGCGGTGCGGCGAGGCGCGAGAGCTCGGGGACTCAAGCTGTTGGCATCCGACGCACGCGAGAAAGTTTCCCGCTCGGGGCTTTCGACCGCCGACTATTTTTGCGGTATCGCGCAGACCGGCCATTTGACGCTGCAAGGTGTAGAACAGCTGTTGAAGGCGCTTCCCGAAGGGTCGACGGAATTAATGTGCCACCCCGGCTATGTGGATCAGGAGTTGCAAAAGTCGGCGACCAGACTGCAGGGGTCGCGACAAACGGAGCTGGAAATTTTTACGAACCCGAGCCTTAGAAATTTTGTCGCGCAACGGGGTATTCACCTGATAAACTATCGGCGGCTGGCGGAACAGGCATAATTTTGTAATTAGCGTGGCTGGTGAAAATGAATTTGCCGGCGATGGCATTTCTAGCATGAAAACAGAATCAACAGTGCTGTACTCAATCGTCATTCCGTTCTTCAACGAACAGGAAAATATTCCGCCGTTGTACATGAAGCTCACCGAAGTCATGGACTCCATCGGGGAGCCTTACGAAATGATTTTCGTGGACGACGGCAGCCGCGATAATTCCTTCAAAGTACTCTCGGACATTTACGAGCACGACCATAGAGTCAACGTGGTGCGGCTGCGGCGGAATTTTGGACAGACGCCGGCGCTCAAAGCGGGTTTCGACCATGCTCGCGGGGAAATTGTTATTTCCATGGACGGCGATCTGCAGCACGACCCCGAAGAAATTCCGCGATTCCTGGAAAAAATTGAAGAAGGATACGATTTGGTCAGCGGATGGCGCTTTCAGCGGCGCGATCACTGGCTGATGCGGCAAGTGCCGAGCCGAGTAGCGAATTGGCTTATGGCCAAGCTTTCCGGAATTGATTTGCACGATTTCGGGACGACATTTAAGGCGTACCGCCGGGACGTACTCCAGGAAATTCAACTCTACGGAGAGTTACACCGGTTTATTCCAGCGTTGGCCAGTTCGAATGGAGCAAGAATCGCCGAAGTGCCCATTTCAAATTTGGATCGCAAGAACGGAAAATCCAATTATGGAATTGGACGGACGATTCGCGTGGTGCTTGATTTGGTGATGGTGAAATTCCTGCTGGATTACTCGACACGGCCGCTGCAGTTTTTTGGCTTGTTAGGGATGGCAGGCACTGGGATGGGATTGTTGATCGCGTTTTTTCTGGCGATCAGCAAATTTGTTTACCACACCCCGATCATGACCGAACATGGGCCGTTGATGCTGCTGGCGGTGGCGTTTTTTGTGAGCGGTATTCAATTTGTTTCGATGGGCTTGCTGGGAGAGATCAGCGCGCGCACGTATTACGAATCGCAAAACAAGCCTATTTACGCGCTGCGTGAATTTAAGAGCCACCGCAAAGAAATGGCGGATTCCGCCGAACCTCCAGCGCGACCTTCCGGGAACTCTGAACGATAGGCAATCTGTGAAATTGATGCAGGTTATTCGTGTTGCCCGCTTCGTGGCGTAACACTTCGTTGGGTAACCCCGCCGTATTGCCGGTCAAAAAAAACCAAGGGCTGGCCGGGTTCCGTTTCGGCGAATTCCACTTCTCCCACAACAATGCGGTGATCGCCGGCCGGATGGGCCTCGTTCAAACGGCATGCAAACCGCGTTAGGGTGCCGTTCAACAATGGAACGCCTTCGGCGGTCCAGCTATAGTGAATCCCTAATTTTTCATTCTCCTCGTCGGTTTGCTCGGGCTTGGAGAAATAAAGAGAAAGTTCGCGTTGTGATTCTTTCAGGATGCTGACGCCGAACTGGCGCGTCTGGCTGATGCAGGAGAGTAACTTGGCGCGTTGATCGACGCAGACGAGAATCAGCGGCGGAGTTAATGAAACCGAAGTGAAGGAATTTGCGGTCATTCCATGAACCTGGCCAGGACCGCTTTCAGCGGTTACGACAGTAACGCCGGTGGGGAATTGCGAAAGCACTTTGCGAAAAAGGTCCGGGGTAATCAGCTTGGCGGGCATACGCGGATGATTCGAAGATAGCATATCGACGTTAAGTCGCAAAAATTGCGCGTGAGTAAAAGAACGGGGCATCCGTGTATGAAGGATGCCCCAGGAAAAGCAACGTTAAGAAAAGTTATGGACGGTTGTTCGAATTAGGATCGGGCTTCTTGTTCGGATCAGGCTTAGGCGGTGGCTGCTGCTGTCGCTGCTGCGGTGGAGGTGGCGGCGGCTGCTGGCGTTGCTGCTGTTGTGGCGGAGGCGGCGGTGGAGGTTGCTGCCGTTGTTGCTGCTGTTGTGGAGGAGGTTGCTGACGCTGTTGCTGCTGTTGTTGCAGCTGTTGCTGATGTTCCTGCTCATGTTTTTGTTCGAGAGCCCTTTGTTCCTGGGCGTGTTTTTGTTCCAGCTCCACTAATTTTTGTTGTTGTTGCCGCTGAAGCTCCTGTTGCGCCAGGCGCTGCCTTTCTTCGTTGGCTTTTTGCTGTTCCCCAGCCAGTTGCTGCTGGCGCTGCTGTTCCTGCTGAAGCTGACGTTGTTTCTGGTCGTTGGCGTTTTTCTGTTCCAGCGCCTGCTGCTGCTTTAGTTGCTGTTGACGCTGTTGTTCCGCCTGTGCCTGGCGTTGTTTTTCTTCGTTGGCCTTTTGCTGTTCCAACGCTAACTGCTGCTGACGATGCTCTTGTTCCACGCGCTGACGCTCTTGATCCTGTTTTTGCTGCAACAGTTGCTGCTCTTGCTGGTGTTTTTCTTCCAATTTTGGATCAGGCACGGGCGAACGCGTTGGAGCGGGCGCGGGTGGACGATCGTTCCGCTGGTTCTGGGCAGCGGGAGGATTATTGGCGTTGTTTTGCGGTGTAGCGTTTTGGTGCTGAGGTGGCTGCGCCGTTGGTGGCCGATTCGGATTATTTTGCGGCACGGTATTTTGCTGTTGCTGCGGCGGCTGCGCTGTTTGAGGGTGATTCGGATTATTTTGTGGCGCGGTGTTCTGTTGCTGCTGAGGCGGCTGCGCCGTGGGCGGCCGATTCGGGTTGTTTTGCGGCGCGGTGTTTTGTTGTTGCTGCTGGGGCGGCTGCGCGGCGGCCGGTCGACTGGCGTTGTTTTGCGAAGGCTGATTCGCCGGCGTGGCTGCGCTATTGGTATTGCCCTGGGGCGGTGCTAGCGGAGTCTGCCCACCGGGTCTGGTCTGCGGTGGCTGCGCAGCCTCGCTTTGACGGATGCTGGATTTTGGAGAATTATCAACGCGGGGCGCCGCAGTTTGTGCCGGTGGCGCTACTTTTACAACAGGCGCGGCAGCCTGTTGTTGACGCGGCTCGGGTTGAATTTGCCGCTCTTGGGTAACTGACAGCGGTTTTCCGCCATTCTGTTGAATCGCGGCGGCGCGGGCTTCGAACGACGGTGGTGGAGGTGGAGGAGCAACTTTTGCTACGACGGGCCGCTCCTGCACAGTAGCGGGTGGTTTGGCGGTTGCGGCCGGCCCTGAACCCAACACGGCCTGTTTGGGCGGCGCAACGCGGGGCGCAACTGCAGCCACAGGGGCAACCGAGAGTTGTTTTTCACTCACCTGAACGATGTTACTGGCGACGGGTTTCGCCGACGTAAATGCCGCAGCAGTAGTGGCAGTGACGGCATTAGGAGCAGTCTGGTTCACATACTTGACGTTGCTAACGTTCACGTTATTTACCGTGTTATTCGTGGTGGTGTTGTTTACCACGGTGTTGTTGTAAACGTTGTTGATCACCGTGGTGTTTACCGTGGTGTTGGTGACGTTGACATTGTTCACGTATGTGCGGCTGACCGGGTAGGACGGCACATAGACTTCGCGGGGGCCCAACGGGAACCAACCCACGCTTTGACCGCCGCCTCCAGATCCAACGCTCACGGAGAATCCGGATCCGCCAACCCAAGCTACCAGGGCCGGTGCATAGACGGGTCGTACGTATTCGCCTCGGTCGTAAACACCGCCGCCATAATCGTTACCGTAGTAGGTTTGTTGCGGCCGGCAGGGAACCCAGCCCCACGATCCCTGTTCGTTAATCCAGCGACCGTAGTGGAAGGGAGCGAATCCCCAAGGCTCGTCGTCAATCCAAGTCCAGCCCCAGGGAGCAATCCAGTCCCAGTGTCCATAGCGATAGGGCGCCCAGTTCGTGTTTTGCACATGCGGAAACCAAACGGTGCCGTATTCGCGAGTGGGACGCCAACCACCGTATTGATCTAAATCTTCGTAGCCCACGGCATCCGAGGAAACATAGCGCGCAGAAACGGAATGGTCGATACGGCGATCGCGCTGATAACTCCAGCGATCAAAACTGTCTTCTCGGTTGATGCCGTCGATAACCGCATCTAGCCGGTCATAGCCGCGAAAAATGCCCAAGTCATCGGCATACAAAGTATAGTTCGCGCCGCCACCGGTTACTTCGCCCTGACCTTCGCGCACCGCGATGGTGGTGGTGTCACCATTTGGATCCACGGTTATTCGGTATCGTCCAGGATGCCAGATAGTAAAGGCTAAGTTAGGTGTGTCGATCTCGAAGGTTTCGTCTCTGTATAGTCTTCTGACCCGCACGTTGATGGAGCCTTCGGTCAGACGGATTTGCGTGATGCGGTCGTTTAGATCGAGGAAGGAAAATCCGGTTTCGCCCGAAAGGTGGATGGATGCAGAGCCCATATGCAATTCGGCGCGAGATCCCTGGTCGGTCCAGATGCGGTCACCGGTGGTGATTGGCCGATTAATTTCCGCGTCGACCCAGTCTTCGGTGCCAGCGGGTTCGAACGATACAGCACCCTGAATGTAGCCCAGGCGCGCAACGCGGCTGGGAGGATCGTCATTATAATCATAGGCGGCGGCTCGATGAGGCAGAACGAAAAGTAATCCAATCGCCAGCAAGAAACCAATAAATTTCGGCGCTGCTTTTTTCACCATCTCATTATCTCCTCGACATTTTCAAGCTGGGCAGCTTTGCATTATTGAGTTTGTTACGCTACGGGCCCGGTGTGACCAACTGCTATTGATCCTCAAGGAGTAGAACACGGCTCGGAACCAAGGGTTGCAGCCGGTCGACAATGACGACAATCGCAACAGTTTGATGGTTCGGCGTACTCAAATGTGTGCATCTTCAATGCCTTGACCGAGTTGCGAGCCACTGATGGCTCTGCGAATTTCCGGACGGTGGACACGCAAAAGCCAGCTCCCCTTCAAGAACTGGCTTTTGCATGCCTTGGTCGACGAAAAATCAGTGCGCTCGGTCGCCTCCTCGAGGCCCGCCACCGTTTCCGGAATTATGAGGGGCGGATGGAGGCGCGGAGTAGCCCCGGCTTGGTGGGGCTGGGGCAGAGTAGCTTCTTGATGGTGCCGAGTAACTGCGGCTAGGCGCGGAATAATTCTGTGGCGGAGCTGAGTAACCGCGGCTGGGCGCGGAATACGAACGCGAATCGTTTCTCGACGGTGGAGAATAACTTCGCGGCGCGGACGAGTAATTCTGGTTTGGCGGTGAGTAGGAGTGTGGCGCGGATTCAGAGCGGGCTGGAGGCGAATAACTCCTCGGCTGCGGACTTGGTGCGCTGCGCTGCGGAGACGCGTAGGAACGATTCCCGTTTGACGCTGGAGGCCGGGAATCGTTGTAGCTCGGCCGCTGCGGCGCAGAGTAGGAGTTATTCCCACGTGAACCGGTGTCGTAACTCGGTGTACTGCGGGCTGGCGGATTATACGAACGATTGCCATTGGTGGTGGCGCCCGGACGATCGTTGATGGCTGGCCGGTTGTAGTTGGGGTTGCTCGAGCCTCTTGGCGCAACTCCGCTGTTCATGCCGACGTCTGAGCGCGACGGTCCCGCCCAGGGAGGCCGGTTTGTGTTCGTTGAGATTGGCCGGCTGGATGATGGCGCCGCGTTGTTTATTCCATTCGGACGGCCACGATCCACGGGGGCGTTGTTTTGCGCTGGGCTTTGTGCTGGAAACGTCCGCGGAGGTGCCACGTTGGAGGTGGGGCCGTTGTTCGCAGGAGAACCTGCGGTGGAGCGTCCGGCATGCGGAGTCGCAGAAGGTGGTCGATTTGAACTCAACTCGCGTTGCCGGGCGTTGCCCGGTGCGGACTGCGACTGCGTAACCGGCGCCGACTGCGACGCTGGCGCTCTGCCAGCTATTGAAGGGTTCGGCGACGCAGCACCACGTGAGTTGATTGCAGGATTGGAACCATTCGTTGGTCTGCCGACCACAGAATTTCCGGCAGAATTTCCAGCTCGGGCTGCTTCTCTTCCTGGCGTTAAAGTGCTCGCGCTTACCGTGTGCACGGGCATATGCGACGCAGCGGGGGCCGGCGCGGTACGGGCGACAACAGGCCGATTGATAACCGAAGCGGGCGGGGCCGCAACTTGCTTGCCTACGTTTGCGCCGCCGAAGTAACTGGCTTTCGTAGGTACGGCGGCGATCTTGGTTGTGACTTGAGCGCCGCGTAATGAAGCCGCGGTGAGATGCGCTTCACCGCGATTTATAGGCGCGCCATTTACGAAATTGTTGTGAGTTGTAGTGGTGACGGCACTGACGTTGTGCGCGTACGCATAGTTGTAATTATTGATGGTGGTGTTGTTGATGATTGTAGTGTTGTTGATATACGTATTGGCAACGTTGACGTTGCGGAGGTAATTGCCGCTGTATCCGTACCACGGGCAATATGGTTCGCCAAAGCCCAGCGGGAACCATCCTACACCGCCGTAGCCGAAGCCGCCGCCGCCGAAACCTATCCCGACGCTCCAACCGCCGCCACCAAGAAAACCGACAAAGGCGGGCCCATAGATTGGCTCAGAGTAAATTGGTCCAGGGCACCATCCCCAGCCGCCGCCAACATAGGCCCAGCGGCCATAGTGATAGGGAGCAAAGCCCCAAGGCTCATTGTCCACCCAGGTCCAGCCCCATGGGCCGACCCAGCTCCAGGAACCGGTGCTGTAGGGCGCCCAGCCAACTTCGACGGAACGGGGATACCAAACATGGCCGTACTCGGGGACGTCGCGCCAATCGCCGTAGTCGTCCAAATCGTCGTAACCAGCCATGTCGCGCGAAACGTACCGCGCGGAAACTGCGTCATCTTCCTTCAAGTCGCGGTCTTCGGCCCAACGATCCAAGTCGTCGGGTCGGGGCGCGCGATCCACTGTGTAGTTAATTTGATCTATGCCGGTGAATTCGGCGCGTTCTCCGCTGCGCACTGAGTAGGTGCTTCCGCCCGAAGTCACTTCGCCTTCGCCGCGAATGATAGTTACGCTGGAATAGTCACCGTTTTCATTCACATCGATACGGAATGCGCCAGCCTGGCGGACGACGAAAGCGAGATTCGGAGTATCGACTTCGTAAAGGTCGCCTTCGCGCAGCTCGCGCACGCGGAAATTCAAGCTGCCTTCGCTGAGGCGCATTTGCGTGATGCCCTGATCCAGATTCAAAAAAGAGAGTGCAGTGTCGCTGCCCAAGTGGATGGAGGCTTGGCCGGTGCGTAATTCCACGCGGGAGTCGCGGTCGCTCCAAAGTTTATCGCCGACGGTAACAGGACGGTTTCTGACGGCAGCGCCCCAGTCACCTGTGCCACCGGGCTGAATCGAAACAGAGCCGTCTATCGCGCTGACCCGCCCGACGCGCGTCGGAGGATCGCCTTCGTCGGCTCGAACCTGGGTAGCTGAAAAGCTGAGAAGACTGGCAAAAAATAACAGGAAAGACGCTGCAAATTTACCGGAAAAAGAGGGCTTCATGTTATTCCCCTGTTCTTCGGCCACGGCGGAAATGGACCGAACGGCCACATTCGGAGTGGCCCTTAAGTTGTTGAACCCGAGGGTACAAAATAAGTTGCGGCGCACGCGGCTACGAGATCGAGTTCGAAGTACCGGTACCAAATCCGTGCTGGTGAGTGCGAGTGCGACCGATGCCGCAGTGGGTATACCCAGAATAAAAACCTCTTTTGAGTGCTGAAGAATATTTGAGCAGGGGCGCGAACTTGACGAGGGCTTGCTGGGCCAGTAGGCTGACCGTCCTATGCGTTTTTCGGCGAGAAAAATAGTTTTGCTGGCGGGCATTGTGCTGGGCGCCGGTTTTCTTTTTTATCATTTTCGCGCGATGTTCAGTCCGAGCCAGTTCAGCGGGGGAAAGGTATTAAATGCAGTTCGCGAAGCCAACCCTTTCTATCTAATTCTTGCCTTGATCACCATTTATGTTTGTTACGCAGTGCGGGCGTTGCGGTGGCAGAGATTTCAAAAACACGTTGGGCGGTCGAATTTTTGGGATATCTATCGAATGACGCTGGCGGGATTTGCGGCGGTTTTTTTGCTGGGGCGACCGGGCGAGCCGGTGCGGCCGGTGTTGCTGGCCAGGCAAGGAAAAATTCCGATCGCGGATACTTTCGGAATTTGGGCGCTGGAAAGATTGTTCGACGTGGGCAGCATGGCGGTAATCGCGGCGATCGCATTGCTGGTATTCAAGTCGGGAGAGCATACGGGTGAGGCCGCGGCGACGGTGGAGAGAACGGCGAGAACAGCCGGGGCGTTATTGTCCGCCGGATTGGTTGCGGCAGTCGCGGCGCTCGTTTACCTGCGTGTGCACGGCACATCGGCGCTGGAGCGGCGACTTGGCGGGTGGCTAACCGTTGGGGGACTGCGTGGCCAAATGGGAAGAATTATTTTGGGATTCATTCGGGGAATTCAAACGGTACGGTCGTGGCAAGACTTGGTGAGCGCGGTCTTGTACTCTGGTATTCACTGGTTTTTAGTGCTGGTGGTGTATTTTTTGATTACGCGAAGTTTTGCGGGGCGGTTGGCGGAGTTGCGGCTAAGTGATTGTATGCTGTTGTTGGCGTTCACGCTGGTTGGATCCATTGTGCAGTTGCCGGCGGTGGGGGGCGGGTCGCAGGCGCTGGCGATCTTTGCGTTTACGCGAGTGTTCGGAGTAGAAAGTGAGCCAGCGGTGGCGGCTGCGATGGTAATTTGGCTGGTGACGTTTGCTGGCTGCAGTTTAGCGGGTGTGCCCTTTTTATTGCACCAGGGGATGTCGTTGGGAAAATTGCGGGAGTTCGCGGAGCAGGAAAAAGAGGCGCAGGGGACTGTCGCTGCGGGGATGCCGGTGGCCAACCGGCGAGGAGAATCAACGGAGTGAAATGTCCTTTTTGCGCGTTTCTGGATGACAAAGTAATCGATTCTCGCGAAGGACGCGCTGGGGATGCAATCCGGCGGCGCCGCGAATGTCTTAAATGCGCGAGGCGCTTCACCACGTATGAGCGCATCGACGAAATTCCCTACATGGTGATTAAGAAGGATGGCCGGCGGGAACGTTTTGAACGCCACAAAATTTTGCAGGGCCTGCTTAAAGCTTGCGAAAAAAGGCCGGTGGCCACACCGAAGCTCGAAGGCATCGTGGACGAAATTGAAGGCGTGGTGCACGAGGCCACGGAGCGCGAATTGACCACTACGGAAGTCGGCGAGCTGATCATGCACAAGCTAAAAAAACTGGACAAGGTGGCGTACGTGCGATTCGCATCTGTTTATATGGATTTTAAGGACGTGCAGGAATTTATGTCGGAGCTGAAAAACCTGCTGAAGGATCGCGTAAAGAAATAGTTTTCTGGGAATTTATTCAGATTTCGCGAAGGTCAAGAAGAACAAACTATGAAAAAAATACTGTTGTGGGTTTTTTCTCTGACCGTACTGGCTGGAGTAAGTAGTTTTAGGGGAGTGCCAGAATCCTATGGCTTGCCTAAATCCGTCGCGCCATCCGCCGCGCCTCGGCCCGCGATTGATGCAGAAAAAATTCGCGCGCACGTGAAGTTTTTGGCCAGTGATTTACTCGAAGGACGGGGAACTGGCCAGCGCGGCGGCGATATTGCGGCGGAATACATCGCTACACAATTTTCTTTGTACGGTTTGAAACCCGCGGGAGAGAACGGAACCTTTTTTCAGGACGTTCCGATGGTCGGGGTCAAAACCTCGCCGGACACAAAATTTCAACTGGTGCCAGCGAGCGGGCAGGCGCTGGCGCTAAAAAATCTGGATGAATTTGTCACCAACAACGAAAGTCAGACGGAAAGCGCGGAAATTGATGCGCCGATTGTCTTTGTCGGGTATGGAATCACGGCGCCGGAGTACAAATGGGATGATTACAAGGGCGTTGATCTGAAGGGCAAAGTGGCGCTGCTCTTCGTGAATGAACCTTCATCGGATGACCCAAAATTTTTCAAGGGCAAAGCGCTCACGTACTACGGCCGATGGACGTACAAATACGAGGAGACCGCGCGGCGCGGAGCAGTTGCCACGCTAATTATTCACCGCACGGACCTGGCGAGCTATGGATGGGATGTGGTGCGAAATTCTTGGGGGACGGAACGAGCCTATTTGAAAAATGATGGTTCGCCGAAGCTGCGCGCCGCGTCGTGGATACAGTTGGAAATTGCGCGAAAACTTGCGGCAATGGGCGGACAGGACCTGGACAAATTATTTGCACAGGCACAATCGCGGGATTTTAAAGCTATTGAGTTGCCGGTACGACTGAAGGCGCATGTCAGCAGCGCACTGCGGCCATTTGTTTCGCGAAATGTTCTGGCCAAGAAGGACGGAAGAGACGCAAAACTGAGCGCTGAAGCGGTCATGTACACCGCGCACTATGACCACTTGGGAATTGTGCCGGAGATGAAAGGCGACAACATTTATAACGGCGCGGCAGATAACGCCACCGGGTGCGGCATTTTGCTGGAACTGGCGCGAGCGTTTGGCAACGTGGAACAAGCGCCGCCTCGATCCGTGATTTTCGCGGCGGTGACCGCGGAAGAACAGGGATTGCTGGGCTCGGAATATTTGGGAAAACACTTGCCCATTCCCGCGGGAAAAATTTCGGTGGATTTAAATTTCGACGATGTTCCGCCGCTTGGTGAACCGGAAGAAGTGGAAGTCAGCGGAGCGGAGCGCACCACGATTTACCCTCTGTTGGAGGAAACCGCGAAAGAATTTAAACTGACGATACGGCCGGACGCGCTTCCTCAAGCCGGTCACTACTATCGCTCCGATCATTTCAGCCTGGCGCGAGTGGGCATCCCGTCGTTTTCCGTGAACGAAGGAAGAAAATTCCAAGGGCACACAGTGCAATGGGGCGAAGCGCAAGCCAAGGACTACGTGGAACACCGTTATCACCAACCCAGCGATGAATATAGGCCAGAGATGGACTTTACGGGCGATGCGGTGATTGCACGATTTGGTTTTGCGCTTGGATGGAAAGCCGCGGAAGCGCCGGGCGTCGCGGAGTGGTTGCCTGGGGACGAGTTCGAAGCAGCGCGGAAGAAAATCCCGGGAGCAAAGGAATAATCCAGTTTAGGTGTTCGAATCTGCCGGAAATTTTTCTTCAGCGAGGCCAAACGCCAGCGGTAAAAGTTTTGATGGTGCGGAAACCGAGCCGCTCGTAAAGGTGGACGGCGCCATGATTGCCCGAAGTAACGGTCAGCGTGAGTTCGCGGAAACGCAAAGCCCGCAAAGCCTCAGCGGATGTCTGCATGAGCATGCGGCCCAGGCCGCTGCCTTGAAATCCGGGGAGCACGCAAATCTGAGTGGTATGCGCGACGCCGGGAGAAACCTCGCTGGTGAGCACCGCGGCTACGAGTTCATCGCCGCCGGGCTGACGCAGAACAAATGACGCTCCCGGTACAAATTGGCCGCATCCGGGGAGAAGAATAATATTTTTTAGGAATTTCAAAGCGCCGGTGCGCGTACGATATTGATCGTTGATTTCGCCGTCCACGTGATTGGCATACGCCAGGTAGATCAGCTTGGCGCAGGATTCGAAATATCGGTCGTGCCAGCGATCGAGGCGCATGCCGTTGGAGGCGCCAGTTTGGCCGTTGTGCGGGTCCTGCAACTCAAGGCGCATGAATTGGCGCTTGTGCAATTCGAAACCCTGCTCGCGCAGCGGCTCTTCCACGGGTCCGCCAAAAGGCATCAACTGCGCTTCGATGCGATACATCTGCGGGAGGGCGCGCATTGAGAACAATATTTCTTCGAGCAAACGCCGGCCGATGAGCGCTTGTTCTTTTCGCGGGGAAACGTAAAGCCCGCCAATCAGCCCTTTGTGTTCTTCCAAAACGTAAAAGGTGTAGCCGAGGGCTTCGCCATTCTCAAAAGCGACGCAACCGTTCAAAGCATGGGCGTCCATGAAGCGCTTGATTAGCTCGACGGCGCTTTGATAATCCCAGTGCAGTTCCGTACGCCAATGACGCGTCTCTTCCACCAGCAAGGGCTCCATTTGCTGGGCCGTCACCTGTCGTAAATCGAGGATCTTCATAGGCTCGGAGAAGGCGCCTTGCAGCGCTCAAACGCAATCATAGCCGATTCGGCATCCTGGCTGCCAAAGCCGGACGAATAAACGATACGGATGCGACACATTCCCAAGCGCTTCTTTCGAGGGCGACGAACTCCTTGTGTTACTCTGCAGCACATAGAATCGCAGGGGTCAAAATCAGCCGGCGACGCGCGCCGTCTGTGTAATATGCTTCTGCAATTACACCTTTTGCGCAGCTAACGAATGTCTATTCTCTTCGAACTTCGCTATCCAACCCGGTGGTATACCAAATTATTTACGGCAGTGCTTGCGCTGGCATTTTTTGCGGTGCTATCCACTGCCGCGATTGCCAGCTTCCTGCTTTTCCGCATTGTTAAGCCGCAACGGAGCAGTTCTGAGATAAATATGCAAAGTTTTCCGGGGCGGCCGGACGCAGTAAATTTTGAGGTTGAAGGACAGGGAAGCCGCGAGGGCTGGTTTTTTCCGGGATTTCGCGTCGCGCCCACGATTGTGCTTTGCCATGGCTATGAATCCAGCCGCGGAGAATTGCTGACTTTGGTTTCCGCACTGCAGGATCACCAATACAACGTCTTTGTGTTTGATTTTGCAGCGCATGGAGGCAATGCGGGCGTCACTACGTTTGGATACCGCGAAGCGGACGAAGTCCGGGCGGCCATTGATGCGCTAGCTAAACGCGATGATGTGGACCCGGCACGATTCGGGCTATGGGGCTATAACCTGGGCGCGTATGCGGCGCTTCGTGAAGCGCAGAGTGACGGACGCGTTCGCGCGATCGTGGCGGATTCCGTTTACGACGTGCCTGAACAGATGGTGAAAATTGGCGTGGAGCGCAGCGGGGTGGGCGGATTTCCGTTGATGATTCGCTCAGCGGAGACGGGTTTTAATTGGCTAAATTATCGTTACCGGACAGTCCCACCGCTTTCGCGCAGCTTTAAGGCGCAGAGAGGCGTCCCCATACTTTTTATCGAGGCGACGGACGATCCGGAACTGGGAGCGATTACGCGGCAAATGTTTCAAACCGCGCCCGAGCCGCGGGAAGAAGCGGTGATCGCTCACGGAAATTTTGTGGGATTACTCGACGATGACAAGCGTGCGTATGAAAACCGCGTGGTGAGTTTTTTCCTGCTGCACTTGCCCGCTACGGGAAGGGTCACGCGCTAACGGCCAGGCAGCACTTTGTAAAGAAACCTGCCTTCGGTATTGGGGAATGGCACCGGTTGGCACACGAATGGCTGTGAGACCCATTGCCGGCAATCATGGGTGCCGGTCAGAAGATATCCCTCAACTGGATGATCCTTGTCCCACGCTTTGATTTCTTCCCGCATATAAAAATTCAGACTGTAATTTAGACCACGATTGATTCCGCCCACACGTAAACGCTGCGGGGGAATGCCAGCGGAATACAGGTCATTGGCGAGCGATCGGCCGGAAGGGTCCGACCGAAAAAATAACGGCAGAAAGTGATTCCAGGTGACGACTGCCAGCAAAATTGGCAGCACGCAGGACGCAGCCGCGAATCTACCCACGCCGTTTTGACTAGACGAATAGAAGGTGGCTAATAAGACGTTCGACATCCCCACGAGAGCCGAAAAAATTCCTGCCGCGACGACAAGATTCTGGTATTGGTGAAAAACACCAGGATCCAAACCTGATATCAAACCTGATAGAAGTAACGGCATTAGAAAAGCCGCGGCGGCAATCCACAGGCTCAGACGAAGGAATTTCTCCTGCCGGGGCGAGGTAATTTGTGTCTGAGCATGAGCAACTATGAGGCTCACCGCCGGAATGGCGGGGAGAATATAGCCCGGCAATTTTGATCGCGAGATGGAAAAGAAACCGACACAAAAAGCGGCCCAACAAACGAGGAAGCAGGTGGATTCGCTAATCCGCTGAGCTTGCCACAGCCGGCTGATGCCGCGAGCGAGGGCCCAGACAAAGAGCGCGGTCCAAGGAAGAATTGCATCCAACAGAACCGGCGCGTAATACCAGAAGGGTTGAATGTGCTGGAATTCCGGCGTCAAGAAACGCCGGAAATTATGCTCAACGATAAAAACGTGGAAAAAATCAGGATTGCGCCTGGAACAGAGGATGTACCAGGGAAGAGCTGTAAAACAAAACGTGGCAATTGCCAAGGGATGTAAGCAACGAAAGGCATCGCGCCAGCGCCTGGTGAAAAGCGCCCAGAAAAATATGGCACCGCCGGAAAGAATGATGGCAGCAGGACCTTTGGCAAGGACCGCCAGCCCGAGGAAGAAACCGAGCAAAGCAAGAGCGAGCCAACGCGTCCGCGGAATTGCGGGAGAATTGTAAGGGCGCGTCAGACCGATCACCTCAGCCGCGCAGACCATGGCGATGGTGAGCATGGCGCTAAAGGGCATGTCCGTCGAAGCAGCGTGAGAAAAGCCAATCATGGCGGCGGTGGTCGGCAGCAAAAGCAGAAACCAGCGGGCAGTTTCCGGCCCGTAAAGCCGCCATGCGAGCCATGCGAGCGCGAGGGTTGCAAGCAATGCGGAAATCGCGCTGGGCAAACGCGCCGCAGCTTCGCTCACTCCAAATAATTTGAAGCTGGCCGCAGCGCCCCAGTAGTAAAGGACGGGCTTTTCAAACCAGGGCTTACCGTACAAGCGAGGGGTGATCCAATCGCCGGACTCCGCCATATCGCGGGCGATCCAGGCGTAGCGCGGCTCGTCGGGACCGACAAAGCCGAGGGCGCCAAGGTGGCTGAAATAGCAGACGAAAAGAGTAACGAGAATTAAGACTGTCCACCCGACGCGGAGGGAACTGGCGTGGTTGCTCACCGAGGTTGATGGGTTATTTTCCGGGTTCACGAAGAAATGAGTCTAGCATTCACGCGCAGAAACGTCAGTGGAGAATGCATCGAATTCGGCTGAGTGCAACAAATCGCAACTTGCAGTGGCGGTCAGCTGGAAGATAATTGCATACTGTCGCTCGGCTGATATTTATGGTTTTCAAACAATGAGAGAGTGGTGCGAATTTGCGGCGGCATGGGTACTGCTGAAATTTATTGGAATTTTACCGCGTCCGGTTTCGCGCGCTACGGCCGCTGCCGGTGCAAGAATATTATTTTGGTTGCGCCCCAAGCTGAAAAAAACGGCTTTGTTTAATCTTCGACTGGCTTTTCCGGAATGGACAGAACACCAGCGCAAACAAACCGTCCGCAAAATGGTCCGCAACCTTGGCTGGATGGCGGCGGAATTCTCGCGTTTCCCCAAATATAACGCGAAAAATATCGAACAAATTGTGATTCTCGATGGTCATGAAAATTTTCTGGAAGGGCGCCGGCGTGGAAAAGGCGTAATTTATCTTACCGGGCATATTGGCGCTTGGGAGCTCTCGTCCTTTGCTCATGCGTTGTACGGATTTCCACTTTTTTTCATGGCACGCCCATTGGACAACAAACGGATTGACGCGCTGGTCAACGGGTACCGGACGCTCTCAGGGAATAAACCGGTGTTCAAAAATGAATCAGCGCGCACAATGCTGCGGATACTGAAAGAGGTAGGAACGCTGGGGATACTTGCGGATCAAAATACTTTGCCGGAAGAAGGGGTGTTCGTGGAATTTTTCGGCAAAACGGCTTGCGCGACGTCGGGCATTGCGCGGGTGGCGATGCACACGGGCGCTGCTGTTGTGCCGGGGTATGCCTATTGGGACAAAAACATACGAAAATACCGGCTGCGGTTTGAGCCGCCGGTGGAATTGGTGAGCACTGGTAACACCGAACGGGATGTATTCGAGAATACGCAGCGCTTCACGAAAATCATTGAAGAAATTATTCGCCAGCATCCGGATCAGTGGGTGTGGCTGCACGCGCGATGGAAAACACGTCCACCGGGCGAAGCGCGGCTTTACGATTTCTTATGAAATGCACGGAACGCGGAGCCAAACATGATGCGAACATCAGCGGAAGTCTCGCGGGCAGTTGGCGCAAAGCTTGAGGGAGACGGCGGTTTGGAATTGCATGGAGTCGCAGCTCCAGAGCGCGCCGGCCCGAAGGATGTGATTTACGTGGAGTCGCGCAAGCACGAAGCTCGCGCGCTGGCATCGGCAGCGCTCTGTGTGATCGCCGGTGAAGGCGTCGGTGAAGGCATTGCGCGGGCGGGAAAAACGATTCTGCGGAGCGGCAATCCTAAATTGGCTTTTGCCAATGCGGCGGCGCTCCTAATGGAACGCGCGCCTATCGCCACGGGCATTCATGCAACGGCGATTATCGCTCCCTTGGCGCGCGTGGCGCCGGACGCGTCGATCGGCCCTTATGCGGTCGTGGCTGAGGACGCGCACATCGGCGCGAGAACGCAGATTGGCCCGCACTGCGTTATCGGCGCGGGGAGTTGGATTGGGGAAGGATGCCGGATCCATCCGCGAGTGACACTGTACCCGGGCGTGCGCGTTGGCAACCGGGTGGAGATCCATTCTGGGGCAGTGATCGGCGCGGATGGATTTGGCTATGCACAGGGCAAGGGCCGTTATTGGAAATTTCCGCAGCAGGGAATCGTGGAAATTGGCGACGATGTGGAGATTGGCGCCAATACTACCATCGATCGCGGCTCGCTGGACGATACGCGGATTGCCGAGGGCGTCAAACTCGACAATCTGGTCCACATTGGGCACAACGTTAAAATTGGCGCGCACACCGCAATCGCAGCCCAGGCAGGGTTTTCGGGATCTTGCACCGTGGGCGCCGGCGTGGTGGTGGGTGGCCAGGCGGGCTTTGGCGAACAATGCGAACTGCAAGACGGGGCAATCATCGGGGGACAGGCAGGAGTGTTGGGCGGTAAGACAATTCGCAGCGGACAAATTGTTTGGGGCACGCCGGCGCGGCCGTTGGAAAAATTCAAGGAACAGTTCGCGTGGTTTTCGCGACTTCCCGAGCTGGCTGCGCGGATAAAAAAGTTAGAGGATAAATAAGATTTTTATTGAGGTGGCGATACGTAATTGATACGCATCTTAGTGATTGACCACTGGTGCTAAGCCGGAGATACTTTACTAGTACTGCGATAGTACTTGTGGCAGGCGGCCTGGCGTGGGCGCCCCATAAGTCTTGGGCAACACACAAGTTAAATTTTGTAAAGCGTCAAGGTCGCTAGATCTTTGTTCGCTCGATTATTGATGCTGGGGGAAAAGTAAGAATGGCGTCGTACGCTCGCATCGGAGAGCAGCTCTCCACCGTTCCGGCACCTGCGCCGCTGCGGGTCAATCGATGGATGCAGAAATTAGAAGCTTCTATCGAGCAAGGCGCCAGCCACTTGTTGTCGCTGCAAGCCGACGAAGGATATTGGCACGGCGAACTGGAAGCGGACTCCACCCTGGAATCCGACTATATTTATTACCTGTACGTGTTGGGAAAGAACACTCCCGAGCGTATTGAAAAACTGGCTAACTATGTTCGGCAGAAACAACTGCCGAATGGTGGCTGGAGTATCTACCCTGGCGGACCTTCGGAACTGAACGCGACCACCAAAGCGTATTTTGCGTTGAAGCTTGCGGGGGACAGTCCCGACGCTCCGCATATGGAACTTGCGCGGGAGACGGTGCATCGTTTGGGCGGGCTGGAACATACCAACTCGTATGTGCGATTTTATCTGGCGCTGGTTGGCGCAGTGGGCTGGGAACTGGTTCCCGCGATTCCGCCGGAGCTGATGCTGCTGCCGAATTGGTTCTACTTCAACATTTACGAAATGTCTTCCTGGACGCGCGGCATCGTGATTCCCATGGGAATTTTGTGCGCATTGCGGCCGGATTGGCGGTTGCCGGAACGCGCCTGCGTGGACGAGCTGTTTAATGATCTTTCGAAAAAAGCCGCGGCATTTGACTGGGGCAAGCAGCTGATTTCCTGGCGGAACGTGTTTTTGGCGGTGGATCGGGCGCTAAAACTTTACGAGAAATTTCCATGGAAGCCGTTGCGCAACCGCGCGATTCGCGAATCCAAACAATGGATGCTGGAGCACATGGAGCGCACTGAAGGGCTGGCGGCGATCTACCCTTCGATGATGAATTCGATTTTTGCGCTGGTGGCGCTGGGACACGGACCGGACGATCCTCTTACCTGGCGTGAGATAAAAGAATTCGCGAAGTTTGAGATCGAAGAAAAAGATTCGATTCGTCTGCAGCCCTGTGTCTCGCCTATTTGGGACACATGTATTGCGATGGTGGCGTTGCAGGAAGCGGGTTTGCCGGCGGACCATCCTGACCTGGTGAAAGCGGCGGACTGGATTTTGTCCAAGCAGATTCTTGGCGGCGGCGACTGGCAAGTTAAGAATAAGGATGCACAGCCGGGCGGATGGGCGTTTGAATACCGCAACGATTTTTATCCGGACGTGGATGATACGGCATTCGTGTTGATGGCGCTGCAGCGCGTAAAACATCCGGACCCGGAGCGCATGGAAGGCGCGGTTCGCCGCGGAATTCAGTGGCTGTTGAGCATGCAGAATCGCGACGGCGGGTGGGGCGCGTTCGATCGCGACAACGACAAAAAATTGCTGTGCAACATACCGTTCGCCGATCACAACGCGATGATCGATCCCTCGACGGCGGATGTTACCGCGCGGGTGCTGGAGTGCCTGGGACGATTTGGCTGGACGGAAAATCATCCAGTGGTACAAAAAGGCGTGGCTTTCCTTCGCAAAGACCAGTGCGACGACGGATCGTGGTTTGGCCGCTGGGGCGTGAATTATATTTATGGCACCAGCGGTGTGTTGCGCGCGATGGAAACCGTGTCGCTTTCTACGCGGGAATATTGCCGCAAAGCGGTGCAGTGGTTGAAAGCGGTGCAGCAGCCGGACGGAAGCTTCGGCGAATCGCTGCTCAGCTATGATGACCCTTCCACCAAAGCGCAAGGACCGAGCACGCCATCGCAAACCGCGTGGGGATTGATCGGATTGCTTGCGGGCGCCGAGCCGGGCGACCCGGCGATTGGCAAAGCCGTGAACTGGCTGATGGACAGGCAAAATGACGACGGCTCATGGCCCGAAGAAGATTTCACCGGCACGGGTTTTCCGGGCGTTTTTTATTTGAAATATCATCTTTACCGCAATTATTTCCCGGTTTATGCGCTTTCGCGGTTTCGCAATCAGATTGACCAAACACAAGACTATTGCGCTTTAAAATTTCAACCAAAGGAATTCCGCTTGCGCAGCGGTCTCTACTCCAATCGTGAACGCGAGATGGTTGTTTAGTTCGAATGTGGTTTACGGTTCCTCTTTCACTCACACCCGCAGGTAATAAGTTTCTCCGACGACAACAATTTGGCTGGGAGCGGGCGCGATGACCACTCTGGTCACTGGCGCGGCGGGCTTCCTCGGCAGTCATATCGCCCGGCAACTTGTGGCGCGTGGCGAAACGGTACGGGTGTTGATGCGCAGCTCCAGCAGCAACCGCGCCATCAGCGACCTTTCGCTTGAATATGTGACGGGAGACTTGCGCGATGCCGGATCACTGGACCGCGCGATGCAGGGTATTGACCGAGTGTTTCACGTTGCAGCCGATTACCGCTTGTGGGCTAGAAAATCTCAAGATATCTATGACTCGAATGTAGGCGGCACCAAGAATCTGCTGGAGGCCGCTAGACGCGCCGATGTAAAGCAACTGGTTTATACCAGCACGGTGGCGACGATTGCTGTGGACCGTCCGGATTTGCCCACTGAAGCGACCGACGCGAAATTGGCGGAGATGATCGGCCACTATAAACGTTCGAAATGGATGGCCGAACAGGAAGTATTGGACGCGGCAAAAGCAGGATTGCCCGTAATTATAGCGATGCCGACGACACCGGTGGGCCCCTGGGACTGGAAGCCAACTCCCACCGGGAAAATTATTTTGGATTTTCTCAACGGGAAAATGCCTGGTTACGTGGAAACTGGACTTAATTTTGTCGGCGTGGAAGATTGTGCCGCGGGGCACCTGCTGGTGGCGGAAAAAGGAAAAAATGGCGAAAGATATTTACTTGGGGCGGAAAATTTAACGTTGAAAGAGCTGCTGGATATGCTGGCGAATATAACTGGTTTGCCCGCGCCAGCTTTGAAAATTCCGCATGGCGTGGCTCTGGGTGTAGCGTATATCGAGACGATGTTTTCGCGATTGGTGGGCAGAGAGCCAGGCGTCCCCGTAGAGGGAGTGAAAATCGCGCAACACAAAATGTTTGTGGATTGCGGACGGTCAAAGAAAGAATTGGGATTTGAGCCTGGACCGGTCAAAGCAGCGTTGGAACGCGCGGTGCGGTGGTATGAGGCGAATGGCTACGTTTCAAAGGGCCGAGTAAAGAAAATGAGCAAGGCGCGGGCCGCTTGAACTTTTTGTAGCGTGGTTTGGAAGAAAGGCATCTTACTTCTGGCATGAAAGTGCTGGTTACATTTGCGGTGGATGACGAATTCGCTCCCTGGCGCGAGCTTCGTCATTTTGAGAAGCAGAATCGCGACGGGATGGAACTGTACATGGCAAGGATCGAAGGCGCGGACGTAGCAGTGCTGCTCACCGGTATAGGCGGGAAAAAAGCGTGGGTGGAAGCGACCAAAGTAATTTGGGATTCAGACATTGATGTTTGCATCTCCAGCGGACTGGCTGGCGCATTGAAACCGGGTTTCCAACTTTCTGATGTTCTGGCGGCGCGGCGAATTGAAAGAGGGTCCGGGGAGAAGCCGGTAGTTTGCGATGGACGGTTAGCAAGCCTGGCTTCGGAGTTGGGCGCCAAGATCGCGGAATGCTTCTATAGTGCGGACCATGTGGTGCTAAGCGCGGTGGAGAAACGGGAATTGGCGAAGACCGCGGACGCCGTGGAGATGGAGAGCGGGGAAATTTTGTCGGAGGCCGCTGCCTTTGGCGCAAGAATAATTGCCATCCGGGGAATAAGCGATGCGTGGGATGAAGATTTGCCGCTCGACTTTAACCTGGTGACGACGGACTCTGGCGACGTGAGTTTAAAGAGAGTTCTATCTCAGGTGGCGCGAAAGCCGCAATCCATTCCTGCGTTGATTCGTTTTGGCAAGCAGAGCAAGCACGCCGCGGAGAGATTAAGCCAATTCCTGGATGTTTATGTAGCGGGAGTCGTACGCAGCGCGAAAGTATTGATTTCCGGAGGCGCGGCGACGCAGTGAGCGGAACACGAACAATGACCGAGGGCAGGCAAACATTGGGGCCAATCCCCAAGACCATGCGTGCCGGCGTGTACCTCGAAAAGGGAGTGGTACGCGTTGAAGAGGTACCCGTCCCGGAGATCGGCGAAGGGGAAGTGCTGATTAAGGTCGCGGCATGCGGAGTCTGCGGCACGGACATTAAGAAAATTTTTTATGGTTATGTGGCGCCACCGCAAATTTTGGGGCATGAACTGGCGGGCACGGTAGTGCGGGTTGGAGCGGGAGTAACGCGATGGAAAGCCGGCGACCGGGTGATGAGTTTTCACCACATTCCTTGCGAAAATTGTTATTACTGCGAAAAAAGGCTTTTCTCCCAGTGCCCGCAATATAAAACCACTGGTTTGACTGCAGGCTTTACCCCGAATGGCGGCGGCTTTGGGGAATACGTTAAGGCCATGCCATGGGTGGCGAAGCGTGGCATCGTCGCGCTGCCGGACAACGTCAGTTTCGAGGAAGCGACGTTTCTGGAGCCAATAAACACTATTTTGAAGGCGGTGCAAAAGGCCAGAATAACGGCTGGCGAGACAGTGCTCATCCAAGGGTGCGGGCCTATTGGTTTGCAACTCTTAATGGTGGCCAAGCTGGCGGGAGCCCGCGTTTACACAAGCGATCCCATGGAGGTTCGCCGCAAAAAGAGCATCGCGCTCGGGGCAATTGAATCCTTTGACCCCACAAGTGGTAAGCTAGTACAGGAAATTAAGGCTCGGTCCGAAGGCCGAGGAGCTGACGCGGTTTTAGTCGCGGTAGCGCATCCGGCGGTGGTTATTGATGCTCTGGCGGCGGCCAGGCCTGGGGGGCGCGTGCTGTTGTTCGCTGCGAACGATCCAGTCACCAGAATTGAGTTTCCGGCAGCGGCGGTGGGAATCGACGAAAAAGAAATATTAGGCAGCTATAGCGCTGCGGTGGACATCCAAGAAGCAGCGGCGGAGCTGGTGTTGAGAAAGAAACTGCCGGTAATGGATATCGTTACACACCGGTTTCCTTTGGCTAGAATCCAAGAGGGCTTGGAGCTGGCGGCGCATCCGACCGCGGAATCTTTAAAGGTGCTGATCACGCACTCATGAGAATCACGACTACAAAGAAAGCGGACGCGGTTTTCGAAACCAGCGCCGTCGCGCCGCGGATCGTTCTACCGTCGAAAATGACGGCTGCGGTTCTGTATGGCAGCGAAGACTTGCGCATTGAGCAAATCGATGTGCCCACACTGGCCCCTGATGAAGTTTTGCTGCGTGTTCGACTGGCGCTAACGGACGGCACGGATCTAAAAGTTTGGAAACGCGGCTACCACGCCAAAATGATTCAACCCCCTGCGATTTTTGGTCACGAGGTAGTAGGGGACATAGCTGCGGCCGGCAAGCGTGTGGACGCGAAATGGCGCATCGGAACGCGCATGATTGCGGCAAATTCCGCGCCTTGTTTGCGTTGCTATCACTGCCGACGTGGGCAGGAAAATTTGTGCGAAGATCTGCTCTTCAACAATGGCGCTTACGCGGAATACATGAGAATTCCGGGCCGCATCGTAACGGAAAATATGCTCGAAGTTCCTCATTCCGTCGATGACCAAAGTGCTGCACTGGTTGAGCCGCTGGCTTGCGTGCTACGCGGAATCCACGAGATGGAAGTGCGCGCCGGTGACACGACGGTGGTGATTGGGTGTGGTCCAATCGGATTAAAATATGTGCGCATGTTGACGCGGCGCGGTGTTCGCGTTATTGCCTTGGCGCGGCGCGGGGCCCCGCTTGCGGTGGCGCGGCGTCTTGGCGCGGTAGCGACCCTGAACGTGACTGGAATCCTGGATGTGCCCGCGGCGGTGAAAGCTCTTACTGATGAGCAGCGCGGCCCCGACTCCGTTGTGGAAGCCGCGGGAAATCCCGCTACGTGGAAGCAGGCGCTCGCGATGGTTCGCCGCGGTGGCGTGGTGAACTTCTTCAGTGGGCTGCCTTCTGGAACGTGCATTGAAATCGAACCTGCAGGCATTCACTACGCCGAGGTGAAAATTATTTCGCCCTTCCATCACACGCCACGGTTCATTCGTGAAGCGCTGGAAGCGATTCGCCGCGGTGATATTTCCGCGCACGATTTTGTCACCGAGGAAATTCGCCTGGAGGATTTGCCGCAAGCCTTCGCGCGCATGAAATCACGGAGCGGTGAAATCAAGCTGGCCGTTCGGCCGTGAAGACCGAGCGGGTCTTTATACCTTCGACTTTGTTCAGTTCCCGTGAACCCAGAAATGTCCCTCCTGATGCTGCGCCCCGGTGAGCTGGAGATCGCCAAGAATCTTCCGCCGAGCGCTTGTTCGCCGGCAGAGGCCCAGCAATACACACGCTGGCTTGCCACGCACCATTACGAAAATTTCACCGTAGCTTCCTGGCTCCTCCCAAAAGAACTTCACCAACATTTTTATAATTTGTACGCGTTCTGCCGGTGGGCCGATGATTTGGGCGACGAAATACCGCAATCCGCGCGCGCTCTGGAATTGCTGGACTGGTGGGAACGCGAGCTGGACGAGTGTTTTTCGGGCCGACCATCTCACCCGGTGTTTATAGCGCTGCGTGAAACGATTCTGGCGAAGAATATTCCCAAACAGCCCTTTGCGGATTTGCTGAAAGCTTTTCGTCAGGATCAAACCGTGAAACGGTACGCGTCATGGGAAGATGTGCTCGGCTACTGCCGTTACTCCGCGAACCCGGTGGGCCGGTTGGTCCTCTATATTTGCGGGTATAGCGATGCGCAAAGGCATCAATTGTCTGACGCCACTTGCACCGCTCTGCAGCTTGCAAATTTTTGGCAAGATGTTTCACGCGATGTGGAGAAAGGCCGCATTTATATTCCGCTGGACGAAGCCGCCGCTTGCGGTATTTCTGAGGATGACATTGTTGAAAAGCGCTTTGACGCGCGTTATGCGAACCTGATGGAAAATCTAATTGCGCGCACGCGCATACTATTCGCGGAAGGGATGCCCTTGGCGAAACAAGTTGACCGCCGTCTAGGCGTAGACCTGGAAATGTTCAGCCGCGGCGGACTTGCGGTCCTCGATGCCATTGAGAAAATGGGTTTTGACACCTTGCATCACCGGCCCGCGGTTGGGAAGGGGAGACAAGTCTTATTATTAGGCCGCGCGGTCATATCTGGTTTCGGGCAGCCGACCGACTTTGCCGGTCGCGACGCAAGCAAAAGTGTTTCGGATGTCCAACAATCCTACGAAGAATGCAATCGAATTGTTCGCCGATCGCATAGCAATTTCTATTACGCATTTTTCCTTTTGCCTAAGCCCAAACGAAACGGGCTGGCTGCGCTCTACGCGTTCATGCGCGCGATCGACGACGTCGCCGACGAAAGCGACAGTGTCGACGCCAAGAGCCGAGGGCTTGCAACGTGGCGGAACGCTTTGGACACGGCTCTTGCGACAGACCGTGGGGAAATAAATTCAAACTTGCCGGCGGATGCTGCCGAAAAGAACGGGCTGGACAATAAAATACTTCCGGCGCTCGTCGACACCATGCGCCGTTACAAAATGCCGGCACGCTATCTTCATGAGCTGATTGCCGGCGCCGAGATGGATTTAACGATTTGCAGCTATGCGACCTACGAGCGTTTGCGTCAATACTGCTATCGAGTGGCGGGCACCGTGGGATTGGCATGCACACACGTTTTTGGCTTTCAGGATACGCGGGCGCTCGATCTGTCTGAAAAACTTGGCCTGGCGTTTCAGTTAACGAATATTATTCGCGATGTGCGCGAAGATTTCATGTTGGGGCGCGTGTACATTCCACACGAAGATTTGGAACGTTTTGGAGTTTCGCCGCAAAGCTTTGCTGAGCAGCGGGCAAGTTCCGAGGCACGCGATTTACTGCGGTTTGAGGCGGAGCGTGCTTGGAGTTTGTATGAAGAAGGCTCGACACTTCTAAATTGTATTGATGAGGACAGTCGCCCGGCGCTTTGGCTCCTGGTGCGTACCTACAGTGCGTTACTCGCGCGCATCGAATCCTTGGATTTTGAGGTTTTGAACAAGCGTGTGCGACTTGGCAAATCCGAAAAATTGGCATTTATTGCCAAGGCGAAGTTCGGGCGTTTAACGGAAGAGAATATTCTTGAAAAACGTGATGGTGATCGGCGGCGGGCTGGGGGGACTCTCAGCCGCCGTCGCGCTGGCTGAAGCGGGTTGCCGCGTGCGATTGTTCGAGCAACGCCCATTCCTTGGCGGGCGGGCTGCTTCCTACGTGCTGCCGGATGGCGAGCATGTGGACAATTGCCAGCATGTGACGCTGGGTTGCTGCACGAATCTCGAAAATTTTTACCGTCGCGTAGGTTCTTCGGACAAAATTAAATATTTTGATCGTTCGTTTTTTCTCGATCCGCAAGGCCGACGCGGTGAAATGCGAGCTGGAATTTTACCCGCGCCTTTTCACATGGCGGAGTCATTTGCCGCCTTTGCGCCACTCGAGCTTCGCGACAAATTGTCCATTGCGCGAGCAATGCTGGAGATTTTGCTTGGAAAAGGTAAAACCGCCGACCTGGAAGAAAATGGCGGCATTTCCATGTTGGAATGGCTGCGCCGCCGTCACCAGACTCCTGCAGCCATTGAGCGTTTCTGGCGTGTAGTACTCGTTAGCGCGCTGGACGAAGAACTGGATCGCACCGACGCTCGTTTTGGCGTCGACGTTTTCTGGAAGGGGTTTTTATCCAATCGCACCGGCTACCGCATGGGTGTTCCCACGGTTCCGCTCTCGGAATTGTATGCAGGATGCAAAAGTGCGATCGAGCAGCGAGGCGGAGAAGTTATTCTGCGATCTCCGGCGCGTGCGCTGCGTATCCAGGACAACTCCGTGGCGGGAGTGGAATTTGACGGAGATCGCGTGGAAACCGCGGATGCTTATGTATTCGCCGTGGCGCACACCGCGTTCTTGGAATTGCTTCCAGATGAATTAAAAGGGAAGTACGCGGTTTTTGAAAATCTAAGAAATATAAAAGTTTCGCCAATAACCGGGGTTCATTTTTGGTTTGACCGGGAGGTTACACAAGAGCCATTTATCACGCTGCTGGATACCACTACACAATGGATTTTCAATAAAACACTTCTGCAGGGTGAATCCAAAAATAATTCTGAAACAAAGTCAAAGGGCCAGTACCTTCAATTGGTTATCAGCGCGTCATACGATTTGCTCCGGAAGAGCCGCCAGGAAATTATCGAGCTCTGTCTGCGCGAAGTTGGGCACGCGCTGCCGGCAGCACGGGACGCGCAACTTGTGAAAGCAACGGTTATTAAGGAAGTCGCTGCAACATTTTCACCGTCGCCCGGCGTCGATCGTTGGCGACCGAAGCAACAAACTGAGGTGGCCGGCCTGTTTTTAGCTGGCGACTGGACTGATACGGGCTGGCCTTCCACCATGGAGGGAGCGGTACGCAGCGGATATCTGGCCGCCGAGGCGGTTTTGCGCGTCGCGGGAACGCCGCAGAAAATTGTGCAGCCAGATTTGGAAGCGGATGGGTTTGTTTCTCTCTGGGCGTAAAGGCAATACAGCAATTCAGCACATGTGGACCAGAACTTTCAGGGAGCGGGTGTTTCAAATGAGCCGAGATATCGTTCGTTCTCGCAGATTCCCTTGCAGGAGGTATCCAGGGCGTGATATTCGGCGGCGTGAGTGGCGAGAAATTGTTCGTACGCGGCTAGAGACTTCCAGGAATCCATGGTGATGTATACATGTGGCCGCGAGGTGTCTCGAAAAAGTCGCGAGCCCTGGTGGTTTGCATCGCGACGAAAAAAGGAGTCCCAGTCGCCTCCGGCACTGTATATCTTTTCAAAGCGCCCCTCGCAGCTTGGCTTGACTTCGAACTCCCAGAGGACTAAAAACATAGATGTCCCTTCTTCTGCTCTCGATTCATGCGCCCTTCAGAATAAACAGTTCGCAAGTCCGAGGCGCTGCCGGAACGAGTGTAGCAGTCCGATCGGATACAAACCACGGTGCGGTAATCACAGTTAAGTTTACAAAGAAATGGAAGTGGGCAGTCCGTCGCGACTGACGGACGGAGGCGTTTGTGGATCGAAAGTACAGCCATCGCGGATATCGTGACGCGGAAAAAGACGAAAAAAAAGACAAAAGAAATAAATTTCAAGAGCGAAAGCCTCCGCAGGGTGGGCCGCGCGGAGCGGATCAATTTGGTCCGCGGACCCCGCGCATGGTCGGCACGGTGACCAGGGGCCGTTGCTCTAATTGCGGGACGGTGCTGGCGCCTGGATTTGATCCCAATGGCAAGTGCGCAAAATGTTCCTTTGAATTGCACTCCTGCAAACAGTGCCGCTTTTTCGATACTGGTGCGCAATTCGAGTGCACGCAACTGATTCCCGAACGCATCACACCGAAGGATGCGCGCAACGAATGCAAACTTTATGAGTTTCGCATGACCATCGAAAAAGACACGGCGCCTACGTCTTACGCGCAGCAGCAACCGCCTCCTTCCACGACTTTTTCCGCGGCGCGCCCGAGTGATGCGCGGCAGGCGTTTGACGACTTGTTCAAGAAGTAGAAGGCGCGTGGTTTGTATCCAGATTGCGGTCGTTACCAGCAGTTGTTATTGTGATTGAACCATGTGGGGCAATGAAGTTCGGATTCTCCTCCTCCCAAAAAACTACAGGTACAACCATGAATGTTTCGATCAATTACAAGCATGTGGAGTCTCCGCAGAACGTCGAAAAAGAAGTTGCACGTCGACTCGTCAAATTAAGCAAACTCTTGAAGCACTATTCCGCGGACCTGGTGCAACTGCACGGGGCGTTCTCGAAGAACCTGCACACGCATGAGGAGTCCTGCACGCTGACGATTTCACTTCCTTCTGGCGCGCTGCATGCCACTGGTAGCGGGCGAAACGCGATCGCCGCGTGCAAGCAAGCGTTCAGCGAAATTGAATCGCAATTGAAAAAACACCAGGCGATGTTGCGGAGGGAGCATTTGTGGGAGAGAAAAGAATCATCGACCTAAGTCTAATGATTTAGTACCCCCCCTCCCCCTTTTTCATAAGTGTTCATTCTAAAGGAAAATAAAAGCCTTTGTTTTGATACACTTTTGAAGGTGTTGTCATCGTTGCAAACATGCCTGCAATTTCAGGTAAAATACTATTTTATCATGTTTGTCAAGTGGGTACTGAACGGCGATTTTGGATTTCGATTGCGTTCGAACGCAAGACTTGGGGGAAGCTGTTGCGGATGAGACTGCGGAGGCGGTTTCGCGGCTGTTCGGCGGCGGTTTGATGGCGAACTAAATGATGTTAAGATTAAGGGCTTCCAACTGGCATGAGTACGCCATACGTTTGCGAGTCCTTCGAAGCAAGAGGGCATGAACCTGAATATCGTGCGCGAGAGCTCGATCACCGGCGTGTTCCAGTGAGCAAATCAGTCGTAAATCCGATACCGGATTGAACTGCGACTGCAACGTAAAAGCGAAACGCTTGCCAGTTTTGAAAGTAAGTTTAGGGGCGTAGCTCAGTGGTAGAGCAGCGGCCTTTTAAGCCGAAGGTCGTGGGTTCGATCCCCACCGCCCCTACCAAATTTACTTTCGTTTCAATGGGTTGCAAAGAACCTAGCTCCAATTCAGCGGGTTAGCTCCAAAACGCGGCCAGCAAGAGAATCCACTGCTCGCCGTTGTGCGTCACCAATGACGTGCGCGTATTTTTGCAAAGTGATACGCGAATCGCTGTGACGCATCTGACGCTGAACCACTGATGGCGCTACACCATTCTCAATCAGTTCGCTGGCTGCCATGTGCCGGAAAGCGCGAAGCGCAGCGTGCTCAATCCCCAATTCTTGTCCGCGGCAGTCACGACGGACTCCCACCACCGGGCAATGCTGGAGGTGCCAGTCCGCCAACTCCTAATAAGCGCTTACCGGACAACTTGGCGCACGAGGCCGTAGAATGTTCCCATGCGCAGGACAGGACGCGCTTGGCATGCAGTTCTTTGGATTCTTGAGATAGCCGGCCTCGCGACGTTCAACGCAATGCCAGATGCTTGCTGTAGACGCATCCGAGGCGTATACGTTGTTTAGGGTCTGACCCCATGGATATTCACCGCCGAGCTGTTCAACAGGTTTCGCACGAGCTGCCTCATCCTACGAAGGTTGTTCCGTTCGGCAGCTACGGAGCGGGGCTTTGGACCGGCCATCCGATTGGATTGGTGATTGTAATTGGTCTGCTTTTCATGGGTTTTGTAGGATTACCAGAGGCACGCTGGTTTCTCGCACTCACTGTTCCTTTGGGCGGCATCTGCGGATTTTTCCTGTGGCTTCGCCATCGAAAAGGACTGGTGGGCCGCTGAACTATGCAGGACGCTAAACTTGTTGTTGTCCAGTCGTACGGTAGTCGCCCCGAGGCAGACTTAGCCAAAGGCGCGCTCGAAGATGCCGGTATTCAGGCAATGGTCCAAGCTGACACGGCGGGAGGAATGCGTGAACACCTTGCGTGGTCGGGCGCGGGGTTTAAAATTCTCGTGCGCGAGGAAGACGCAATCGCAGCGCGCGAAGTGCTCACTCCACCAATTGAGGGCGACTTAGACGCTGACTTCCAACCTGACCGCGACCCGCTGCCACCTTGGCGTTGCTTTACCTAACTACACTAGAGAGCTGTTTCTTAAAGAGAAGCGAAGGCTACTACCGAAATTTCGTCACCATGACATTTCGTCACCGATTTTGCGCTAGGTCCCGGCACGCCAAACCGGACATCTGGTTTTTTGGCGGTTTCACTTCTACGGTAAGTGCGTTACTCAGGCATGTGGATTACTTCCGGGTAGCCCGTTACTCGGGCTCAAACCGCATCGTCCTGCCTTCCATCGGTAAAGAATGGGTGCCGATGCAAGCATGTTGTGAGAGGCAGAAGCCTACACCCGTAGGTGGTTCGAGGCAAGCTGGGAAGCGCTTTTCCGGCATGTAGCAGAGGCAACGGGATTTAGTCCGAGTAGACCGGCCATGAGGACCAGGAGGTAGCTGCCCGTTTTTTGGCCTTCCCACCAGTTACGTACAGCGGTGCCGGGCGGTAGATTGAGGCTCCAGTCCAAGGTGGGAATATGAGCGATTGGTACGCCGCAGGGACTTTCTTCATTCAACTCGCTTTCCTGGTTTCAGTGGTGTGGTTTGCGCGCAATATCCTGCGAACGGCGAGGGCACTTCAGGAACAGATTGGTGCGCTTCTAAAGTTATCCATGGTCGCGGAAGAGCGCGCGGAGACTGAATCCGTCGGTTCGTTTGCGGCCGCGCCCGCCGAAATGCATTCGCCGGATGCCTTTACCAGGCGGCCTGTGGCGGAAGTAAGCCCGTTTTTGCTGACACCCCCTGAACCGCGAACCTTCGGCGCTAGCGCGCCACTGGAGACGCGAACGGTTAGCTTACCGTCAGAAACGCGAACGATATTCGGGGCAGAGCCTATGGAGACTGGCACTAACGAATCCGTTGGTGCGTGGGGTTACATGGTCCGTTGGATGCAAACGCCAATGCGCTCTTCGCCTCCTCGGAGTCGAATCATGCGTTGGCTCTTAGCGCCAAGCCACTGATCCGCGCGTGAGGAAAACACCATGGACGAGACAAAACCGCAGGAACCCGAGTATTCGAAAGAGCGGACCGAGACAGCTGGAGTGACAGATGCTTCGCACCCAGCGGAGTCCTCGCGGACTGAAAAGATCGGCCACGTCTCGAAGGAAGAACAAGACAGACAAATGGCGAACTTGCTGGAGATCGCACGGAGAGGCAGGTCCTCACCGCTGGCGGAGATTGTAGAATTGCTAAAGCGAAACAGGCGAGAGTTGTTGAAGGTGAGCGCAGCGATCTGCGGAGCTTTGGCGATGGTTATTCTGGTAAAAGACGCGAGCGCGTGGGTCAGGAACGTGCGTGAGAGGCGGCTGGAGCGGGCGGTTGCCAGCGTGACGCCGGACAGATTGATTGCGCGATGCGGCCAGCCGGCGGAAGACACTACCAAGGAAGTCTTTCCAATCGTGATGCGGACCATGAGCTATCAACCTAGGGATAACGAGAAATTAGTGGTGGCCTTCAGCAGGACGGCAGAGGAAAAGAGCGATTGGGTGTTTTTGTCCATGAAGGACGAAGTCCAAACCAGGAGCTACGATACGCCGGATGCGAAAGCCGCCGCGTTGCCGTGCCTGAATTCGAAGAAGTGAAGCTTTCAGGTGTCCGGTAGGTGAGTTCGAGTGTCCCGAACCAACTTAGCTCCATTTGGCTCCAATTCATTTGGTTGGCAGTGGGTAGCACCGTGACAAGGTGGGACTTAATGAATTTAATTAACAATTCGATCCCCACCGCCCCTACCAACATCTCCCTAATGGATGGGCACTTAACAAAAACGCGCGGGGGCAAAAAGGGGCAGATTAGGCCTTATGATCCGGTTCTGTGTTGTTTCAGCGGCACGGGTGACGACCGGAATCGAAGGCTTCAGAAACCAGCAAGGCCCCGGTCCTCGATCCTGACTTCGCTGAAGACGTGGAAGAAACTCTCAGCCTCCGCAAGCCGTGGAACCCGCTAGCGTGGGAATAGTCCCCGGTCTTTCAATGCGAAGACGATACCCCCACTAATACCCTCACTTGGAGTTCCTACCCTTACTCGTCTCGTTGCGCCAACGCGCGGCAGGGCCCCTTGCCTCGGCAAGTTACCTCGCCCGCACTTCTCAAATCGACCAGCAGCTTCCGAATCCAGCCGCGGCGACTTCCGGGCACGGGGGGATACGATCTGCCTATTCATCCTTGTCATGCGACCGTTCTTGCTTCTTGAAATCGGCGTTCAGCGTGTCGGGCGCGCTGATGTCAGTTGCGAGAATTTCTGCACCGTGGTCCAGGATCACGAACGCCAAACTATCGCTTCCCATAGTCCCGTTCGCCAAACCGGTACAATCGGGGTTCACGGTATAGGTCGCGGTGTAGGGGTTGTTTAAAGTCGGCACGCCATTCAGCGAGAAGTTGAGAGTGCCGGAGAGTTTTCCCGCCCCATCAAACGTTACTAACCCCTCGCCATAGAAGGGTTGGGAGGTGTTGTTGTCGACCAAGAATCCGCTAAGGGTCAAGCCGTAGTTGCCCTTCAGGGTGGAGACGTTGCAGCCACTCTCGGCGTAAACGGCCCGCACACCATGCTTGGATGTTGTGGTTACGACCAACAAGACTACCAAAGCAGCTAAGGCCAATAACGCGCCAGCGATTCGTTTCATGGATGTTCTCCTTTTTGTTTGTTCTCAACCGGAGGGCCGGACACGCCCTCCTTATTGTTTTTTGTTGCCCAAGGGACCGAACTGTTTCCCCGTGACGCCTTTTTGCTAGAACCTAAGGAATCGGTCAATCCCGCACGGCGCTCCTATTTCACTCCTCTCGGTATCGAGCTATTACGCTGAAAGGCGAGGAGCTACGGGCTCTGTACTCCCAGAGTTGGCCATCGGTGGTAGACTCTTTCCATTTGGCGGGTGTTCCATGGCGGTTCCTTCAGCAGCAGGGCCCATTCGCTTCGGTGCTTTCGAGGTGGATCTGCATGCAGGAGAACTGCGTAAGCAGGGAACGAGAATCAAGCTGCAGGAGCAACCCTTCCAGGTTCTGCAAGTCCTACTGGAGCAGCCGGGCCAAGTCATCACTCGAGAAGAGTTGCAGCAGAAGATCTGGCTCGCCGATACTTTTGTCGATTTCGACCACGGCTTGAACAACGCCATTCGTCGCTTGCGCGAAGCACTGGGTGATTCTGCCGAAAATCCCAGGTTCATCGAGACGCTTTCCCGCCGTGGCTATCGTTTCATCGCGCCGGTCAGCACAAACAGCGATGCCGGCGCAGTTCAAGAATTGGTCAAGAGCCGCTGGTCTCCTCGCAGCCTGCGGATTGCCATCATGGTGGGCCTCGGAGCAGTCGTGTTACTCGTCGCGCTGCTGGGCTTCATTCCCGCCAAGTTCCTGCGGCGTCAATCCGTCTCGAATGCTGCACCGGAGATTCGGTCCTTGGCAGTCTTGCCGCTGCAGAATCTTTCCGCTGACCCCACGCAGGAATACTTTTCCGATGGAATGACAGACGCGCTCATTACGGATCTAGCGCAGATTGGTTCGTTAAAGGTAATTTCGCGCACTTCCTCAATGCAGTACAAGCAGACCAAGAAATCACTGCCGGAGATCGCGCGCGAACTGAACGCGGATGGAATCATCGAAGGCACGGTTCAGCGCTCTGGCGATCGCGTGCGCATCACCGCCCAGCTCATTTATGGCGCGTCTGATAAACACCTCTGGGCCGCGAGCTATGAGCGCGACGTGCGCGACGTCTTTGGGCTTGAGCGAGACATAGCGGGTGACGTCGCCCATCAACTCCAGGCGCGCCTGACGATCCAAAATCAGCCCGTGCCGCCGCCAACGGTACCCAGGCCCGAGCAGCCGCGGGCTGTATATCTGAAAGCGCTAGAAGCCTATCTTCAGGGTAATTACCACTTGCATAAAGCGGAAACGGGACCCGTGGATCCGGATAAAGAAAAGAGAGAGGCTCAGAAATTCTTCCAGCAAGCAATTGATGCCGACCCGAATTTCGCGTCCGCCTATGTTGGACTGGCCCGCGCTTATCAAAATCTGTTTTGGTCCGCGCCGGACGATTTCGCCAGAATGAGAGCAGCTGCAGAGAAAGCAGTGCTCCTTGACCCAGCGTCGTCAGATGCCCATGTGATCTTGGGAGAAGTCAAAGGCGAGGGTTGGGACGCAGCGGGAGAACAGGCGGAATACCGGCGGGCCATCGCGCTTAACCCCAACAACGCATTGGCCCACAAAGACCTGGGTGATTCTCTTCGCGACAAAGAGGAAGCGTGGAGGGAGCATGAGATCGCTCAGCAGCTCGACCCCAACCAGGACCACCTGTCGTGGGCTCTCTATATCCGGGGCGAATACGATCGCGCCATTGAGCTACTTCTGAAGCTTGCCGAGACTCATCCGGAGGACGGCACTGTTCACTGGGAACTCGCACAAAACTACTTACAAAAAAGCATGTACAAAGAGTGGGTCCAGGAGTTAGGGACAAGCATGAGCCTTTTTGGTTTCCCGGATATCGCGAGTTCTCTCCACCGCGCTTTTGCCACGTCGGGTTACCTCGGAGCCATGCGGCAATGGGCAAGGGAGGTGGAGCGACTCAACGCTAGCGGACGAGGTTATTTTCCGGGCATTTTGGCACAAGCTTACACGGCATTAGGTGACAAAAATCGGGCCTTCTATTGGCTGGAACAGGGGTATGAGCACCGAGACAGGTCGACTGCCGATCCATATCTGCACTCGCTCGACGAAGATCCCGTTTTTGCTCCACTGCGCTCCGACCCGCGATACAAGGATATGCTCCGGCGCATGGGCCGGCCGGAGTAGGTTGCGTTTTCATGCGCACCGCTGCCGCAAGATGTCTACTGGTTCCTACTCTTCTTTTCGTGACAGCGGTTAACACTGCTGCTCCATTGTTTGCGCAAGCGACGGTCGGCACAGGCAGCATTGTGGGAACCGTGAGCGATCCTTCCGGTGCCGTGGTCGCCGGCGCGCAAGTAACCATCAGAAATGCCGCCACTGGGCAAGTCATCGAGCTGACAACTAATTCTTCTGGATCATTCAACTCCGGGGCTTTGATTCCTGGAAATTACAAGACGCAGATCGCGGCCAAAGGCTTCCGCTCCCTGGAAGTCTCAACGGCCGTGCTCGTTGGCAACACCGCCACGGTAAATGTGAGCCTGCAAGTCGGGCAGGAAAATCAGGTTGTCGAAGTAAGAGGCTCCGAGATTCGTGTAAACACAGAACAGCCGACCGTGCAAGGTGTGCTGCATCAGCAGCAGATTGAAAGTTTGCCGGTGAACGGCCGAAACTTCATGGACCTGGCGCAGCTCGAACCGGGCGTTCAGATCCAAGATGCAGGGAACTTCACTAACGGTAAGGACGGGTTTTCCTCCATCTCCTTCGGCGGCCGATTCGGCCGCACCGCCCGAATCGAAGTGGACGGCATCGACGTTTCCGATGAGATCTTCGGCTCGACCACAACGAACATTCCTGCAAGTGCCATCCAAGAGTTTCAACTCAGCCAGTCGAGCTTAGACCTTTCCACCGAGCTGACTTCATCGGGTGCCGTGAACGTCACCACGCGTTCTGGAACTAACAACTTTCATGGCGAGGCTTTCACTTTCTTTCGCGACAGTTCACTGGCTGCCGCGCTGCCTTCGCCTCCCGGACTATCGGAGCCTTTCCAGCGCGCCCAATATGGCGGGCACCTGGGCGGACCGTTTGTCAAAGACAAGTTTTTCTATTTCCTAGATGCGGAACGCACTCTTCAGCATTTGCAAGCACCCGTTCTGGTGTCGGCGCCCTTCGACCAATATTCCGGCTCTTTCAACGCGCCCTTCCATGAGAATAACCTCATGGCGAGGGCGGATTATCAGCTTGCTCAATCAATCCGTGCGCTCTACCGCTTTAACTACTTCCAGAACTCATTCGTGGCAAACAATGGTTCGGGCTTTTCTGTATATAAAGGCAAGAACATTACGCGGGCGCACGCGGCTGGCATTGACTTCAACACCGGGAGCTTTACCCACAGTATTCGATTCGGATACTTAAAAACTGAGCGTGACATAAATGACGCAACCATAGGCAGCAGCCTGCCATTCGCAAACTACCCATTGACCATAACTATGGGTAACTCGGGGCTGGCAACCGGGCCCAATTTTCAAGCGACCTGGGTGATTTTGCAGAGCGACCATCAGGTCAAATACGATGGCAGCAAGACTCTAGGTGCACACATCATCCGCTACGGGTTCGATTTCAACCGCATTAGTGCTGCTGCTTTTGTCCCGCTGGGCAGCCTTGCGCCGAATCTAGTCACATATGTAGGCCCATCCGAAGAAGCCTTCGCACAAACCGGTCCTTTCCCTGGAGGCGACGCGAATCCGCTGAATTATCCTGTGGAATTCGTTGGTGTAAGCAATGGCCTCGGTTACGTGACGCCCACGCCCGGGCTTGGTTTTCCGGCAGGCGACTTTCCATACAGTAGGCTCGCCGCGTATTTTGGCGCTCGTTCGAAATGGAAAAGGAATCTCACTCTGACCTATGGCCTCCGCTACGTCCGTGAGACTGGCCGTAGCGACAGTGAATTCGCTGCGATTCCGCAACTCAACGCACTGATCCCAGGCCTGGGCAATCGGGTCCGGCAACCCAATTTGAACTTCGCGCCCCAACTAGGCTTTGCTTGGGACCCGAGCAGCAAGGGCAAGACCTCGATCCGTGGCGGCATCGGATTGTTCTATGAAAACGTGCTCACCGTAGTAGCGGCGCTTGATCCTTTGTACCGTGTGCCCAGGGGCGATGTTTTCCTTCAGATACCCACGGCGTGCAATGGCACAGCTACGCCTGTGCCCGTAGCTATCCCGGGAGGTGCACTACAGCCAACATTTTGCAGTGCGGTAGTTGGGGGTGTACAAACGAATAACCCAGTTGCCATCGGAGTTGTGGCCGACCAGATCGCGGCATTCCAGAAACAGTATCAGGCCGACTCTCCATTTAATTTGAACGCACCCAATCCGAATTACGTGGGATCGTTGCTGGACCAGAGGCTCGGATTCGGCTTGGGCGCCTCTATGTACGGTCCCAACTTCCGAACGCCACGCTCCATTGAGATGAATATCGGCGTACAGTACGAGATTCGACCCGGCATGATTCTGAGCGCCGACTACGTGCGCAACGTGCAAACCCATTACTTCCTCGGAGTCGACGAGAACCATACCGGCGATGTTCGTTACTTTAACAAAGCTGCTGCCATTAAAGCGATCTCGGCGACGAACCAATCGTTTGGCTGCGGCGCAGGAACCTACTTCAACAGCGTTGAATGTGCGATTGGCGCGGGCGCGCATATGACCGATTATGCCAAACATGGCTTAACTTCTTCGGCTGATTTTGACCAGCCCTGCGCCGCTTTGTTCGGATTTCCTTGCGCGTTTCCGGGTATCAATCCTAATGCGCCACCCCCTTCCTTTTTTCATGCCCGTTGGTCGTTCCGTTTACAACGGATTGCAAACCAAACTTACGCAGAACGTGCAGCACCCATTTCGAGGCATGCGCGCCTTCAACTTTGAGGTTTCATACGCTCTATCCAGGTTTGAGAACGATGGCGGCAGCTTCGGGGCAGGTGGTGGCCTGACTGCAACTGCGGTCAGCGCCGACCAGGACACTGGAGTCCAGGCGCTCGATAATGCTAAAGCGAGTCGCTATTTTGGACCCGCGGTTTTGGATCGCACTCACCAACTCTCCTTCGGCGGATATGCGGAATTGCCCCGTCGATTCCAGTTGGCTGTCATAGGACATTTCTGGACCCCGCTTTCAACTTCGTTGGTCGTTCCCAATGGCAACTTGGGACCAGGCGAAATTTTTCGTACGGACTTCACCGGCGACGGCACGGTTCAAGATCTTCTTCCCGGAACTCGCGTAGGAAGCTTTGGTCGCGGAATCGATGCTTCAAACATCAACACTGTGATTACGAATTACAACAGCGCCTACGCTAACCAGCCGACACCTGCCGGCCAAGTTCTCATCCAAAACGGGCTATTCACGTTGGCGCAGCTGCAACAGTTGAAAGCAGTGGCGCCGCCCGTGCCGCTCGCACCGCCTGGTGAAGTCAATCTCTCCTGGCTCCGCGCTGTCGATTTGAAAACCAGCTGGTCCTGCACTATTCAAAAGCGCTTCACCATTCAGCCCAGCGTGGCATTCTATAATCTGTTCAACTTCGCGAATTTTGACCTTCCGGGGAACATGCTGAATGGGCTGTTGACGGGAGCTGCAGGTCAGATCAACGGGACTACTGCGCGGGGCCATGGTGTGAACCGAGTTGGCGTTGGAACCGGCGTCTACTCGCTCGGCGCTCCCCGCCAGATCGAGTTCGGCCTGCGGCTCACGTTCTAACATCTACCGGAGCGGGTCACCGTCCGCAGTGTAGAGGAAATTAGCTGAGACGCGGCCTTGCGCGAGCTATGAGATGCCCGCGATACGTCCAAGTCACGACGGACCTTTACTGTCCCGACTTCCCAGAACGCTGTTTCTGGGATAGCTTTCGGGTTGCCATCAGCTCGCCCGCCCTGCCGCTCTCCCTAGAAAGAAGTGGCTAGGGCTGTTTCGTAGACCTCTCTCGTATCGCTTTCTCCGTCAGCACGGCCTGTTGGCGGACGCGATCGGGAATCTCGGGCAACTCGCGCTGGTAAGCGCGGATTGCGGACAAGTCCTCGAATTGGCCGACGAGATACAGTGCACGCAGCGCTTCCCAAACTTGCTCGTCACCAGGATCCACCGTAGCCATCTCCGTTCCCGCGGAAACGGTGGCTCCTGTGGATACGGAGAGCGTCCGAACGCGCCCACTGATGGGCGAGCGCACTTCCGTTGTGTGTTCGCCATCCTGGAGTTTTGCTATCAGGCCACCTTGGTGGACGGGCGTGCCGGCGTGGTCGATGTCGATCACGCGTCCCGCACTGGGTGCGGCGATTCTGGCGGGCTGCAAGAGTGCGACGATCTGAGCGCGGCCCGCGGCGTCGCCGAAGCGCACCAGGGATAGCGCCGCGTTCCCTCGCACGACGACGGAAGGGTCATTCAGCATCTTCAACAGGGTTTCGTGGAAGTCCGCGCCTGCTGGGTCCTGCCCCATGAGCCAAGCATCGGTGTTGCGCACTTCTTCCACCGGATGCGAGGCCAGCCGAACCATTTCTGGATACCAGCGCGCCGAGCTCGCGTCGTGCCGCCCCATGCGCTCACCCAGTTGCACAAGCGCATGCTGGATGTGCCGCGGGTGCTTCTCGTCGTTCAGGTATTCGCCGATCTGTTTGTCGGTCAGGCGACGTCCAAACCAGGTGCTCCACCAGAACAAGAACGGCATGAGAACGATCAACCATGCGGTAAGGAAAAACAGCCACCGATTTCGCGCGGACATGTGATGGCGGGAGGGCGCGGGCTGCGGTGAAGAATCATCCACAGCGATTCCTGATCGACCAGCGGGTTCCGGAGAGGGTGGTTGATTCACCATATCTTTTTCATGTGCGGCCGCGAAGCCGCCGACGATTGGATTCTATCCTGAGTTTCCAAAAAATGCGCCGCACGCGGGGCGTACAGAAATGGTGGAAAGTATTTCCGAGTGTTTAGGGGACAGCACGTTAGCTCGCCTTGGACGTTGGCGGCTCCTTTGGGGGAATCGCCTTGTTCTTTTGCAGGAAAGCCAGGGATCCACGATCGCGCAGTTCCAAGAGGGCATTCAGCAAGAAGATTCCAGATAGGATTAACAGAATCAAACTCGTGAACATGCCCTCCACCGTGGTGATCGTCCGGGTAGCGATGATCCATCCAATCCCCGCGAGAGGGACGATGACGAGCACGATGGAAATCAATAGCGTCACGAAAAGCAGAAGACCTCCGTCAGTTTCGTTTTAGCGTCAGGTCAGCGAGCAGGGGCGCCCTGCTCATTGAGAATTCCCGCTCAAGGCTTGAAGGTCACCTCCACCGTCTTGCTGTCCTTCGCCGCCAACACAACCTTTTGGGTTTGCTCGCCCAGTTTTTCATGCACAAAGGCTAGAGTGTACTCGCCCGGCGGCAATCCCTTGATCTCGAATTTGCCATCCGGTCCGCTGACCGCGTAGAACGGGCTCTTCGTCACATTGACGAACATCCTCATCCACGGGTGCTGGTTGCACTTCACCGGCAGCATGATTTCCTCGCGAGCGAAGTTCTTTTCGAGGGGTGGAGCTTGTGTAGCCTGCGACTCATTCCATTCGCGATTATCTTTTGGAGTGGGATGAATATTGTGAGTTGTCGGATCGCCGTTGACGATCTTGATGGTCTGGCCTGCCATCACGCCAATCACGTGCGGATGGTATTTGCAGCCGCTCTGAGTCAGGGTAACCGCATCCTTAGGAATGTCGAAGGTGCGGTTGCCCAGTCCTTCTTTCACGTAAACGAAGACGTTGGCGAGGTGACCGCCACTGGCAACAATGTTTTCGGCGGTGTTGGAACCCTGGCAGTTGGGATCCTGGCTCATATCAATTTTGGCGGGTTTCGGGGCGGCGCCTTCCAACTTGACAGTGCCGCTGACGGTGGCCGCCGTGGCAGGATCAATCGGCGTTGCGGGCGCGGAGGTTGTTGCCGGGCTGGCCGGCACGGGCTGCTCTTCCGCAGTTTCTTTCTTGCCGCATCCCGCCAGCAGGACAAGCCCCAGCAAAGCCGATAGGCCCCAGATTGCTACGGATGTTTTGATTTTCATATTGATATCGCACCTCTCTTGAATTTTGACGCTTACACAAATCCAAACTCTATTTGGAAACGCGGCCGACGGCAGCGCGGCCGGCTTTCCCGCCGGACGTGCTGCCACTCGCCGCTCGCGCGTGTCCCATCGATGCGCCCACTCGCCGCTGCTCTTCCGGCGTGAGCTGGAAAATATAGTCCACGAGAAGTTTCGTCTGATCCCTATCGTAGCCCTGGAAGGAAGGCGGCGTGGGACCCGAGAAAACCCAGTGGTTGTTCTCCCGTTTGAAGAGGCCAGAAGGCATGGATGTGCCCGGGCTAATGGCCTGCGGGTCGATGATCCAGCGCTCCACCCAATCGGGCTTCAAACGTCCCTTAGCCTGCAGGAAGTTGGGCGCGGAGGCGGTGCGATCGTGAGCCGGATCGCCGGTGGCGTGACACTTCAGGCAGGGTGCCGCGGGGCTGCTGAAAAGACTGCGCGCCATCTCGGTTTCCCTCGCTGTCAGCAGCGGTACCTGTTCCGGTATATAAGGGAAGGGCTGCCGAGAGAGCGCCTGGAAGAAGCGCACAAGTTTTCCCAACTCATTTTCCGAAAAAGAGAAGGTCGGCATGTGCAGTTGCAGGTACGGCCGAACGCCGTTGCGGTTGTTGGCATTTTCACGCGCGACCGCGGAGCGGTCGGCTTCACTCAACGCCGGATTCGTCAGGAAGCGCAAAAGCCACTGGGGATCAACTCTGGCGCCCTCGGTCAGAAGTTTTGGAGGCAGTTGTTCCTGCCCGTCCGGCCCCTGGTAGCGAGTCATCCCCATGAGCGCGGTCTTCTGCCCTGGGATGAGCTGGTGGCAACCCATGCAGTTGTATTTTCTTACGATCCACCAGCCTTCCTGGATATCGCGGCGATAATCCAATGGCTGGTACTGATAGCTGGCGGGAAGAGCGTTTTCCTGGCTGCCCATCAGAAAAGTGGTGAGCGCCCGGACCTGTTCCTTGGTCAAGTGCAAATTGGGCATTCGCAGCTTTTCCGTTTCGGGTTTGATCTTGCCCTTGTCCCAAATATCAGGCTCGGCCAGCTTGTGTTCGAAAAAGCCCTTATGGTCGTACCATGGCTCCTTGGCGGGGCCTTCGGGCAAGCGCGCCAGATCGTCCGGGTTGGTGATTGGCTCGCTGCTTCCGCGCTGCGCTGTTTCCGTCAATAAAGCAAAATCCAGGCGCTCGATCGGTTTGCTGCCCTCATAGGTCAATTCCGTGCCGATGCGGCCTTCGTCCTCCAAGCCAGAAATCTCGTGACAACCGGCACACCCAAAGTGGCGGACCCACTTCTTGCCCTCGTTCTTAAGATTGGGATCGTCCATGAATGACGCAATGGGATACGCGGACGGCTCTTTCTTCTTCAAGGAAACAAGATAGGTGGCGACATCCTCCGCATCCTGCTCAGAGAGCCGCAGGCTGGGCATCACCGTCATGTTCTGCACTTGCAATTCGTGCCCGTCGTTCGGGCACCTGCTGTGCTCCAGGTCGAAAACGAAGGGCAAACCTTTCTTCGCATAGTCTTCGGGGCCGATGTCCTTCTTCTCATAGGGGCAGTAGGGACGCGTGCGTTCGCGTGCGTTATGGATCCAGCGCACTAAATAGTCGTAGTTGTCCTTCTCGCCCACGCGGGTGAGATTTGCGGCAAAGGTCCCGCCCTGCAGCTGGTCATCTTCGCCGATGGAGTGACAGGCCAGACAGCCGCGCGTTTCGAAAAGCTCTTTCCCATGCACCGCGCTGCCCGGCTTGTGTTTGGGCAATGGATCCGCCAGCGCCGATTGCCACAGATAGGCCGATATGGTCTTGATCTGTTCATTGTTCAGCCGGAAGTTCGGCATTTTCGTGGTAGCGCGGAATTCGCTCGGCTTCTTCAGCCATACCGGGATCCAGTTCCTGTTCAGCTTGAGTCGCGCGTCCTTGAGATTTGGGCCAACTTTTTTCATGTCTTGCAGCAGGCTTTTGGTCGCCCGGTCAAGCTGCACGATGCGCAGGTCCAGTTTGCTGTTGGTGACCTTCAGCGCCACGGCCCGGTCATTCAGCCGATTGGCTTCCTCGTTGGTCTCGGCGGTGTCGGCCTGCTTCATTAAATAGGCTGCTTGTTTCAGGTTGTCCTTCTTCTCCTGATCCAGTTGCTTGAGCTGCTGGGCGATTGAAAGCAGATCCTCGGGTTCCTTGTCGTAGCCCTCGAAACGATGGCATCCCGTACAACCGCGTTGACGGAATAGGTCCTTGCCCTCGGTGAGGGTCCAACCCACATCGTTGCTTACCAGGACCATGTCGGCGGCATGGCAAGTCTGGCAGCCGGCCTCCACATTTCCCCTGGGAAACAGGGGCCAGAGCCAATGTTCGTAGGTGCCATGCGCTTTTTCCACGCTCGTCGTAGCGCGGCCATTGCCTTGGTGGCAAGGTGAGCAGCCGTACTTCTCCGGATCATGGATTTTCAAAAGATCAGGTTCGGGATGACTTGTGGACGCCCGGGCGTATTCGTCCGGCTTCTTGCCTTTTAACGACATCGCGGCCACGGTCAACTTGACCGGCTCGCGGACCCCCATGTGACACGACTCGCAGCGGTCCACGATATTGGCCTCCGCCACATTGATCTGCAGAATTTTCGGAGTCCAGGCTTCAGTCTTGTCTTGCAGGCCCGCGAGCTGCGACGGCGTCAGGTTCACCATGTGTTCAGAAATGTAGGCATCGAGCTTGGCCTTCTGGTCGTTGACCGGCTTGATCACCTCTCCTAGTTCCGCGCTCAGCCTGGTGCGTTCGTTTTTCAGTTCGTTGTAGGCTTCTTCGAGCTGTAGAAAGTCGTATTTCTGTTTATTGCCGTCAGGGTACTCGACCGCGGTGACTTCCTGTTTGTACTTATCGAGATTTTTTTGCTTGCTCTGTTTTGAGGAAGCGCTGGTCTCGGTTTCGATGGCGTACGTTAAGGCGTTAACGTAAGCGCGCCGATCGGTAAAAACGTTCTGTACGGCCAGGATTCTGCCGCTCAGGTCGCGCAACTTCTCGTTGATTTCCCTTGCTCGCGGGGCAGCATCTTGGTTGGCAAGGTCATAGGTCCGCTTGAGCGTTTGATATTCGGAGCTGCTCTCGATGTCCTTCTGCGAATCACTCGACTGGGAACGCGCGCCCTTCAAGTATGTCGTGTAGCGGTCCTTCCATTCGTTCTGGAAGGTTTTCCAGGGACGCTGACCGAAGTTTTCGTCCCACAGCGCCCAGAACAGCGTGGCCATCAAAACGACCATCGCCACCAGGTAATGAGGCGCGAGGGACTTGCTGACTACCGGGTCGTTTTCGGGGATGGGCGTTTCGGGCACCAGTTCCTCCTAAACGTTGAACCACGGCGTGATCCACACATATTTGATATGGAACATGAGCCGCAACAACATCTTGATGGGTAATGCGAACATGGTGAGCAGAAAGACCATCATGGTGGAATACTGCAGCAAGCTCATCCGCTTATAGTTCTTCGTGTTGTAACGCCGGAAAAGGGCGTGTACCAGAAACCCGCCGGCGGCATAAAAGCCGCCAACCACAGCCGCGCCGAAAACAGCCTTCATCCAGTTAGAGGTAATGCCGAACAGGTCCGGCAAGTCGCGATTCACTTCATAAATGAGCCGGTTGTGATCCCATGTCTGCCCGGGCCAGAACCACTGCCAGCCCGGTCCGCGAATAAACGTCCCGATGAAAATCATCGAGACCCACAGGATGATGAAGCCGAATAGAAATGTTCCGATGGCAAACTTGCGCTGCTTCCAGGTGTAGTAGCCGCAACCCAGCGGGTTGGTGTCGATATAGGGAATCGCCATCAGGCCGATGATAATCAGCGTGGGCATGATCACGCCCGCAATCCAGGGATCGAAGTAAACCAGCATTTCCTGCAAGCCGAGGAAATACCAAGGCGCCTTTGCCGGGTTCATGGTCAGGTTCGGGTTCGCCGGTTCTTCCAGCGGCGCGTTTAATGTGATGGACCAGACCATGAGGATGATGGTGACAATGATGGCCGCCAGAAATTCCATGCGCAGGAGAAACGGCCACACATGAACTTCTTTCTGCCACCCCGGCTGGAAGGGCCAGGCTTTGCGGTGATGTGTCTTGGCCATCGCCGCGTCGCCTTCGAGTTGCGCGATGAGCAGGTCGTTGGCCTGCGCTTGCTTCCATGCGAGGAAAATATAGAACGCCAGCAGCGGAATCATGGCAACGATTGGCACGTTGTCTGGCGCTGAAACAATGGTCCACAGTTGCTTCCAATCCATGGCTATCTCCGCGCTTCCTTGACCTCGGATTCGAGAATCACGGGCGCTGGGCCCGAGATGCCGCCATCCTTACGAACGCGCCAGAAGTGCAGGATCATGAATACAGAGGCGATGATGGGAATGCCGATGCAATGCCAGATATAAGAGCGCAATAGCGCGTTGGCATCCACAATCGAGCCGCCCAGCAGGCCGAAGCGAACATCGTTGTAGGGAGTAATGAAGGACGGAGCGAAGGGGCCTTCATTGCCGAGGCCCGGGGTGGCGCGAGCCATGTTCGTGCCCACGGTCACGGCCCAGAATCCGAGCTGATCGTCGGGCAGCAGATAGCCGGTGAAGGAGAGCAGCAGAGTGAGCACCAGCAGGATCACCCCCACATTCCAATTGAACTCGCGCGGCTTTTTGTAGGAACCGGTGAGAAACACGCGGAACATGTGCAGCTCCACGGCGATCACCATCAGGTGCGCGGCCCAGCGGTGCATGTTGCGCAACAACTTCCCGAAGGGCACGTCGTGTTCGAGGTAGAGAACATCGCGGAAAGCCTGCACCTTGCTGGGGTGGTAGTAGAACATCAAGAGCGTGCCAGTAAAGGTAAGCACGATAAACAAATAAAACGTGATGCCGCCCATCCCCCAGGTGTAGCTGTAGCGCACCGCATCACGGTTGATCTTGGCGGGGTGCAAATGCAGAAAAACGTTGGAGAGCACCCCCAAGGCGCGATTGCGCGGCGTGTCGTCGTGCTTGTGGCGGAAGATGGAAGTGTAGACCTGGGTCTTGGTGGGATTCTTCAGCAGATCCACCTGCTCTTTGGCTTTGGCGGGCAGGTCCGTCTTGAGGGATTCAAGATCCTCCTTGACGCCGGTCTTGATGCGATCTACCAGGCCAACCGGTTTACCATTTTGGGGATCCGGCTTATTCTCTTCGGACATTGCGCGTGCTCCCGTCTTCCCAGCAACTCGGACTTACACCTGCAAATACGATCCCGGTTCGTTGAAACGACTTGGCTGTCCCTTGGGCCATTGATAAAGCCGGGAGGTATCCACGATGATCTGGCCGTCGGGAGCCAATTCCACATGCGCCCGGTCCATGGGACGGGGCGCTGGTCCCTCAAAGTTGACACCTTCGTTGTCGTATCCACTCCCGTGGCAAGGGCACTTGAATTTGTTCTCGCTGGATTTCCAATCGGGCGTGCAACCCAAGTGGGTACAACGCGCGTAGATGACAAAAACGCGGTCCGGGGTGCGATCCACCCAAATGCGGTACTTCTGCTGCCACTTGGTATCCACACCGAGCGCGTAGTCCGAGGCATAGCCGATTTTGAACACAGTAGGTGGCTCAAAAAGCGTACGGGGCAGAAAAAAACGGAAAAATGCGATGAACCATGCGGAAAGAAAAGCAGTGACTGCACACCACACCAGACGGCGCCGTCGCTCGTTGACCTGACTCTCCTCGGGGCCGACAGTTGCTAAACCTGCGGCAGCTGCGGCTTTCGAAGTGCCGACGGCGGGCGTGCCTACATAGCTGGCCGCTTCTTGGGCGTTAGCAGCGGACTTGTTCGCCGCATCGGCTTTCTGTTTGTCCGAGGGGGTCTCCGGGGCCGTCATGCAATACCTCCAGGATGGCTGGTTCTCGAAATTAGTCTGCGGCGACGAACTGCGCCGTCAATTTTCCCCTTTGGTTGTGAGTCTGTCGGCCGCTTCGCGGCCGCAAATAATCTGGTCCCGATTTACTGCAACTATATTCAACTCTCTTCGTGCCCATGGTGGAGACAAATCTTGCCTTAAGATAACGCCGGAAGCGCGCGGATGAAAAATCAAAGTCAGCCGCTTCGAGGCCACCCGAAAAAATGTAGGAATCGATATGAAAATTGCAGGGAAAGGGCGCGACGGCTGTGCGCGTCTCGGGTCCGCCGAGTTGGAAACTTTTTATAAAAAAACATCGTGAGGTCCTAACCATTTCACCGGACCCACAGAGACGGAACGGATACTACTCAAAATGTAAAAATTCGTCAATGCGTGTCTGCGAGAGATTCGCCGTGTGTCTCGAGCAGGGGACTGGATGAAAAGACAAAACGATTTGCAAGAACGCGCTTGCACTCGCAACAAGCTATGATAGACTCCTCCCGTTTCACAGCCCCCACTTCACGGATTCCATTGATTTTTACGGGCTGCCTCAGTGGGGAAGGCCGAGAATTTTACTCGGGGGGTCTCGAACCATGGGCCTCGTTCTTCTCATCGTCATCTGGCTAATCACCATTGCCAGCACGTATTTCTTCGTAGCCAAGACCTGGTGGTTGCCAGTGGGGGCCTCTGCCTCTGCCGCCGGCATTGACCATCAGTTCGCCATCACCTTCATCCTCATGGGTATTGTCTTCGTGGCGGCGCAGCTCATTTTAGGACTCTTCGCCTGGAAGTATCGCGACCGCGGCTCATCTTCCCCTGCGCGTTATTCGCACGGCAACAATATGCTGGAAATTGTCTGGACGGTGCTCACCTTTATTTTGTTTGTAGGACTAAACCTGATGAGCAGTTCCATCTGGGCGTCCGAGCGTTTTCGTCCTGCTGAGCCAGGAGCTGTGCAGGTGGAAGTCACGGGCATGCAGTTTGCCTGGTACTTCCGCTATGCCGGCCCCGATGGCAAGTTTGGCGCAACCAAGCCGGAACTGGAGGATGCCTCGGCTGGAGGAGAGGCGGCACTCGGTCTCGATACATCCGATCCAGCAGCCAGAGACGATCTCGTTACGGGAACGATGTACGTCCCCGTGAACCGCGAAGTGGAAATTATCCTTCGGGCGCACGACGTGATCCATAGCTTTTTTGTACCTGCCATGCGCTTCAAGCAGGACGCAGTGCCGGGCCTGGCGATCCGCATGCACTTCACGCCCACCACAACCGGAGACTACGAGATCGCGTGCGCGGAACTCTGCGGGCTGGGCCATTACAAGATGCACGGCATGCTAAAAGTTGTCAGCCAGGAGGAGTTTGACAAATGGCTGGCGGCGCGGGAGGCGGAGAAACAATAATGTCTACCCGGGAATTCGCTGCCCATGAATCACACGCTCATGCTGCACCTCAAGGCTTCATTCGCAAGTGGGTCTTCAGTCTCGATCACAAAGTCATCGGCTTGCAGTATTACTTTCTGGCGCTGACGGCGGTGTTTGTCGGCATGTTTCTGTCGTTGCTGATGCGTATCCACCTGATCTGGCCTGCAGTGGCATTGCCGTTATTTGGAGAGATCAAGCCCGAAACCTACCTCAGCTTGTTGACCATGCACGGCACCATCATGGTGTTCTTCGTGCTGACCACAGCGCCACAAGGCGGTTTTGGCAATTATTTCCTGCCCATTCAAATCGGTGCCGCGGATATGGCCTTCCCGGTCCTGAATATGCTGTCCTTCTGGGTGACTTTTCTCGCCTACGCCGTGATGCTTTCGGCGTTCTTCGTGACCGGGGGAGCGCCGCTGCACGGATGGACCGGCTACCCACCGCTGAGCGCGCTGCCGTCGGCTGGGCCGGGAGAGGGCGCCGGCGCGGACCTTTGGGTCATCAGCATCGCCCTGTTCTGCATCGGCGCATTGATGAGCGCGCTGAACTTCATCACTACCACGCTCGATATGCGCGTCAAAGGCATGTCCATGATGCGCATGCCGCTAACCTGCTGGGCCTGGTTTATCACCGCGATTCTGGGATTGCTGGCATTTGGCGTGTTGTTTTCGGCGGGTATTCTGCTGCTACTCGACCGCAACGTGGGCACCAGCTTCTTTGTGCCGTTGGTCACGGTGAATGGAATACTCGCGGCACATAAAGGTGGTTCGCCCCTTTTGTGGCAACACCTGTTCTGGTTCTTTGGCCATCCCGAGGTGTACATCGCTATCTTGCCGGCCATGGGTTTGTGCTCGCAGTTGGTGTCGGTGTTTTCTCGCAAACCGATCTTCGGTTACAAGGCCATGGTGTACGCCATGTTGTCCATCGGGCTGCTGGGCTTCATGGTGTGGGGCCATCACATGTTCATGAGCGGCATGAGCCCGTATACGGCGTTCGCATTTTCGCTAATGACCATGGCGATCGGCGTGCCTTCGGCCATTAAGACCTTCAACTGGCTGGGCACGTTGTGGGGCGGGCGAATCCGTTTTTCGTCGCCTATGTTGTTTGCCATCGGATTTGTTTCCATGTTTGTCTCGGGCGGAATCAGCGGTCCGTTCCTGGCTCAGCCGGTGCTGGACATTCCGTTGCACGATACGGCCTTCGTGACCGGACATTTCCATCTGATCATGGGCGTTGCATCGATCTTCGGCATTTTTGCAGCGACATACTATTGGTTCCCCAAAATGTTCGGACGCATGATGAGCGAAAGTATGGCGCGGTGGCATTTCTGTCTCACGTTCGTGGGCACCTATTGCATCTTCATGCCGATGCACTATGCCGGGATGGCGGGTCAGCCTCGCCGGTATTCCCAGTTTACAGAGCTGCATTATTTAGCGCCGCTGATACGGCTGAATACTTTCATTACCTTTGCGGCGTTCATTACCATCGCTGCTCAGTTCATCTTCCTCTTCAACCTGTTTTGGAGCATGAAGTACGGGAAGAAGGCGAGCGACAACCCTTGGGAAGCAACAACGCTCGAATGGACGACCGCAACGCCACCTCCCCATGACAATTTCGGCGGACGCACGCCCGTGGTTTACAACGGTCCGTACGAGTACAGCGTGCCCGGTGCGCCGCGCGATTACGTGATGCAAACGGACACGACAACCGTGGCGGCGCACTAGAGAACATATGGCGAGTTTCACTACAACAACCTCGGTACACGGTTCCAGAATTTCTCTGGGCGATAACGGAACCCTGCCGCCGGGCGGGGACAGTGGCGGCCGTTTCGATTACGGCTCCCCGCACTTTGAGATGCGCTTGCGGCGCGCGCGGCTTGGCCTGGGAGTTGGCCTGACGGGAATCGCGATGATCTTTGTTTCTTTCACCAGCGCGTACATCGTGCGTCAAGGACTACCCACATTCGACCCTCGGACAAATACGCTGGTCCACGATTGGTTGTCGGTGCCACTCCCCGGATTATTGCTGATCAATACATGCGTGTTGCTGATCAGCAGCGTGACCATGGTGCTGGCCCGGCGCCAAGCCGCACGCGAGACGGCGCTGGCGCAGGTCGCGTCCATTCCCGGCGTCTCTCTCGGCCACGAAATTAAAATTCCATGGCTGGCTTTGACTGTGGTGCTTGGCATCGCCTTTTTGACCGGGCAGTGGATCGTTTGGCGCGAGCTGGCGGCGAGTGGTTTCTATGTATCCACCAGCCCCAGCAGTTCTTTCGTTTATTTGCTGACCGGAATGCACGGCGTCCACCTATTGGGTGGTGTTTTCGCGCTGCTGGTTGCGGGCGCCGCGACTGTGTTGCGCTGGCCGTTGGATTCACGACTTGTGGTGCTGGATGTGACCGGCTGGTACTGGCATTTCATGGCCGTCTTGTGGATCTACATTTTGTGTTTGCTGGAGTTTGCAGGCTAAACCAGAGCTATACCGCAATTTGATCGGGGCTACCGCGTAACCAGGAGGCGGAACACATGGCTGGAGCGACATTGCCGCACGATCTGCCGGAGATTTACGAACCATCGCTGTTTGGGACGTACTCCAAAAAGATCGGCATGTGGTTGTTCCTGCTGTCCGACTCACTGACGTTTGGCGCGCTACTCTACGCTTACAGCTACGGACGGATTTCGACGCCCAATTGGCCCACGCCGTTTCATTCGGAAAGCATCATCAACGCCACCATCATGACGGCGTTTCTGCTCACCAGTTCGCTGACCATGGTGCTAGCGGTGCGCGCGGCAGTCCACGGGGACAGCAAAGCGCAGCGCTTGTGGTTGCTGGCCACCATGGCCTGTGGCATGGGCTTCGTCATCCTTCACGGGCGGGAGTGGGGCAAGTTGATCGCGGAGGGCCTCACGCTGCCCATATTTCCGAAAATGCCAGGACAGGAAGGCGCCAGCGAGTTTGCCAACGTGTCGAAGAGCGTGCCGCAGTTTGCCGCAACTTTCTTTGGCCTCACCGGAATGCACATGCTGCACGTGTCGCTGGGAGTCATTTACCTGGGAATCGTCGCGCTACGGCGCAATTTCATTCCCATTTTGCTGGTTTTCTGGCTGGTTGCCTGGCTGGGGACGCCCTCGTACAGCCCCTTCCACTACGGCGCGCACGTTCTGCTTGCAGCGGCCGTCGTGTGCTCTGTTATCTTGTGGCTGAAGCCCAAGGTTTACGACGCTTCCGACGTCGAGGTTGCTGGCCTGTACTGGCACTTCGTGGACCTGGTGTGGATGTTCATATTTCCGTTGGTCTATCTGATGTCCGCAAAGATTTTTTAGGAGTGGAATTAATATGGAAGCCTTTCAGCTAGCCATCGCGGAACACGTCGCCGAGCAACACCGGCATCATGGCAAGGCGCAGTTCTTCTGGGTTTGGGGTGCGCTGCTGGTGATGACCGCCATCGAGGTTTATCTTACGTATCAGAATATGCAGCCTGTGCGCATGCTGACGATTTTGATGGGCTTATCGCTCGTAAAGGCCGCGCTGATCATCGGCTACTTCATGCACATGAAGTATGAAGTTTCGCGCATGAAGTGGCTGACGATGTGCTCCCTTGTCGCCTGCCTGGCTTTGATGATGATTTTCTTTCCAGACGCCCTTCGTATCATCTCGCTGGGAGTGAAATGAAATTACGATCCGCCATTCTCGCCGCTTTCCTTTTGCTCTGGGCCACGCCGGCTTTCAGCCAAGCCTGTTCCATGTGTTACAGCACGGCCAAGGCGACTTCCAGGGATGGGCAAAGAGCCATAAGCAAAGGGGTGGTGGTGCTTTTGTTTCCACCCGTTGGATTCATGACGCTCGGTGTCTGGATGGCTTTTCGCTATGCGAGGAAACGTGATCTCGAGCATGTGGAAAAACAATTTTCATAAAAAAACAATGCACCGCCGTGTACTTAGTTGCCGTTGAATACCAATCTAAAAAAGTGACCTGGTGTACAATCCTGCCCGATCGGGATTGCAAAATGAAAATCCTGTTTCAGACGCTCGGCGAAGAACCGCATGGTAAGCAGGCAGCTCCGTCGGATTGCATTCACGGCTCGCCATTTAAGGCCCCCGATCTTGCCCTGGACCATCTCGCAAACCTGAAGCTCCTCGTTCAAGAGGATCAATTTTTATTTTTTTACCGTACGCTTAATTCCCATCTAAGTAAATATAAGGAATACCACGCAGGGGAATTTCTCGAGGTGAGCAAGGTCACATGGGCACGCGGTGATTGAGTCTGCTGCGCCGGGCGGGGCAGAAAGCGGTTCCACTCGTTTTTTGGGGATGAGGGACAGAGAGAATTGGCAATGGAGGAAGAGGAATATGGTTCTTACAACGGACAAACACTTTACGGCGCGAATTGTCGAGCGGAAGGACTTCTCGGAAGATTTGTGGTTGATTCGCGTGGACCCGGGAGGGCCATTCCAGTTCAAGGCCGGACAATACGCGACGCTCGGTGTGGATCACGCCGACAAGCGTATCGAGCGGGCGTATTCGATTGTGTCGTCACCCTATGAGGAACAACTCGAGTTTTTCATCGAGCTGGTGCCGCAGGGCGAGCTGACTCCTCACCTGTATAAGCTGCAGATAGGCGATACGATGCTGTGCCGCAAGATCGCAAAGGGCCGGTTCACTCTCGATATGAAGAGTGGACGGACGCATCATCTGCTGCTCTCGACGGTGACGGGCATAGCGCCCTTTGTCAGCTATGCCCGCACGTTGTACCGCGACTGGAAAGCGGGCAACAACCCTCTGCCGGGGGACCATAAGTTGTATTGTTTGCAAGGTGGGAGCCGTTCGTGGGAATTCGGCTATCGTGATGAGTTGGAGCGCATCGCGGCGGAGGTGCCGTGGTTTAAGTTCGTCGCGACGATCAGTCGCCCCTGGGAGGACGCGGCCTGGAAAGGCGAGACCGGGCGCGTCGATGATCTAGTCCGAAAGTACATCGATCAATGGGGTCTGCGGCCGGAGACGACGACGGGGTACCTCTGCGGGCATCCGAGCATGTGCGAAAACGGCCAAGGCATCCTCAAGCGCGCCGGCTGGCAGAAGGGCTCCATGTTTGAAGAGGTGTACTTCATACCAGGGAAAGAAGCATCGGCCGAGTAGCGCGGCCAGGATTCCAAAACAGAAACACTGGTTCAGCTTTATACATGGAGGCAGGGTCATGATTGTGGGAGTAACGCGAGAAAGCTATCCAGGGGAGCGCCGGGTGGCGATGGTGCCGTCGGTGGTTCCGAGTCTCACGAAAGCTGGCTTGGAAGTGATCGTGCAAGCTGGCGCGGGCGCGGAGGCCGGGATTCCCGACGGGGACTACACATCCAAGGGCGCGACCATTGTGGGTTCACGCGACGATGTTTTTGCTCGCGCGGATATTTTGCTGCAAGTCCTCTGCTACGGTTCGAACGATAAAACTGGCGCAGCGGATCTTCCACTACTGCGCAATGGCCAGGTGCTGATCGGATTTTTGCGGCCCCTGGGTTCTAAGGAAACAGTTACAGGAATTGCATCACGCGGCGTCACATCGTTTTCCGTGGAGCTGATGCCGCGCACCACGCGGGCGCAAAGTATGGATGCGCTTTCTTCGATGGGCACCATCAGTGGTTATAAGGCAGTGGTGTTGGCCGCGGATACCTTGCCGAGAATTTTTCCCATGCTAACGACCGCCGCCGGAACCATCACGCCGGGCCGCGTGCTGATTATCGGCGTTGGCGTTGCGGGGCTTCAGGCAATTGCCACGGCTCGGAGATTGGGCGCCGTGGTTTCCGCATATGACTTGCGGCCAGCGGTAAAAGAACAGGTGCAAAGCCTCGGCGGGCGCTTTGTGGAACTACCGATTGAGGCGAAGGATGCGCAGGACGCAGGCGGCTACGCGAAAGCGCAGGGCGAAGAATTCTACGTTAAGCAGCGCGAATTATTGGGAAAAGCAGTGGCTGAAAATGACGTTGTGATTACCGCGGCCATGATTCCCGGCAAACCTTCTCCCATCCTGGTGACAAAAGAAATGGTGAGCAATATGGCGCCGGGTTCGGTGATTGTGGATCTTGCTGCGGAACGCGGAGGAAATTGCGAGTTAACCAAACCGGGCGAAACCGTGGCCGTGCATGGGGTCACGATCATCGGACGCTACAACCTGGCGGGCACAATTCCTTATCATGCCAGCCAGATGTATTCGAAAAATCTAGCTGCGTTTTTGCTGTATCTGGTGAAAGAAGGCAAGCTACAGATCGATACAAAGGATGAAATCGTGCGCGATACGCTGGTGACGCAAGGCGGCGAGGTGGTAAACGCGCGAGTGCGCGAATTTTTCTCGATGCCCGCGCTGGCAGCTCAAAATCAGGGAGGGGCCCGGTAATGAAAATGGACCTGTTGACCAGCCTATACGTGCTGATGCTGGCTGGATTTATTGGATTTGAGGTAATCCGAAAAGTTTCGCCGCTACTGCACACACCGCTGATGTCATTGACGAACGCACTGGACGCCATCGCCGTGGTGGGGGCGATCATTCTTGCGGGCGAACATAAAAGCACTTTGTCAACGGTGCTGGGAACCATTGCAATTGTCGCGGCGACCAGCAACGTGGTCGGAGGATTTTTGATAACCGACCGCATGCTGCGAATGTTCAAGGCCAGCGGGCCGAGGAAACCATGAGCTGGATGCCCGGCAGCGAGCAGCTCATCGAAATAACTTATCTGATTGCCACGGCGCTTTTTATTCTTTCGTTGAAGTGGCTTAGTTCACCGAGTACGGCGCGGCGCGGCGTGCTGGCCGGCGAAATCGGCATGGCGCTGGCAATCGTGGGAACGCTGCTGCACCACGGCTTGGAATATAAATGGGTAGCGATTGCGCTGGTGCTGGGAACGATCATCGGCGTGCCGCTGGGAAAAGTAGCCATGACGGCTGTGCCCCAGCGAACGGCGCTGAGCCACGCGTTTGGCGCGCTCTGCGTGACGTTGGTTGGCACCGCGGAATTTTATTTGCGCGCTCCGAATGTATCCAAATTCATGATGAGTGTGCTGTCCCTGGAAGTGATACTTGGTTCGCTGACATTTACGGGAAGCTTGATGGCCGCGGGGAAATTACAGGAATTGCTTCCGCAGCGGCCAATCACTTACAAAGGCCAGAATATTGTGAACCTCGGATTGCTGGCCGTATCGATTGGCGTGGCCAGCCAACTGGTATTGCATCCGGAGAAAATGTATTTATTCCCGCTGATTATCGGCATCCCTTTATTTTTTGGCGTGATGATGATTATTCCCATCGGCGGGGCGGATATGCCCACGGTGATTTCGCTCCTTAATTCTTACGCAGGGTTATCCGCTGCGGCCATGGGATTCGTGCTGGACAGCAAATTATTGATTATTGCTGGCGCGCTTGATGGCGCTTCTGGCTTCATTCTTTCCGTGAATATGTCCAAGGCCATGAATCGCTCGTTTTCCAACGTACTGTTTGGAGCGTTTGGGCAGGAGCAAACGACGGCGGCGGCAGCGCAGGAAGCCAAGCCGGTGCGCAGCGCCACGCCGGAAGAGGCCGCGGCAATTCTGGGTGCGGCGAGCAAAGTGGTGATCGTGCCGGGATATGGAATGGCGGTGGCGCAGGCGCAACATAAAGTTCGCGAGCTTTACGATGCCCTGACCAAGCGCGGCGTGGACGTAAAATTCGGCATCCATCCAGTGGCGGGGCGCATGCCGGGACACATGAATGTCTTGCTGGCGGAAGCGGATATTCCCTACGACAAATTGCTGGCCATGGACGAGATCAACGGCGACTTTCCGCAGACGGACGTGGCGCTGGTGATTGGCGCGAATGATGTGACGAATCCCGCGGCGCGCACGGACGCGAGCAGCCCCATCTTCGGGATGCCAATCCTGGATGTGGATAAGGCGCGAACGGTGATGGTGATTAAACGCAGCATGGCGGCGGGATTCGCGGGAATCGACAATCCACTTTATTATTTGGATCGCACCCTGATGCTTTTTGGGGATGCAAAATCATTCGTAGGATCTATCGTCCGCGAACTTGGTGGCGGAGGAGCGCACGGTTAGA
>DATNME010000024.1:0-2814 GCA_035602385.1 Candidatus Dormiibacterota bacterium
GAAGTCAGAGTTGCCTCGATGGAAGGTGGCGTGGCTCGTGTCCTCACCAAGGGCGACGTCATCATCATTCCGGCGAATGTGCCCCATTGGTTCAAGGAAATACAACAACCGGTAACGTATTTTGTGGTGAAGGTTCGTTAACGCACTGCTCACCTTATCGAGCGGAAGGGCTTTATGGGTGAAATGGTTCAGTTCAAGCGACCGGACGGAAAGACCTGCCCGGGCTATCTGGCAACTCCCAAAGAGGGATCGGGCGCGCACGGATTTGTGTGCATCCAGGAGTGGTGGGGGCTCAACGAGCAAATCAAGAAGACCGCCGACCGCCTAGCCGAGGCCGGTTACCGGGCCCTTGTGCCGGACCTCTACCGCGGCAAGCTCGCCAAGGCCGCCGACGAAGCAAGCCACTTGATGAAGGGCCTCAACTTTCCCGATGCCGCCGAGCAAGATATTCGCGGCGCGGTGCAATACCTGAAGCAAAGCTCCAAAAAAGTGGCAGTGGGCGGCTTCTGCATGGGCGGTGCGCTGACCATCCTCGCAGCTGTGCGCGTCCCGGAGATGGACGCCGGTGCCTGCTTCTACGGAATCCCGGATCTCCCCGCCGCCGATTTAAAGAAAATCAAAATTCCCCTGATCTGCCATTTCGCAAACAAGGATGGCCACTGGACACCCGCCAAAGTGAACGACCTCGAAGCCGCTCTCAAGCAATCCCAATCCCAATTTGAGATCTACCGCTACGACGCCCAGCACGCCTTCATGAACGAAACCCGCCCTCAAGTCTACGACCCCGCCAGCGCCAAGCTAGCGTGGGACCGCACCCTCAAGTTCCTCAAGAATGTTTTGGCATAAGTACCTGACATTCCGATGCATCGCTTGCCTTAGTGGCGGAACCATTTCCGTGTTGGCATTTTTCAGTGCCAGATCCCCCCACCCCCCGGCAATTTGCATGAATATCAAAGGAAAGGACTTACAAAATTTGCATTTCGTAATTGATTGATTCTAAAGGACGCGGTGTTGGTTGTTTTGGACTTGCAAAGGCGGAAATGGCTGCTAGGAAAAGAAAAAGCGGGAGCAAGCTCCCGCACTCCAGATGCAGTAATCTACGAAGCTAAGTGTATCACAAATTAAGGGGAAGTCAAGCGAAAAGTGAAGCCGGGTTCATAACCCGCGAAAGAGAAAGCTATTCGGTTTCCACCTCTGGTACCTCTTCTTTCGTTATCGCTTTCAATTCCCGGCGCACGACGTCAGCGGAGAAGCCGGCGCGGAGGAGGCTGCTGTACATGGAGGCCATTTTCTTCTCGTCGATTTCGCCGCGGTAGGAGCGGAGCTTGCGCTCGATCCGCTGGCGGACCATGGCGGCTTCGTCGGTATTATGGGCGACTTCTTCGAGGGCAGATGCGATGTGGCGGTCGGGAATGCCGCGAGCGCGGAGGTCGCGGGCGACGCGGAATTTTCCTTGCTTGCGAGTTTCGGTGCGCTGGCGGGCGAATTGCTTCGCGTACTTAGCATCATCGATCTGGCCATTTTCCTTCAAGCGCGCCATCACCACCTGCACCAGCAGCTTGTTATCGCTCCGCCGCTCCAATTTCTGCTTCATTTCGTGCACAGAATGCGCTCGCCGCATCAGCGCCCGCACAGCGACATCATACAGCTCCGCTTCCGTCTCAAGTTGCCGAGGCTTCCCAAACATGCTGGAAGCATAGAAGAGAAAGTGACGAGTGGCTAGTGCCGAGAAGAGAAATGAGCGTTATGCAAAAGCTAGTGGTAGCCCACCTCAATATCAACTTTTTTTCGGAAATTGTCGTAGACCAAATCGTATGCGTCGGAGTTTTCGGACCGCATAGAGAAAAAAATGAGTTCCGATCTGCCATCGTTATCGTAGTCACCAGCGTCCAGAAGTTCCCCGAAGCCACCAATCCTGCGCACGGTGTGATCTGGAGCCACAAAGAACCATTGGTCCACGAACGTATCTATTGGATCGTCAGGGTCACCGCCCCACCCACAGTCACCTGCGTCGAGATGAGCAGCCACCAGGAAGGAGTTCTTGTTCGAGGCGTATGCAACACGCAGCGCGAGGGCCGAGTCCGGGAATCTCCAATCGTGCTCCGCTATCGTTTCATCCTTACAACGATCAACATGCGGATATTGTCGGCGAAATCCTGCCCGGACCAATTTCGCAATTTCACTCGGCAGTTGCGCACGCTTCCAAGCGTCAGGATCGGCGAAATATGGTTTTGAGACGACGACTAGAGGGCGACGAAAATTCGTTGGCCCGAATGAAAACACGCCAGCGAACTTCTGCGATGGTTTCCCAACAGAAGGGATGTCGGCGCTGGGAGTCACTATTGCTTGCTTCGCCCGGGAATTGCTTGAGTTTATCTGATCAGCCCCGCTGTCGTTTGGGCTCTCTTGGCTTTCCACTTTTCCCAGGTTTTTGCCATCGAACGCGACCGTCCAATTTACGCGGCGAGGCAGGAAGGACTTGATGCTCTGCCATTCTGAACCAGTCTTCTCGAACGCGGGCATGATCAATCGGTGCTCCGCAACACCCGACTTCCAATTGCGCATTTCTTCGCGGGCGTCGTCTAGAATTCCGACGTATACCTTATCTTCGGATGTGGCCTTATCTTGTTGGGCACCGGCCGACGCCGAAAGGTACAGGCCAACGACAAAAACCGCCAACCCCCAAGTGCGTATTTGTCCAGAGGCGGATTGGTTGTGCATTTGAAGAGTAAAGAGTTATTTCCGGGCGAAGCGCTCGAAGTCGGCCATTTGCGAGGCCATTTCCTCGCGGGCGGAGTCGGAGGCGGAGCGAAT
>DATNME010000025.1:0-19825 GCA_035602385.1 Candidatus Dormiibacterota bacterium
GCATGGACTGCCCGGCCTTCCAGCGCTCCCAAATCTCGTTCTTCTCCGTGAGAGAAAGTCTCGTTCGTTTCCGTTCGATCATACACACCACCCTTCAATACAACAGTTAGATGGTGTTGCATCGACCTATTGAATGCACCACCATTAAGGGGAACAGGAAAAAATAGATGCCCACTGCGCGTGTGTACACACGATTGATGGGCGTGTCGGGCTGCCATGGATTTTTAATGTGGCGCAGGAACTTTGACGGCCAAAGCAAGCAAACGACGGCTATAGCCGCAAAAGCTAAAAGGCAAAGTGTGAAGAGGATTGCGAACCAATTGTCCGACATTGGGGTAATTTAATCACAGTTGAGAGGGTTGGTTTGTTCTGGTTCGCCTTGTATTCCATCGAGTTGAGGAGTGGAAGGATTTTGCCAAGATCCCTCCGCTACGGTCGGGATGACAAATTTCAGGGGGGCACAATGGATCGTGCCCCTACAAAGGATGGGAAACAAACGGAGCGCTCAGGAGCGCGATTATCGCGCCTGTGCAGGATTTTGTGTGGACTGCAATTCGCGGGCGCGGACCAGGAGTTTTTTCAATTTGCCTTCGACGGAGGAGTCGCCGATGTGTTCCTCCTGGAGGACGCCGTCGGCGTCGATGGTGAAGGTGTGGGGAATGGCAGCGACGCCGAACATCTTGGCTACCCGGCCCTCGAAGCTGCCGTCGCGATATTGCGGCCAGGTCATTTCGTTTTTGGCGATGAAGTCTTTCCACTTCTGTTCGTCGGAATCCAGGCTCACGCTAAGGATCACCAGCGGCTCGCCTTGAAACTTTTTTGCGACATTCCGAATATGCGGCAGGGCCTCGCGGCAGGGTGCACACCAGGTGGCCCAAAAATCGAGTAGAACAACTTTGCCCTGCAGATCGTCCATGGAAAGCTGCTTCCCATCGATGGTGGTTATTGCGAAGGGCGGGGCCATCCTGGCACGCACAAGTTCCGGGCGGCTGATGAATCGCAAAGCGCGTTGGCGGTCGGGATCGTCCGCGGGCTTCATCTTTACATACTGCTCAAAGCGGGCTTTTGCGGCATCGTCCTGGCGCAATTGCGCGAGCGTTTTTCCATCGATTAATACGGCGTCCGGGAAATTCGAATAAGCAGCCAGCGCCTTGCTGCTCTCGTCATGAGCGCGGGCGAAAATTTCGTCTTTATGTTTTTGCTGCCCCTCGCTGAAAAGCACCATAGCGAGTTGATAATGTGCGATGGCTGTCTCGCGATTGCCCTGAGCTTCGGCCACCATTTCTTCCGCGGCGAGTTCGGCGGTCTTCCACTCGCCGAGCTCAACTCCGTACTTGATCATTTGCCGCTGGCAAGCCAGGCAATGCCCGCCGTCCTGCTTGTCCGCTTTCTTGAAAGTATCGAGAGCCCAGTCCGTTCTGCGATCGTGCAGATGCTCAAGGGCTTCCTTGTAAGTCTTCTGCGCCTTTTCATTTGTGGGACCGTCGGTCTTTTCCTGGGCCAAGACGGGGGTCAGAACACAGATGGAAGCCAGACAGATGAGGGCAAATCGCATAGGGGGTCTCCTGGAAAGCGGCAAATGCTAGTCATCTTAATAGGGGACGGAGTTATTTCAAATGGGAAAACGGGCCTGGAAGGCGAGAAGAATCGCGTGGCTAACTTCTCTTCAAGAATATGTCATATAGAACCCAGACGATCACAGCTAGCATCACTGCTCCCACTAGGCGCACTTCAGCGGCACCCGGTCCGCTTCCGTACCTCTCTTCGGTCATCGCTGAGCTCCGCGCCGGAAACCACTTCGGTAATCGAAACCAAGCCTTGGGCGAGAGGAGCATAAACAGGGCGTTAACGAGCAATCCCACGCCCAGAGCTGCACCCATAATCCAGCCTAAAATCTGGCGCATCAGCAGCCACCACATTTTTGGACGCAAAAGTTAAATGAAACTCCGCAGTAGACGGGTACCATGTGCTGCGAGGATATCACTTCACTATATTTAAGACCAAGTAATGTGATGAGCGTGGGCCGTCTCGGTCAGGGACACACGCAGAGGGGAACGAAAAGAAAGCTCGCGATGGCGGATTGGGCAAATGGAAAGATTGAAGAGAGGATAGGGCAAGGTGTGGTATACTTCTTTTGCGCTTTGAATCACGGTGTCTAGCGGTTCCTCGAGTTACCAAGCTGCGCTGCGAGTACCCGCCTTACGTTTTTTCCCGTATTTATTTGAGCGTAATTTAATGTAGCTGGCTAGATGTGTAGCTGGGCAAGCTCGCCAACGCGAGTAAATGCCACGGGTGCACCCGCCAGAGAAAAGAAGATAATGCAGAATTTTTCAGAATTACCGATATCGACGTATATGAAGGAAAGACTGGCGGCGGGAAATTTCGTTGTGCCCACGCCAGTGCAGGCTGCGGCGATCCCGCAAGCAATGGAATTAAAGGATGTGCTGGCGACGGCACAGACGGGAACCGGCAAGACCCTTGCTTTCCTGATTCCAGTGATGGAAAAACTTTTGAAGGAAAAGAACGCGCGAGGAGTTGCTGCGCTTGTTCTGGTGCCGACTCGCGAGCTGGCGATGCAGGTGGAAGAAGTTTACGACACGCTGCGCGGGAAGCAACTGGTTCCGGCGGCGGTGGTGGTTGGTGGTTTGTCTGAAGGGAAACAATTGCAGATGTTGCGCAAAGGCGCGCGTCTGGTGGTGGCCACTCCAGGCAGATTGGAAGATTTTCTGCACCGCAAGCTGATTCAGTTTGGCGCGTTGCACACGCTGGTTCTTGATGAAGCGGATCGCATGCTGGACATGGGATTTTTGCCGGCCATCAAGCGCATTGTGGGCGTTCTCCCGAAACAGCGGCAGACGTTGTGCTTTTCCGCGACGATGGAAGGCGAAATCGCAAAACTGGTGAAGGAATACATGCTGCATCCAGTGCGGCTGACGTTCGGTTCGACGACCAAGCCGTCGGAAAGCGTAAAAATTCAGGCTATCGAAGTGCCGGGCGACCGGAAACAAGGGGTGCTGCAGGCCCTGTTGCTGAAGGAAAAAGGCCGGGTATTGATTTTCGCGCGTACCAAGCGTGGAACGGACAAGCTGGCAAGAAATCTGAACCGCGCGGGGATTGCCGCAGCCATGATTCACGGCGATCGTTCGCAGGCGCAACGGTCGGCAGCGCTTGCGGGATTTCAGCAAGGACGCTTTCGCGTATTGGTTGCAACCGACGTGGCCTCGCGAGGGATTCACGTGCAGGATATCGCGCACGTAATTAATTATGATTTGCCGGACGTGGCTGAAAACTTTATTCATCGCGTAGGGCGTACCGGCCGTGCGGGTGAACTTGGTTTGGCAACCACGCTGTACGAACGCGGTCAGCGCCGGGACATATTGCTTTTGGAAAAGACACTCGGGATTCACATGGAAAAAGTTGTGGCGGAGAATGTTCCAGCGGATAAGTTGGAAACGCGCGAAGTGCGGAGCGAATTTCGGCACGGGGATGCAAAACCGAGCGGCGTGAGGAGTCACTTTGCACGACATGACGACCAGGGACACGGTAATTCGCGTAACAACTCACGTCAAGATTCACAGCGTTATGGTTCACGGCCGGGTTCAGGACATTCACGTGATTCGCGCCACGGATCGAGCTACAAGACGCGAGGCCATGCGGGTGCGGGCGATGAAAATCGCGTGCGTATGATGGCGTTGCCGGGAGAAGTTTTGCAGGTTCAAGCCGGCGATTAATTTTTACAACTGAAATTGGTTCAAATGGCCCCTGTTTTTTTACAGGGGCCATTTTTATTTGGGTGGCGCTTTGGGCAGCAGCAAGGCGATGATGGCGCTGACGCACACGGCTGCGCCGACCGCTAGAAAGCCACCTTTGAAGCCTCCCGTGATGTTGCGCACAAACCCAATTACATAAGGACCGAGAAATCCACCGCAATTGCCGACGGAGTTGATGAACGCTATGCCAGCGGCTGCTTCAACCGGCGAAAGCAGAGCAGTGGGCATCGCCCAGAATGGGCCGACGAGTGAGGAGACTCCGGCCATGGCCAGGCTGAGTGCAATGACAACAAGCCAAAGCGAGTCCGAATAAGCGGCTGCGGCGAAAGCGGCTGCGGCAGTGAATCCGGAAATTGCGACATGCCAGCGGCGTTCTTGAGTGCGGTCTGAATGAATGCCAACCAAAACCATGCACAGCGCGGCAAATAGATAAGGGATAGCGGAAATGAAGCCTATTTTGAGATTGCCCGCGGCAGAAATTTTGTGGAGAACCGTGGGGAGCCACAGGCTGATGCCGAATGAGCCCGTGCTGGTTCCGAAATAGGCGAAGGCAAGCATCCAGACTACGGGGTTTTTAAGAGCGGCAAGGGGATTTCCTTTTACAGTGATTGGCTGCTGCTGAGGCGACTCGCGCGCTAACGTCGCCACTAGCCAGGAGCGTTCCTCTTCACGCAGCCATGGGGCGAACTGAGGCCGGTCGACAAGCACGAGAAGAACGAGCACGCCCAAGATGATCGCGGGGAGGGCTTCGATCAGGAATAACCATTGCCATCCGGCCAGGCCGGCCTTTTGAATGCCGAGCAACGCGCCAGAGAGCGGGCCGCCGACTACGCCGGAAAGGGGGGCGGCGGTCATGAATAAAGCGATTGCTCGAGCTCGCACGGAACTTGGAAACCATCCACGCATATAAAAAATGACGCCGGGGAAAAATCCCGCTTCGGCGACGCCGAGCAGAAAGCGCATGGCGTAAAACTGGGTAGGAGTGCGAACAAAAAGCATGCAAGCGGAGATGATTCCCCAAACAATCATCAGGCCGGAGATGGAACGGCGCGCGCCAACGCGTTGCAGGACGACGTTGATGGGGACCTGAAACGCGACATAACCGGCAAAAAACATTCCGGCGCCGAGGCCGTACACCGCGTCATTGAAACCCAGTTGGGTGCGCATCTGAAGCGCGGCGAAGCCCACGTTGATGCGGTCGAGGTACGCAACGATATAAAGGACAAAGAGGAAGGGAAGAAGGCGCCAGAGGATTTTGGAGAGAGTTGTTCGTTCTAGATCGGATGGCAGGGTCGGCGGCGTGGAAGTTACTATAAGCAAATTCTTATCGGGCATGAGAGCCCGCTGTTAAATTCAGGCGTAAACAAATTTCATCCACAATTTCTGGGATCAAACGATTTATATCGATAGTGAGAGCGTCGCGCGGTTCTTCGAGCGTGGCGAACTGGCTGGAAAGCAACGATTCGGTGGCGTAGTGAGAGACGCGTTCGCGGATTCGTGGGGCGATAAGGTCGTAAGAACCTTTTAAATAGACGAAACGGACGTCTGGATGAATCGTCAGGGCCTCACGATAGGATTGTTTGAGAGCGGAGCAGGCCAGAACGGCGGATTGGTGCACTGCCAGCCAGCCGGAGATTTGTTGTTGGAGGTTTTTTAACCACGGGGCGCGCTCGTCGTCAGTAAGGGCGTTGCCCGCGGCCATTTTTTGTTTATTTTGAGCGGAATGAAATTCGTCAGCGTCGGCGAACGCCCAGTGGAAACGCGCGGCGAGCGCAGCGCCGATCGTGGTTTTTCCTGAACCTGAAACGCCCATGAGCACAACAATCATGCGAGACCTGTCGAGAATAAGCTGCAAGAGCGTCCATATAGTAATTCATTAACCGCGAAAGTCGCGTGTTGAGGAAACAATTATTTTCGCAGGGTGTGTTACGGCGAAGACGAATGGTTTAGCGAGCCGATGAGGACGAGGCCAGACGGCGGCTGACGTACTCGTCGAGATAAACTTCGAAGAGTTCGCGAAGCTGGCTGGTGACGCCGCGACCAACGGTGGGAATTCTCCGGCCAGCGATTTCGCCGACGGCAATTAAGTTGCGGTTTGTGGAGGTGATGAAAACTTCGTCAGCGGAATAGAGATCCTCGAGAGAAACAGTATGTTCGGTCAGCGAAACGCCCGCCTCTGGGGCGATTTCGAATAAAATGCCGCGGGTTACGCCCTCGAGGCAACCGGAACTCAGTGGCGGCGTAAAAACTTTGCCATTTTTTACGGCAAAAATATTTGCGGAGGTGCATTCCGCCACTTCGCCACGTTCGTTGAGCATAATCACTTCGTCGAACCCGTCTTTTGCCGCTTCGGCCACGGACCAAACGTTGTTCAGCCATGAAGTGGTTTTCACCCGGCAAAGAGCGGAAGCTGCGTGGCGGCCATGCTCGCGGATAGCGAGGCGGATGGGTTCCTTGTAGGTGGGCAGATCGGCGGTACAAATGATCAAATCGACGTCAGGAAATTTTTCCGCGCTTTTCCAGAAGCCGACCGAGTTATAAACCAGGTAGATGCGCGCGCAACCATCGTCCACTTTATTTCCGCGAATGACTTCGTGCAGGTACACTCGAACTTTAGGCCCGGCGTGAGGCATCGGTAAGTGAATGATCTCGGCGTCTTTTTCGAGGCGGCGCCAGTGACGTTCGTAAGCAAAGGCTTCGCCACGGTGAATGCGTAACGTTGTAAAAATGCCCCAACCGTTGAAGAGGCCAGCCTGACCGGGAGAGAGACGATCCTTTTCGATTGTCAACAATCGGTCATTGTGAAAAATGTGGCTGTGGATCACGCTGCTCCCTGCACCTGATTCTCATCTGATTCTACCGGAGTTTTGAGAGAATTGTTTCGGCGTAGTGTAAAATCGTTTCGAGGACGATGGGTGTGATGAGCGACGAAACCAAGCGAGCAGCGCAAGAATATCTGGCGGGCCGGCTAACGGAACAACAGCAGGTGCAGGAGCAGAAGTTCAATGCCGCGCTCGCCGTAGAGCGGGCCCCGCTGGTATGGAGGGAGGTTAAAGAGATTGTTTCCAGGAAGTGCGACGAGTGGAACGCGATAACAAATGAGCGGACACTCGTCTGCAAGGAAACGGTGTTGGGAGACGTGCGAATCTGGTGCATCAGCACGTCCAGACACTTGACGGTTCATTTCGATTCGAGAAATCTTTTGATTACGGTCAAGAATGCGGGACGGCTGGACCATGAAACCGATGTGGTGATGCGCATTGAAGGATTTCGGTCAGGCGCGGGGGCTGACGACCGGGACGTGCGCATGATTCGCAACGAAGAAGTCGTGAACATCGATATGCTGATATTGGGTGAGCTGCGAGTATTGGTGGGAATGACCCGCCAGAAGAACGCGTGATTGGCCCCGGTTCTCGTTGACAAAGTTCGGTGCAATCCCTAAGATTGGAGTTTGTCTCTACAGGGAAAGGTGTGACTGTTGCATGAGGACGTACGTAGCGAAGGGTGAAGAGGCGCAGGCTCTTAAAGAGGGCGCAAACTGGTTTGTTATCGACGCGACCAACGTGGTGCTAGGCCGCTTGGCGACTAAAGTGGCGCGAATGTTAATGGGCAAAGATAAGCCGAGTTTCACGCCGTACTTGGATTCCGGGGATCACGTGGTGGTGATCAATGCGGATAAGATTCGCATGACGGGGAACAAGGTCGAGCAGAAGATTTATTATTCGCACAGCGGGTATCCGGGTGGATTGAAAGAAGTTCCGGCGAAGCGCTTGCGGCCGATCAAAGCGGACTGGATGGTACGCGAAGCCGTTCTGGGAATGCTTCCCAAGAATAAGTTGCGGGCGCGTCGCGCGAAGAAATTGCGCGTGTATCTGGATGCGGCGGGTTTGGCACGGCATGCGGGGCAGAAACCGCAGACTACCGCGGTTTAATTTTTGTTGACGATAGCTTAAGGCTTCGTCAGCAAGGTCTTTTCCGAACGTTGCGGTTTTTTTCTGAGTAGGTCCAGCAGGCCTTCGCAGGGAATCAGCCCAGGCGTGAAGTTTCGAGGAGGAACGTTGAGTTCTATTGGCACGCCCGTGGAGGGCAAGCAAACCTGGTTTTTGGGAACCGGCCGCCGCAAAGAATCGGTGGCGCGGGTATTTTTGCGCCCGGGAACAGGGAAATTCACGGTAAATGGACGTACCGCTGAAGAGTACTTCCCGAATTTTGCGTGGAAGCACGACGCAACCGAGGCGCTGAAGTTCACGAACATCGCCGACCAGGTTGATGTGGTGATTACCGCGCATGGCGGCGGCGTTGGCGGGCAGGCTGGAGCGGTGCGCATGGGATTGGCGCGCGCTATTTCACGCTATAACCCGGAGTTGCGCGCAGCGTTGCGGAAAAACGGATTTTTGACTCGCGATTCGCGAATGAAGGAACGCAAGAAGTACGGGCAGAAGGGTGCCCGCAAGCGGTTCCAATTCACGAAGCGCTAGTCTACAAGCTCCGGCGAAGAGGGTCATACTTTTTCGCCGAGATCACGGCCGGCAAGGCGCCGGCAAGAGGTTGTTCTGCGGTGGATGGATTTGAATGGCACAGGCTAAAGCCTGTGCCACCAAAACCAAAACGCAGCGGTAAGCAACTATCCTTATAGGAGGTAACTTGGCAGTAGAAATTACAATGAAAGAACTACTGGAGGCCGGAGTTCACTTTGGCCACCAGACACGTCGCTGGAATCCGAAGATGAAAGAATATATCTTCGGCGAACGCAACGGCATTCACATTATCGATTTGCAAAAAACGTTGAAAATGTTTCGCGAGGCCAGCCGCTTCGTGAGCGAAATGTCGGCGGCCGGCAGAACCGTTTTATTTGTGGGCACCAAGCGCCAGGCACAGGAAGCAGTGGCGGAAGAAGCCAAGCGCTGCGGCGCATTTTTTGTGAACCATCGCTGGCTGGGCGGGACGCTCACGAATTGGGCGACGCTTCAGAAATCCATCAAGCGGCTAAAGCTGCTGAAGGCCATGACCGAAGATGGCCGTATTAATGAGCTTTCCAAGAAGGAAAAGGCGCGGCTGGGCCGCGAGCTGAAGCACTTGAATCAGAATCTTGAAGGCATCGAGAATATGTCGCACCTTCCGGATGCCATGTTTGTGATCGACTCGAACGCCGAAGAGATCGCCGTCAAGGAAGCGCGCCGCATGGGCGTGCCCGTGGTTTCCGTGGTGGACACCAACTGTGATCCGGACGTGGTCGACTGGATTATTCCTGGAAATGATGATGCTTTGCGGGCCATTCGGCTATTCACCACCAAAATTGCTGATTCGGTTGCGGAAGGCCATTCCATTTATGAGCAGTCCCAGGTGGCGGAACAGAAAGCCGCCGAGGACCAGAAGATCACGGATAGCGTGGATTACGTGGACACCAGCGCTTACGAGAAATACGAGAAGCAGGAAGGCGACTTTGTCGAGGTACCGGCGGAAACTCCGGCGGCTGCCGAGACAGCGGAAGTTCCCGAAACTCCTGAAACTCCTGAAGCCGCTCTAGTACCGGAAAAAGCAGCCAGCTAAAGCAACTTGCGCGGCTATATTCCGATGGCCCGGCGCCGAATCAACCGTCAGCGCCGGGCCGATTTGTAGGCACTGGCATTTCTGAAAAATTATTAAAGCGAAAGAGCGGGGAATGAGCACACAACCGAATCCAAATCAGGATCCGATACAAATTCCGGCGCAATTGGTCAAGGCCCTGCGCGAGAGGACCAACGCGGGGTTCAACGACTGCCGCGCGGCACTGGTCGAAGCGGGCGGCGACATTGAGAAGGCCATCGACATTCTGCGAAAAAAGGGCCAGGCGGCCGCGGCGAAAAAAGCGCAGCGCGAGGCCGGCGAAGGGCTGATCGGCCATTACATTCACGCCGGGGGAAAGATTGGCGTGATTGTTGAAGTGAACTGCGAGTCCGATTTCGTCGCACGCACCGAAGCGTTCCAGCACCTTTGCCACGACATCGCCATGCACATTGCCGCGGTGGATCCGCGTTACGTGCGCCGCGAGGACGTAACCCCGGAAATGCTCGAGAAAGAACGCGAAATTTATGCCGCGCAAGCGCGTGCTACAGGTAAGCCGGACGCCGTCATCCAGAAAATCGTGACCGGCAAAATGGAAAAGTTTTACGAAGATACTTGCCTGTATGAGCAGCATTACATCAAGGACGAGAGCGTGACCATCGGCGAGATGATCACGCAAGCGGTGGCGAAGCTTGGCGAAAATATGTCGATCCGGCGTTTCGCGCGATACAAAGTCGGCGAAGTAGCGCTAAACCCGGCGAGCGCAACGCCTGGCTCGTGATTTCATCATTGCGTTGTTGCTAATCTTAAGGGCGTCTTGTTGAATCAAGGCGCTCTTTTTATTTGCGTGCCCCAGTTCAGCTAATGCGTGTCAGCGTCATTTGTGCGAGCGTCATTTGTGCCGTGAAGCGGATTGTTTGTTACAATCTGGAAGATTTTGCGGGCTACCCGCCGGAGAGATATGGCTACTTCAAAGAAGAAATTGGCTAAACCGGCAGGTAAAGGCAAACCCGTCTATAAAAGAATTTTGTTGAAGCTCTCGGGCGAGTCCTTGCAGGGCGCGCAGGGATTCGGAATTCACGGCGAAACCATTCAAGCTATCGCGCGCGAATTGAAAGAAATTCATTTGCTGGGTGTGGGCATCGCCATCATGGTTGGTGGCGGCAATATTTTTCGCGGCGCCCGGCAAAAAGGATTTGAAATCGATCGCACCACCGGCGATTACATGGGCATGCTCGCAACGGTGCTGAACGCCCTGGCGCTGCAGGACGCTTTGGAAAAAGAAGGTGTGCACACGCGGGTACAAAGCGCCATTGAGATGCATCAGGTTTGCGAGCCGTTCATCCGCCGGCGCGCCATGCGTCACCTGGAGAAAGGCCGCGTGGTAATTTTCGCGGCAGGCACAGGCAACCCGTTTTTTTCCACGGACACAGCCGCGGCGCTGCGCGCCATGGAAATGAAAGCGGACGTAATCTTAAAGGCCACGCGCGTGGATGGAATTTATGACGCGGATCCGGAAAAAGTGCTGAACGCGAACTTTTTTTCGCAAATCACCTATCGCGATGTTTTACAGCAGGATTTGAAAGTGATGGATTCCACCGCGATTTCGCTGTGCATGGATAACGGCATGCCTATCGTGGTCTTCAATATGAATCAATACGGGAACATCATGCGCGTGGTGTTGGGCGAACGCGTGGGTTCGAAGATTACCCCGGCGCCATAATATTTTATATTTTTGTGCCGAGGATCTTCCGCACGGGATCTGGAGCACGGCAGCATAACATCGGGCGTTTTACGTATACAGTTCAGAAAAAAATCAAGCCGAGGATGCTATGACCACGATTGCCACACCAAAGGATGCGATAGCTGGCGCGAGAACCAGGATGGAGAAGGCTGTCGAGGATTTTCGAAAAGAGTTGTCGGGTATCCGCACCGGGCGGGCCAACGTGTCGGTGCTGGACAGCATTCGCGTGGACTATCATGGCACGCCCATGCCGGTGAACCAGTTGGGCACCGTTACCGTGCCGGACGCCACCATGCTGGTGATTGCGCCCTGGGACGCGAGCGCCGTGGCCATGATCGACAAAGCCATTCGCGCTTCGGATTTGGGATTGAATCCCACCAACGACGGCAAGGTTGTGCGCGTCCCGATGCCCGCGCCGACCGAGGAACGCCGCCGCGAACTTGTGAAGCACATGCACAAAACGCTGGAGAATCACCGCACCGCGGTGCGTAACGTGCGGCGCGATGCGAAAGAAGCGATCGACAAACTGGAAAAAGATAAAAAAATCAGCCAGGATGAGCAAAAGCGCGCGTTGGATGAGTTGGAAAAATTATCGCGAGCAGAAACCAAGAAGATCGAGGACCTGGCGGCAGCCAAGGAAAAAGAAGTGATGGATATTCGGTAGGCGCGGATAATTTCCTTCAGGGACGCGGCTTGACGCGTTCCGCTCTTGCCTTGGCCGCTTGAGATTTACCGATTGATTGCCTGGTAGATACCAGAGTGAATTCCTGAGCTGAATCATTTTGTACGGCGCGCAAAAAGGCGTTGTAGTCAGCGGACCGCGAAGCCGGAACCTCGCGCAATAAAAATTTGATATGCCGCGAAGCGCGAATGATTGACGGCGATTGCGAATATTCCGAGGAGAACGTAGCGTAATCACGTTCCACAGCTACTCCCGCAGGCGCTTGTCCAACGACGCCGGGAGGAAGTCTCAGCGTGGCGCGCGTCTCTACTTCCAGCGGAGTGCCCAGGTCAATCGGTCTAGCGGATCCTGAGGACGTTTTTGCCGGAGGCTCAGGCAAACCTACTTGCGGCAGCAACGCCGGAATCCGCACCGGTTTCTTAGACCAGTCTACAAATTTGGGCATGGCAATTTCGTAGTCGACTGAGAATGGCTCATGTGTGGCCACCGGGTTAGAAGCCGACACGCTGATTATTTTTCCCCGAAAGCCGTCCGAAAGCGCAAGAAGCTGTGCCAAGCCCGACCATTTTTCCTGCGGCGTTTGGTGAAAGGCAAGGCGCAGCAGAAGTTCGTTATCGCCGCGAAGCGCGTAGTGAACTTTGGCCCGCAGATTTCCATCGGCCGACAGAAAAGCATTTACGCTGACTTTTTGCGAGGCGCGGAATGGCAATTCGCTGGGGACGCGGCTCAGCCCCGGAACTGGGTCGTTTTCGCGCAACTGCCCGAGCCGCAGCGCAAGTTTCCCGCGAAAGTTAGAAGCAATCATTCCCATCGGGGCTATATCCAGGGTCGGGTCGACCCAAAGCACTTGGCCGCAGCCCGGGCACTTTGCGCGGCGGCCCGCAATTCCAGGATCGGTTACAAATTCGGCTGGAGGCTGCAGCAGGATTTCCACTAATAGATGAGTGAAGAGCGAAGGGCGAGGCGGTTGGCCGGTTAGGTTTTCGCTGGTGCTGGCAAATACCGGAACGGCACCGCGATCGAACGCGGAAAGCATGGCATTTAAGATTGCGTATTTGTCTTCCTGAGTGCCGTAACCGCTGGAAAGAATTTCGTCGGGACTCCGCGCGAGATAACCCGTTGCGCCAAGCGGCAGATCGATCAAAGTAATTTTCTGCGCCACAAAATCGTAAATCGCCTCGAACTGTTTTTCGTAAGAAGTGAGCGTACCGGTAAGTTCAGCTGCCTTCTTTAAAGAATCTGTCTTAACCGAAGGTTGGTCGAACTGTGCGCGCAATCGCGTATTGAGCGCGCCCCATGAAGAAAAGGTGCTGAGCGCGATGTCCGCGGCATCGGCGACGTTCTTATCACCGTTCTTATCATTGTTCTTATCACTGGCGACCTCCGCTTTTGGCGCGACTTCTATTTTTGATGAAATATTCTCCCAGTGATAAATAGTGCGGGAAGTCTCGCCTTCGCCGCTAGTTTCGGTAGCGCTTGCGGGAATTGCGGCATTGATGCTGAGCTGAATTTTTCTGGAGGCGGGAACATCCAGCGTAAAAGATTCTCGGAAGACCACGCCAGCATGGTCGAATGAGTGCATGAAATAAAATTCAGGCGTAAGTGGAGCGCGCGAAACCACGGTGATGACCCGGTATTCCAGCGCGTCACCGGGCTGAAGCCCAAGGATGCGAACGGATTTTACGCGCACATCCTGGTAAGCAGGAGCGTGGATCACCGCCGGGTTGGGCACGTCCGTGATGGCGCCGGGAAGTATTTTCGCCGTCCCTCCACTCGCGTGGGTGATGCGAACTTCCGGTATTTGAACGGTTTCGAAAGCGCGGTTATAGTCGAAATTGAGGCGAGCGAATTGCTGGATGCCCAGTTCGTTATTTATTTTTACTCGTGCGTGAACTTCTTTGCGGCTTGAACCATCGGATTCGAAGCGCACGCTGGTTTCGAGGAATTCGATACGGGCCGGCAGTTCCTGTTCGATTGGTTTTTCCGCGGCTTTAGGAGCTGGCGTGGCCGGCGGCTGCTGAGCACGCAGGCAGAGCGGCCCCGGTCCGATTACCAGACAAAGCGCAGCCAAAGTGCGGAAGGAAGAATAGAGAAATAATTGCGGCATGGTCCCACTAGAAGCGTAGGCCAGTAAGCCGGGCGGGTAAAGCAGATGGAATGATTTCAGTTCCTGAATCGATAACCCCCGCGGAAAAGACAACCCGAAAAAAGATTATAGGAAACCCTTTGACGGCGAATGCGTCTCACAGCATGGTAGAGTTTTGTGAGCAGAACGGCGCGATACGGAGAAAAGACTGATGCAAAAGTGGATTTTATGTGCGGGAATTTGCGCTTTGATGGCGGCGTCCTCAGCCGGATCTGAAGAAAAGCTCGCGAAAGGCCCCGAAGAGGATGGCACCAAGCCCGCGCTGATAAAGATTGCAGGCGAGGGATTTGCGGACTCAAATGCATTTGAATATGTGACGGAGCTGAGCGACGAAATTGGCGCACGCGTCACTGGCACTCCCGCCGGGCGCAAAGCCGAAGAGTGGGGCGTGGCCAAGATGAAAGCCATGGGACTGGAAAACGTCCACGCCGAAAAGTATCAAATCTGGCGCGGGTGGACTCGCGGTACGACGGAGGCGGAGATGATTTCGCCGGTGCGTCATCGTTTGACCGCCGACGCCATGGGGTGGACAGGATCGACGCCGGCAAACGGCGTGGAGGCCGAAGTTGTTACCGTAAACATGAATGACCTGAGCAACGAGATCAAAAACGTTGCACGCCTATCCGGGAAAATCGGTTTGGTAGTGGCCAAAGGCAAACGCGAAAAGGGCGGGATTTCATCGTTCGTGCAATTTGGCGATTTTCTGAAGGCGGCTAGTAAAGCGGGCGTAGTCGCGGTGATCGGCGGTCAAGGCGGGAGGAAATCCGCGGGGATGCACCTTACACACACTGGCATTCTTGGATTTTCATCGGATTTCTCTATTCCCGTGATTTCCGTGACGGCGGAAGATCAGGGACAACTGGAGCGCTTTCTGGAAGCCGGCAAAAAAGTGCGATTACGCGTGAATGTCCAGAACACTTTCACCAATGGGCCGGCGGAAACCGCAAACGTCGTCGGGGAAATTCGCGGACGTGAACATCCCCAGGAAATTTTTGTTGTGGGCGCCCATTTGGATTCATGGGATCTGTCGGAGGGAGCCACCGACAACGGTACGGGCTCCGCGTGCGTGTTGAGCGCCGCGGAAGCAATTTTGAAGTCCGGGCAACGGCCGCGGCGAACGATTCGTTTTGTTTTATTCAGTGGTGAAGAGCAGGGATTGCTTGGCTCCGCTGCCTACGTTGAACAGCACAAATCGGAAATGGCAAATCATTTGGGTGATTTGGTTCTGGATGAGGGACAAGGCCCGGTGAAAGAGTATCAGCTTGGACGCCCCGATCTCGTTGCCGCGTTCGAACCGTTTGCCAACTGGGTCAGAAACATCCGCGAAATTAAAGTGCTCGACGACGTGGAGTTCGGCACCGATACCGGACCATTCATTTTGGCAGGCTTGCCGGGCATTAATATGAATCAGGATTCGCCGGAATATAAATTTACGCACCATTCTTCGGCGGACGCCTTGGAAGCGGTTAAACCTGATGTTCTCACGCAGAACGCTACCTTGATGGCCTTGACCGCCTATTGGATTGCGGATCGGCCGGAGCGTTTGGCATTACCTTGGCCCAATGAAAGAAGCGCCAGGATGCTACGAGACAAGGGTGAGTACGAAACGCTGAAGGCGTTCAATTTGTGGCCGTTTGGCTCGTTGGGCGAAGATAAGTAGCGCTTTCTCATGTAGTTACACCCTGGATTGGATGCGGTTGGCGCCGAAAGGCGCCGCCGCTCAGTCAACCGCTTGTCTAATTTTGAACAAAGTTGGCGAGTAAAATCTGTGGTCTTGGCAAGCGGCATGCCAAACGGGCGATTTCAAGCAATTTTTCCGGTGCCATGTATCTAAAGATTTGACAGACTAAGGTTTCCTCTCTATACTCTATTGTTTGTCAGGGGTGCGTCTCTCCTGATGGTTATCAGCCTGAACATCGGTTGATGAAGTGGAAGGGTATATCTTCCGTCCCGGAACAAGAACGATGGAATGGGATAGAAGAGCGGCCGGAATGGGACGCCAGTCCCGAAAAGCCGAGTAAGCCTCTCCGAGCAAAGCCAGATTAGCCTTTCCCTTTCTGGGATGCCTGCGGAGTTTCTTGCTGGTTGTTGAGATCCGGATGCGCCGTAGGCCTTTTCATATTGGTGTCTTCTCGCGCTTTTATACGCGCGCTTGCGAGAAGCACGCGAAATTTTGCGCGCGAATGAGGAAATACTGTGCCGACGTTTTCGCAATTAGTAAGAATGGGTCGCGAAGGAATTATCGCCAAGACCAAATCGCCCGCGCTGATGGGATGCCCGGAAAAGCGCGGTGTGTGCATTCGTGTTTACACCCAGACGCCGAAGAAGCCGAACTCCGCGCTGCGCAAGGTCGCGCGCGTGCGCTTGACCAACGCCGTCGAAGTCACCACGTATATTCCAGGCATTGGCCACAACTTGCAGGAGCACTCGATCGTGCTGGTACGTGGCGGCCGTGTGAAGGATCTTCCTGGAGTGCGTTATCACATTGTGCGCGGCACGCTGGACGCCGCGGGAGTGGAAAGCCGCAAGCAGGGCCGATCGAAGTATGGGGCAAAGCGTCCGAAGGCTGGGCAAGCGAAGTAACCGCCGAATTCGCAGTCAAGCAAAATTTTTGAGCAGTGCAGTTGCGGAATCAGGAGCGATAAAAAGCAATGGCTCGTAAAGGACTCACAATTCGCAGGTCGCTGGCGACCGATCCGATTTATGACAGCGATCTGGTCGAGAAATTCATCTGCTGCATGATGTATGAAGGCAAGAAATCCACGGCGCAACGCGTGTTTTACGGCGCCATGGACCAGATGGCGAAGAAGACCAACGACGACGCTTTGAAACTGTTCAAAAAGGCCGTCGAGAACGTGAAGCCGCTGCTGGAAGTAAAAACCCGGCGCGTCGGCGGAGCGAACTATCAGGTCCCGGTGGAAGTAAATCCGTTTCGCAGGCAATCATTGGCGATCCGCTGGCTGTTGCAATATTCGCGGGAGCGCTCCGGCAAAACGATGATCGATAAATTGGCCGATGAACTCATCGACGCCGCCAACGCGCGTGGCGGAGCGATGAAGAAGAAGGAAGACGTACATCGCATGGCGGAAGCGAACAAAGCCTTCGCGCACTATCGCTGGTAGGGTGGGCGCTGGTAAGGATTTCTTTTGCAGGGGCGCGCTCCTGCAAGCAATTTTGTAAATATTTATGGCACGGTCGACGCACAGTACGGTTCTAGAATTCACGGAAAAGGTCGCTCAGGGACAAATGGCGCGGGCATTCAAACTCGAAGACACACGCAACATCGGTATCATGGCGCATATCGACGCCGGCAAAACCACGTCGACCGAGCGCATTCTTTTCTATACCGGCGTGACCTACAAAATCGGTTCCGTGGATGAAGGCACCGCCACCATGGACTGGATGGAGCAGGAGCGCGAACGCGGCATCACCATTACTTCCGCGGCGACCACCGCTTCCTGGACGCGTTTCGACAAAAAATATCGCGTCAATATTATCGATACACCTGGTCACGTGGATTTTACCGTGGAAGTGGAACGCTCGCTTCGCGTGCTCGACGGCGCCGTTTGCGTGTTTGACTCCGTCGCCGGTGTGCAGCCGCAATCAGAAACAGTTTGGCGGCAAGCCGATAAATACCGCGTCCCGCGCATCTGCTTCGTAAACAAAATGGATCGCATGGGCGCGGACTTCCATCACGTGATTCGCACCATCCGCCAACGTCTTGGCGCCCACCCGGTTTCCCTGCAGTTTCCTCTCGGCCGCGAAGATAATTTCCTCGGCATCATCGACTTTCTCGAAGAAAAAGTTGTGGTTTGGCTGGAAGAAACCCTTGGCGCGAAGTTCGAGGAGTTTCCGGTTTCGAAGTTGTGGGACAAGTCGTTTGTGGATTCGCGGCCTGACGTGGCTGCGGCGCTTAAAGGTTCGGCGATTGACAAAGCGTTTTACGACAAGCACCGCGCCGAAATGGTCGAACACGTTGCCGAACGTGACGACGATCTGGTCAACAAGTATCTGAACGAACAGCCTATCTCGGTGGAAGAATTGCGCCATTCCATCCGCAAGTCGACACTGGCGCTAAAAATTGTTCCGGTTCTGGCGGGTTCTGCGTTCAAAAATAAAGGCATTCAGCCGTTGTTGGACGCAGTTATTGACTTTCTCCCGGCCCCCACCGATGTTCCTCCTCTTGAGGGCGTAAACCCTGATACGGATGCTGTTGAATTGCGCCGCGCCGCCGATGATGCGCCATTCTCCGCGCTGGCCTTCAAAATTATGACCGACCCATTCGTCGGGCACGTTACCTACATCCGCGTTTATTCCGGCGTATTAAAGTCCGGCAGCTATGTTTACAACTCGGGAAAGCGTACCCGCGAGCGCATCAGCCGTTTACTGCAAATGCATGCCAACAAGCGGGAAGAAATTGACGAAATTTATGCCGGCGATATTTGTGCTTGCGTGGGATTGAAGAGCGTTAACACTGGCGACACTCTTTGCGACGAAGAAAAACAAGTCATTCTTGAGTCCATCGATTTTCCCGCCCCGGTTATTTCCGTTGCTATCGAACCCAAAACCAAAGCCGACCAGGACAAATTGGGCATGGCCATGCAACGCCTCGCGCAGGAAGATCCTACTTTCCGCGTTTCCACCGAACCAGATACCGGCCAGACACTAATTTCCGGCATGGGCGAATTGCATTTGGAAATTCTCGTTGACCGTATGAAGCGCGAATACGGCGTGGAAGCCAACGTTGGGCGGCCTCAAGTGGCGTATCGCGAAACCATTCGCAAAAACGCCGTTGCCGAAGGCAAGTACATCAAGCAGACCGGCGGTAAAGGTCAATACGGCCATTGCAAAATTGAATTGCATCCGTTGCCAAATTCTTCCGGCGCTGAAGCCGGAAAAGAACTTTCCACCGACGATCTGGACGCGCTCGCAAAAGAAGTGGTTGGCGGCGGCTCCGCCAATAAATGGAAGTTCGACAAGGAACATCGTTTTCTTTTTATCGACAAAGTAATCGGTGGCGCGATTCCGCGTGAATTTATTGCGCCTATTGAAGCCGGCATTCGCGAAGCTTTGGACAACGGCGTTCTCGCCGGATTCACCATGGTGGATATCGCGGCGGTGCTGATCGATGGCAGCTATCACGATGTAGACAGCAACGAAATGGCGTTCAAAATCGCCGGCTCCATGGCTTTCAAAGAAGCTTGCAGCAGGGCCAAGCCGGTTTTGCTCGAACCCATTATGAAAGTCGAAGTGGTTGTACCGGAAGAATCCATGGCCGCGGTCTATGGCGACTTAAACGGACGGCGTTCCGCGATTCAAGGTTCTGAGAATCGTTCCGGAGTGAACGTGATCCGCGCGGAAGTGCCGCTATCGCAGATGTTTGGTTATGCCACCGACTTGCGCAGCCGCACGCAAGGGCGCGCGAACTTTACCATGCACTTTTCTCATTACGCGGAAATGCCCAACGCGCTGGCGCAAGATGTAGTCGACAAAAATAAGGGCCGGTCAGTTCGATAAAAGGTTTGCAGTACGTTCGATAAAGGTTTGCAGGGTAGTTGTAACGACTTTGAACTGAGGAGCGGGAAGAAATGGCGAAGGAGAAATTCGAGCGCAACAAGCCGCATGTGAATATCGGGACGATTGGCCATATTGACCATGGCAAGACGACCTTGACGGCGGCGATTACCAAAGTGCTGAGCAAGCACAACCCGAAGGTAGCGTTCCGCGCGTTTGATTCGATTGATAACGCGCCGGAAGAGCGCGAACGGGGCATTACCATTGCGGTTTCGCACGTGGAATATGAAACGGCGAACCGGCATTACGCGCACATGGATTGTCCGGGGCATGCGGACTACATCAAGAACATGATCACCGGCGCGGCGCAGATGGATGGCGCGATTCTGGTGGTGGCGGCGACGGATGGACCGATGCCGCAGACG
>DATNME010000026.1:0-28089 GCA_035602385.1 Candidatus Dormiibacterota bacterium
CCGCCAACGCACGGTGCGTTTACCGCGAATTCGACCATTCGATCGTGGCCCTGGCGGAAAATGAGGGACGCCGGCGGGCAAAAAAGTTTGCTCCCATGACGTGGAAATTAGGCGATCGTATTCGTGTGCGGGCCGAGCGAATCGATCCCATGCGCCACCGCGTCGAGTTTGCGCTCGTAACACCAGTAAATTGATTATCGAACAGATCGCGTTAGTGAGAATGAGCGGAAATTTGCGGAGGAGCCGCTGATGGAATGCCGTGAATTTGTATCAGAGTCACGGACGCAGCTTTTTTCGCCTTAAAATTTTCCGATGGGATTCCAGTGCGCGCGTAAGACTTCTCGCAATCCTGATAAGAAGGTCCGCGCATATTCCCTTCCATGTACGCCAAACCTGGACAACGGGTGCAGCTTGATCCGTGTGTGCACTTGGAGCAGGAAGGAAGATCACGCAGGGTTATAGAACGTACTTCGTTCAGTTGCGGTGAATCGCGCCAGATGTTCGCGAACCGGGTGCGGCGCACATTGCCGCTAGGCAGCGGAAATTGTACGCACGGGTAAACGTCTCCGTAAGGAGAAACGTAACAAGCGGTATGCCCCGCGCTGCACGGCAACGCATTCAATGCTTCCTCATCCGCGCCTTGCGGTGGCGCGCAAAATTCTTCAACGTTTCCAACCAATGATTCGTTGCGGAAAACTTCGCGTAACGCGGCTTCATCCACGTTGAGGCTAAGAATGGACCGGTCGCCATCCATCATCGGAGTGATGGTCGGATCGACGGTGTACTGCGCGCCCAGTTCCAGGGCGAGTGCGCGGACTCCAGCTTGATCCAGGACATTTTTCGACATCAGCACATTAGCGATGATCACATGAAGACCGTGCGACCTCAGCAAGCGCATCGCGTCAATAGACTGCCTAAGCGACCCGGGCATTTTTGTGATAGCGTCATGAACCTCGGGCCGATGCGAATAAATGCTTATTTGCACCGATTCCACCCCCAAGGATCGCATTCTCTCCGCCTCCTTGGCGCGAATTAGCACACCGTTGGTCTTGAGCTTGATACAGAATGTTTTGGCCCGGGCGTATTCCAATATCTGGAAAAAATCGCGGCGCATTAATATTTCGCCGCCGCTGATAGTGAGATAAAACACGCCGGCGTCCGCCATCTGCGCTAGAAGATCCTTAATTTCCGCGGTGTTCATCTCGCCATGATCGGAATGATCCAGATAGCAGTGGATGCATCGCTCATTGCATCGATAAGTCAAATCCAGCTGCACGCTGAGGGGTATGCCCATCTTCAGCGCTTTGGCATTCATTTCCATTCCTAATGCGGTCATGCCAGCTCCTTGCTCACCGGACTGCCGGCCGGAGCTATCGGCTCGGGGGAAACCAGCAAAAGGCCATGCCCCGCTAATTCCGCCACAACTTCTTCAGCATCCTTCATCGCCACTTCAGGAACCACATCATAGCGACCGCAAATTCGCGCGGACACGATTTCTTCCAATGAAGTGGCGCCATCCGCGGCTTCCCAAATAGCCATTGCAGTCTCGTTCAGCGTAAACAGCGTCGAGCTGATCGCGGACATAATCATCAGTTCATCGCCGAGAGCCCGCGCGGCGATGGCGGTGCTCCGGGCAACATAACGTTTTTGATTTTCGCTCATACGATCAATTCCCACACGCGATTGTCGGGCACAAATGTCAGCCGGCGGACCGGCACCCGCTTGACAAAACTACACGCCGCTTCAAACACTATGGTTACAAGCTCTGGTTCCTTGGCAAAGAAGAGTATGTTTTCCAGCAAGCCGCGAACGGCATCAACGCCGGAGACATCTTCGATGGTGTTTTTGTCGCCCTTAGCAAGCAAATAGAGGCAAGCGATCGGCGCGCTAACATTTTCACCAACTCGCGATAATTCGCCGAAAAAAGGTGTGCCTATGGCTATGTAGCGGTCCTGCAAAAAAGACACATACGATATTTCGTCAGTAAGCAACTTTGCATCCGCCGGCGCCAGCCGAGCCATGGTGGTTTTGCCCGCTCCCGAAATTCCTGCGAACAAAAATGCTTTCCCGTTGCGCACCGCGCTGGAAGCATGCACCAGAAAACCACCCTGACGCGCCAGCAGCAACGTATGGACAATACGCAGTACCGAATCCAAAGAGTAGGGATTAATCGTCTGGCGGATTCGCCCGCGAAGCGCTGCAGGATTGAACTGCGCGCGAAAATCACCTCTGGCCATATGCCATTGGCCGGAATTCCAGCTCACTTGCACATCCTCATCTCGGGACTCGCCGTTCGGCTCGGCCAACTCAATTTCAAATTCGAATTTGGCGTCGCTCGTTGAGCTAACGTACCCCGCATATCGCTGGCGAACCATATCAAGAAAACGCGGATCTCCGCAACACAAGCGGATAGGCTGACCGCCAATGTCGACGATTACCTCAGCGGACTGGATAGCCGTTTTCAAGCGTGGCGCTCCGATCTCGAAGGAATTTCCCTGGGAGCTTGGCGAGTTGAAGATAGAAATACGTTGCAACATCTGAAGATCGCAGCAGAACGGCAATTATTCCCATTAGAAAACCCTGTCTTACGGCGGCGGGGAATTGCCGCCCATTCCGTTCGATGCGCTCGGCGCGTCCAAGCAGTGCCTCGGAAGCAATCACCGGGTCGTTATATTGCAACCGGTCACCACGAGTAAGCAACGCAAATGTGGAAGACACCGCGGGCTTGGCGACCACCCGGTGAAGTCCGAATCCGTCTGGACGTTTGAAAAGCACCACTTCGCCACGAGAGATTTCGTTGATGCTGGCGCGCCGTACGGTTACCAGATCACCGGGGAGCATACATGGCATCATACTGGTCCCGGTGACGCGCAAACGTACCCGGCCGAATTTGCGAACGACTTCTTCAGCTAAATCGAATGCCACGGCATGGCAGGTTTGTGTCGCGGCATCTTCGCCGTAGCAAAGTGGCCCCGTTGCTTTGTGGGTTGCAGCATTTTCCATTAATGGTACCCAGTCCAATATGGTTCCTTGTTGCCTGAGTCACCGGGGACTGCGCCTCATTGCGGCAACTGCCTGCGACGTCTTCTGTTGTGGGCGGGACACGTGCGTTAAATACCTTGCGGCTCCCATCGCCCAACACTCTATTGCAGCGCTGATTGTGTAAGCTTTACCGCGCATCCTACGCCGACAACCGCGTTACAGCGGACCGCCGTCGTGGAGTTTGTGCGAAACGTAAAATAAATACTGGATTGTTGCGCACCAAGCCCAACATTATCAACCACGATGCCGCTCGCTCCGCCCACGCCGGCGTGGGACCCAGCGCCGCCGGTAATCACGAAAGGAAGAGGGCTTCCCGCGGTGCTTGCCGCAGGCGGCCAGGCAGCTTCAACTGCCGGGGTCAACAAGATTGATGCAACGCAACCCTGGCCGGCCGGGCAACCGGTGGCGGTTCCGCCTGTTGCGGGAGGGTTGGCATTGATTGCGAAGCTGAAGAAGATGCGATCGCTTCCCGCGTTGTTAATTTCCGTGACGGGAGAACACGCATCTCCAATTAAACTGAAATTGCTGGTCAGATCCACCAGCGGCGGCCGAGACGTGTTCTGCGATAATACGCCCGCCGCATCAAATGCGAGCTGATAGATTGCGGGCCGATTATTGAACAAGGGATCTTTGCCGCAAGTGTACAAATATCCGGCGGCTGGGCCCAGGGTGTAATAAGCGTCATCAAAAGTTCCGGTGTGAAGATAATCGCCACTTGCCGGCAAAGCGCTGCCGCCGATTCCCACATTCACTTGAGAAGCGGCCGACAATTGCGTATCGAACTGGTATACGGAGCCATTGTTCCCGGTGGTTTCGGTGCCATCAAATACCAATAATCTTTGTGTGGACGCATCCAACAACGGCGGATCCACGATGGAACCCGTGAGATCTTGACTCACGGAGCCGAGACAAGGAGGACTGCCAGCGGCGCAAGTGCCGATTGTGCTGCCGACTTCTTTCACAAAGCTGACGCGTCCTGAGTTGTCGGCCACGAAGATATTTTTGGATACGAAGTCATACACCGGCGCGGTAAGGATTGCCCCCGAGTGTACGGGTAAAGGCCAGCCGCCGCTGGTCACTTCCGCCGGCGTGCCCAAAAACACTCCTGTGAACTTGTGCAGTACACCGTTGTCGTCACCTACATAAAGATTGTCGAACGCGTAATCATAAAAAGGTGACGAGAGCGTATCCGCTTGAGGTCCTTGAAAAACAATGTTCACCACGCACGAATTGGCAGCCGGACAATTCGTCGTGTTCCAGGCCTGACCTGCGGCCATGATCTTATCGGGAACGGCAGGGGCCCCGATGGTTCCCTGAACCGTTACTCCCGCGCCGGGTCTCCACTTTAGGATGTGAAGTATCGCACCACCAGCGGGCCTTGATTCAACATACGCCACCTTGCTGCCGTCAAAAGAAAGTACGGGAGAGGTCGGCGTTGTGCCGGCGGTATCGCCTGCGATTCTGGTGTTGTAGGCCCACTTGACGGAAGGCCCATTAGAATTACAAAAGCCGCCCACCGCCCCTTGCGTTGAGTACAGATTGTCGAAACCTACGATCTGTAGGGCGCCGCTGACCGAGGTAGTGAAGGCCACATAGTCCGCGGTGCAACTGGGAGTTGCGTTTATGTCAAACGTGAATTTTGCGGGGAACTGCCCGGTGCCCATGAACGCTCCCGGCCCCAGAGACACCGCCCAATCCTTACGCTTTTTACGTCTACGAGCGGCGCGTGACGTCCAATCCTGTGCATCGACTCCCTCGCGATTCGGCAGTGCTGGCGCAGGACTAACAAATGACAGATGCCGGCGGGCAACTTGATGAAAATACCGCGGCTCGTTCTGAAGCTGCCACGCTTGTGAATAGTTTGCCGGCTTCGAAAAGACCAGATGTCGATGGCTCCAATCCGTGGATAAGTGCACTGCGTTTTTTTCTGAAGGCTGAGCGCCGCTTCGCGCCACGACAAAAAGCCCACCCAAAATCGCGACGCTTACTGTAGCTTGAAGCAACCGTGCCGGTAATCGAGATAAGAAATCTGTCATTGGCAGCCCGATGGTCATTCTCCCAGTTATTTATTTTTTCAAACCTCGGAACAAGCCGGGTTACGAAGTTTTTCGGTTACCGCGGCAAGAAAGCTGCGTGTTAAATACTTTGCCGCAGACCAGCGCCATAACCTCGAATACGCGCTCAAAACGAACCTCGGGTTTTCGGTACGGCTTTTTTTCCGGCATCTCTTTTTCGTTTTGTGTCCTTAAGTCTTCCATCTCCGTTAATCCTTTCTATTGCAAGGCCGACTGCGTTGCTTTCACAGCACAGCCCACGTTCTGGATTCCATTGCAGGGGACAGCCGCCGTTGAATTAACCCGGTAGGTGTAATAAATGTTCGATTGTTGGGCCCCTGTACCAACGTTATCCACAACGATACCGCTCGACCCGCCAGCGCCGCTTTGGCCTGCGCCAGGTCGGAACGGAGCCGCAATCCCCGCGGTGGTCGAGGCTGGCGGCCATGTTCCGCCCAGCACGATCATCGCTACGCAGCCTTGACCAGTCGGGCAGCCTTTAGCCGTTCCCGCATTCGGGGGAAGGGCGTTGCCAGCGATACTGAAGAAAATCCTGTCCACTGCTCCATTTTTAAGTTCACTGACCGGCGAACAAGCATCACCCGCTAAACTGTTACTAGTTAAAGCGATCAACGGCGTCGGGATGCCAGTGGTCTGCAACACGCCCGCCGCGTTAAAAGAAAACTGATAAATCGCAGGCCGATTATTAAAGTTAGGATCTTTCCCGCAAGTGTAGAAATGCCCTGCGGCAGGCCCGCTCGAGAAATAAGCGTCATCAAATGTTCCGGCATGCAGGATGTCCGTAGCTCGAGTGAGATTGCCGCCTATTTTTACTACCACCTTCGAAGCCGTCGTTAAAGCCGTGTCGAACTGAAACATGGAACCATGATTAGCGCTAGTCTCGGTTCCATCGATCACCAATATTCTTTGCGTAGACACATCGAGAATCGGGCCATCAACGATGGAACCGGTAAGCGACTGACTGACAGAACCGAGGCAAGGAGGGGCACCTGCGGCACAACTCCCAACAGTACTGCCAACCTCTTTGACGAAGCTGACACGGCCAGAATTATCACCCATGAAAATGTTCTTTGATGTCGCCAGATCTAAAACCGGACTAGTAAGCACGGAACCCGCGTGTACCATGATGGGCCAGCCGCCTGTAGTCACTTCGGTGGGAGTTCCCAGAAATACGCCCGTAAACTTGTGGAGAACGCCACTGTCATCGCCGACGTACAGTTCGTCCGTCGCGTAATTATAAAACGGAGAAGATAAGGTAGCGGGTTGCGCTCCCTGAAAAACTATGTTCGCCACGCAGGAATTAAGCGGCGGACAATTCGTGTTATTCCACGCTTGACCAGCAAGCATCACGGTATCAGGCGATGCCGGCGCCGCAATCGTTCCCTGAATCGTGACAGTGTTTCCCGGTTTAAATTTCAGTAAGTGCAGAATCGATCCACCGTTCGCGTTTGTTCTCGATTCCACATAAGCGACTTTTTTTCCGTCTCCCGAAAGAACCGGCGAGGTCATCGTGATTCCTGTCGTATCGCCCGCCAGATTCGTGTTGTACGCCCACTTTACCGACGGCCCGGCATGGTTACAAAAACCACCTGCTGCCGGCTGTGTGGAATAAAGATTGTCGAAAGCTACGATACTCGGAGTGGTCGCGGATCCTACCTTGCTGGTCGTAAAAACAACGTAATCCGCGGGGCAGCGCGGGGCCACATTTACGTCAAAAGTAAATTTTGCGGGAAACTGACTCGCGCCCAGGAAAGCTCCGGCGCCTAACGAAACTGCCCAGTCTTTGTGTACTTCGCCTTCACCTGGCTCGCCTCCCGATTCCTCCAATTGTTCAACTTGTCCAGACTCCAGGTTCTGTTCTTCATCAGCGGGACGTTGCGGAGCGGCTAAAGGAAGTACGGTCGACGCGTGCTGTCGAATATATTGATGAATGTACCGTGGTTCGTTTTGCAGGTTCCATGCCTGGGCGTAGTTTGCAGGTTTGGAAAAGACTACGTGCCGATGGCTCCAATCCGACGGCAAATGCACTGGATTAGTAGCGGGCGACTGAGCCTTAATTTGAAATCCGAGTAAAAAAACGAAGAATATTACTGCAACGAAGATCAGAAAAGCCGTTTTGAAAGACGTAGACGTATGCACAGTACACCCCGGAGTCTTTGGGCCGGAGACCTACCCCTCAGATTCCCAACCCAACGTTATGAAGTTAACTTCAGTTATCGGCCACCCTGGGATCGGTCGATGTGCCTAGGATGATGCCACAAACTAAAGTGTTTCGCTAACGTCAACAGCCCGCTAAGATTATATAAATTAACCACTTAATTGACATTATTGTAAACATCACAAACAAAATGCCTAGGGCTTCCGGCCATACTTCCGGACCAATCTGAATGGTCGCCGCATGGCGTCCCATAGCCAATTCCGCTCAATCTGCCCGTCATTTCCCCAGTCTTCCTCTGTGGGTGAAAGTGTCAGTCGAAGCAGGTACGCGGGAGCGGCAAATGCGCCGCCACGCATATACATTCGAAATCGAGCGCGCTGCAGCAGTGGCTGTTCCCTTGTTCCAGCTTGGGGCAGCCACTTAACCACTTGGACCGCGACCTTCGAAGCGTCCGAGTCGCCTTTCACTTTTGCGGCTATTTCGTCCGGCTGTGCCGTCCCCAACAATTTTCCAGCGAGTTGTAATCCCGCATGGAGCATATGGGACGCGCCTACTTCCTCGGCCGCGGCGGAAGTCCTGCACCAATCGATACACTGGCGCGCGACCAATCCGGCGACATCCGCAATCCACATCAACCGTTCCCAAAAGTGTTTTGCGCCGTGAACGCAAATAAGTACCAGAGAATCTTCCGTGGAAAGTGCGGCCACTTCACGTCCGTGAACCACGACATTAGTTTTCTCTTTAAACATTTTTTCCATCGGAAGTCGTCGCGGAAAATAACGCAATGTTTTTTCGGTGTGAATTTCCACGTTGAGTTTCGCATCTTTGTGTTGAAAAAAATATTGGCCTGGAATTTTTCCAGCGGGAATGGCTTTTAGTGGAATTTTTGGTTCGTAACCTTCGTCGATCATCACTTCGGTGGCCGCCGCGATGTCACGTTGGCGCACCAGTAGATCAAGATCGCTGAAACTTCGCATGCTCGCATTGGCGTAAGCCTGGGCCGCGAGCACCGGCCCCTTCAACGTAATTATTACGATTCCGGCGCGCACGAAGCTGTCCATCAATCGAAATAATTCCCTGCTGATTTTTAACGAATGTAAAAGCTGGGCGCGATGGAGCTGACGCAGGCGATTTTTTACGTCTGGCGGAGAATAGCGGTCGCCCAATTCATCGAGGCGGACCGCAAGGTGCCCGTGAACTCCGTGCTCCACGGCGAGTCGTAATACTTCGGTCCAGTCCACCTGGCGCGTCAGGTCCGTGAGTCGCTCATCGTTCCGTGCGGGAGAGGCGCACTCCAGCAGCATCTGCCATTCAACTGACTCTAAACCGCGTGAATTGGTATTAACGGTCATGGAATTTGCTACAGCCGCGTGTAGTGTACGCGAACACCTCGCGCAACCTGGCAATAATGGCCTGATATTCGCCCCCTGAACTGTGCCAGTGCCCAAATCTGCGCTTATTCCAACAGCGGCCAGCCTATGGTAAACTTTTGGCGAACTGCGTACTTAAATGCGGATTCGCGTATTTGGTCCGGTTTCTCGTAAGTCCCCTGAGCGTAGGCCAATTGGCGGCCGCCAGCAAACTAAATCACATACCAGCCGCGCGACGGCTCACGTATGACCAAAAGGATGTGTCATGTCCGGGCATTCTAAATGGGCCACAATCAAGCATAAGAAGGGTGCGACCGACGCAAAACGTGGCCGCGTCTTCACCCGAATCATCCGCGAAATCAGCATTGCCGCGCGCATCGGCGGCGGCGATCCCAACTCCAATCCGAGGTTGCGAACTGCCATCCTTGCAGCCAAGGGCGCAAACATGCCCAATGAAAACGTGGAGCGCGCCATTCTGCGCGGCACCGGCCAACTCGAGGGTGAACAGTACGAAGAGGCTATGTTTGAGGGCTATGGCCCTGGCGGCGTGGGAATGCTGATCGCGGTAGTGACCACCAATCGGAATCGCGTAGTCGGCGAATTTCGCCATTTGATGAGCCGCAACGGTGGAAACATGGCGGAAGCGGGTGCGGTGGGATGGATGTTTCATCGTAAAGGCGAAATTTCCGTACCAAAGGAAGCCGCCAGCGAAGATAAAATGATGGACCTGGTGCTGGAAGCTGGCGCCGAAGATATGAAGGATGATGGCTCGGCGTGGTACATCGTGACCCCTCCCGAATCCCTCGAATCGGTAAAAGAAGCGTTAGCCAAGGCGGGAATTACACCTTCCTCGGCGGAAATTGCCATGGTACCGCAGAACTACATCAAGCTTACCGGCCCGCAGGCGACGCAAATGGTGCGGCTGGTGGAAGCACTCGAAGAACACGACGACGTACAACATGTTTACGCCAACTTCGATATCGACGAGTCGGAAATACAAGCCGCCGTCGGCGCAAATTAATTTTGAAAAGAATAACTGTCGCCCTCTTCTACAAAACCAATCTGCTGGGATTAGAGTTTTTCTTTTAACGCAACCTCGCCGACAAACTTGTGGCAGCCATGCGGGCTTCGCCGTAAACTGTGGAACGATGAGTGAATCGGCCAGCCGTAAAACAAACTGCATTCGGGTTCTCGGCATCGATCCTGCGGCCGCGGGTCCAACTGGTTATGGAATTATTGAAAGCGACGGTCGAAACCATCATCTGATTCATTACGGCGCACTGCGCGTGCCGGTAAAAAGGCAAAAAGAATCCGCCGGAGCGGCGCTTCAGGACGTGCACGATTTGCTCTGTAAGTTGATTGAGGAGTTCGCGCCTGACGCCATGGCCGTCGAGAATATTTTTACGGCATTAAATATGCGCACGGCGCTGCGGCTCGCGGAAGTGCGTGGCGTGGTGCTTCTGGCTGCTTCGCAACGCTGCATAGCAGTGCACAGCTATTCTCCGCGCGAAGTGAAGGCGAGCGTCGCCGGGTACGGTCACGCCGACAAAAAACAAATGCAAATGATGGTTCGCGCGCTGCTTTCCATGAGTGAAACGCCGGAACCTGCCGACGCGGCCGACGCCCTGGCCGTGGCGCTGTGTCATGTTCAGGCGGAACAAGTCAGAAAACGGTTCCTGTTGCCAAATCTAAAAACCATTTCCCGCGGGCTCACTCAGAAGTCCTGGACCGTACGTCCGGCGAATGCTTCGGCCGCCACTCCGCGCATCGTAACAAATCGATGAACCGTCTCTTCCTTGGGTGCGCGCTAATTCTGCTAGTAGGCCTGAGTTCTTCGCAAGCCTCGCCCACCGCTGATTCTTCCGGTCCCGCCATTACCTACCGTAAAGTTTTTAAATCCAGCGTCCCTGAGTTCGTCGAAATCAAAGTTCGACAAAATGCCGACGCCGCAACCTTCGAAATCCGCCAGCTCGACGAAGACCCCGGGACCGCGACTTTTGCGGTAAGCGCCCCGTTACGGGCCAAGATATTTGCGCTCGCCGGGGAGCTGAATCATTTCCGGGAGCAGGATCTGGATGTTCACCGCAAAATCGCCAACCTGGGCGAGAAAACCTTTCGCTGGGAAAACGGTTCGGAAACCTACGAATCCAAGTTCAATTACACGCTGAACTCCGCCGCAACACAGCTCCTTCGCATTTTCGAAGGGCTAGCGCGCCAGCAAGACTTGCTGATCCTGCTGCAACGCCGCATGAAGTATGACCGCCTGGGCATCAATGATGCCTTGTTGCAGTTCGACACCGACTTCACTAAGGGAGTTATTCCCGAACCCCAACGCGCTTTGCCTCTGTTGGACCAAATCGCGAGCGACTCCCAGTTCGTTGAAATCGCCCGCCAACGCGCGCGGTCCTTGGCAGAACGCATCCGTCACAGCGGGTAAACCGAATAAGTAGCACTTTCCCTCATCGCTTACCCCTATACCAGAATCCATATCTTCTATGGTTATAGGGATGCCCCCTACCTGTAAACGACTGCATAAAATAGATATTTATGCATTTACACTCGTAAATCACTGTATCTAAGGCAGTAATAAACCTGAAAATAGACTGAGCAACATACCAATTTGGAAGCCCGATTGCACCCCGTGACGCTACCTTGGGTTGCTAGTGCTTTTGGCGTGGTGGTTATTCAGAAATTTTAGGAGGATTTGTGAAACAACGGTATTTCAGCATTATTGCACTGCTTAGTTTAGCTCTATGCTTGGTTTTTGCGCCCGCAGGTTTGGCGCAGAGCACGGTTTCCGGCGAAATCGGTGGAACGGTTACTGACGCCTCTGGCGCAGTTGTTCCGAACGCTTCCGTCAACCTCTCGAGCTCTGAAACTGGTTTTAACGAAACAACTACGACTGGCTCGACTGGAACCTTCCGGTTCGCGCTCGTGAAGCCCGGCCCTTATACGTTGACGGTGAGTGGCGCCGGTTTCTCGACCGCGAAGCGCACAGTCATCGCCTCGACCGGACAGGTAGGCAACATTCCCATCCAGTTGGAGGTAGGGGGTAAGACTGAAACCGTTGAAATCAGCGCGGCTGCTCCATTGCTGCAGACCGACAACGGCAACATCGCGACGACCATTGATCGCGAAACGATTGAGCGGGTACCCAGCCCCGGTCAGGACATCACCAACTATGCTTTGATGACCCCGGGCGTTACGGTGAGCACTGGCGGCGGCTACGGCAATTTCACGGCCAACGGCCAGCCGGGCACTTCCAACCTCTACACCGTGAATGGTAACGATTACAACGATCCTTTTAATAACCTGAACAACTCCGGCGCCAGCAACTTGTTGCTCGGCGCGAACGAGTTGCAGGAGATCAGCGTAGTAACCAATGGTTACACGGGCGAGTACGGCCGCGCAGCAGGCGCCAACGTCAACTACTCCACCAAATCCGGTTCCAACCAGTTCCATGGAAACTTGGGCTGGTGGTGGAACGGAACAGCTCTAAACGCCAACGATTGGTTCTCGAACGCATCAGGCGCCCCAACAGGACACGCCGTAAGCAACCAGTATGTCGGTTCCATCGGTGGTCCCATCAAAAGAGATAAGTTGTTCTTCTTTTTTGATTATGAAGCCCTGCGCTATGTCCTGCCGGGCGGCGGCGGCCAAGTATTCGTTCCTTCTCCGGCGTTTGCTAGCGCGACGTTGGCTAACCTCGCAACCAATGGCCACTCTAACGAGGTCCCCTTCTATACCACGATTTTCAACCTCTACAAGGGCGCGCCCGGAGCTAGCGGAGCACCAGGAGCTGCAGGCGTCTGCGGCGACTTGGGCGGTGTAGCCATCGCTGGAGGCGGCACATTTGACGATGCCACTCATCCCTGTGCAAGCGTATTTCAGAGTAACGTGAACAGCCTCAATACCGAGCGGCTTTTCGCCATCACCATTGACTTGAACGCTACCGAAAACAACACCCTCAAATTCCGGTTTAAGAATGACTACGGAGTCCAGGCGACCGGTACCGATCCGATTAACGCCGCATTCAACGCCAATAGCGTCCAACCCGAAAAAGACGGCCAGATGACCTGGACTCACGTCTTCAATAGCCATACCACCAACCAATTTATCGCCGGCGGCTTGTATTACAGCGCCATTTTCGGGCCTCCAAACTTGGGGGCGAGCCTGGCAGCATTTCCGACCACGATTGCCTTTAATGATGGTTCTTTCGCCAACCTGGGCGGGAACGATTTCAACTATCCTCAGGGACGCAATGTATCCCAGTACCAGATCGTTGACGACTTCTCATGGACCAGGGGCAACCACGGAATCAAGTTCGGCGTGAACTTCCGCGGCAACAGGATTTCTAGTTTTGCTTCGGGCTTTGAAACCAGCGGCTTACTTACCGTCGCCAGCATGCAGGATTTCTATAGCGGCGTGGTCTCGCAAGCTGGCGTAACGGGTCCCGTTTGCGATCCAACAAAGACGACATGCACTCCGCCATTCTGCAATCCAAATACGACGATATGCGCTAACGGCGGCGATACCTATCTACAGGCATTTGCCAAGCAGACGTCTTATCCGGAGTCGTATTACAGCCTCGGCTTGTACGCTCAGGACGAGTGGCGCGTGAACAACCGGTTGAAGTTGACTTTGGCCTTGCGCGTTGACCGTAATGCCAACGAAACCTGCAGAATTAACTGCTATGCGCGCCCAGCAGGCTCCTTCACTGCCATGGATCATAACGTCACCACCCCGTATAACGCATCGATTTTAACTGGGTTGCATAACGCGTTTCCGAAGCTCCAGCCACTTGGTTGGGGACCGCGCATCGGCTTCGCATGGACGCCCGGCAGCAAGGGCGATTTCGTAATCCGTGGCGGGGCTGGAATTTTCACCCAACTCTATCCCGGACTGCTGGCGGATCGGTTTATCACCAACCTGCCCAACGTTACAAGCTTTAGCGTACTCGGCGCGAGTAGCGACGCACCCATCGCACTGGGACCCCAAGGCGTGCCGGGTAACGTGAGAGAACAGGCTACCGCAAGCAACACCGTGTTCCAACAGAAGTTTGCTTCGGGTGGCACTCTTGCGGACATGCAGTTGGCAGTGCCGGGCTTCTCCAAACCCAACCTGAACACCATCGTCCCCTCAAGCGATATCGGCAAGGTCTATGAATGGAACTTGCAAATTCAAAAATCCCTCGGAGCCTCAACGGTGGTCGCCGTGAACTACGTCGGAAACAAGGGTAATAACATATTTGTGCGTAATCCGTATCTAAACACGTATTGCAGGCCGGGTGGACCGGGTTGCGTCGCTGGTACGGAATTCGGCTCGCTTCCTTCCGCAGCTCCGGACCCCAGATTCGCCAGCGTCCTGGAGTTGCAGACCAACGGCATCTCCAATTACAACGGCGTGACCGCTTCCGTCAATCAGCGGTTTTCCCATGGGTTCTCCGCAACGTTTAACTACAACTACAGCCATTCATTGGATGACGTGTCCAATGGCGGACTATCGCAATACAATTTGAACAATGCCGCCAACTCCTTCCGCATACAAATCGATCCAACCAGCCTGAGACGGCTCAACTACGGGAATTCAGACTATGATTTCCGTCACAGCATCAGTGCCGACTACTACTACGTAGTGCCATTCAAGTCTGCGAATCGTTTCTATAATGCGGCGATTGGCGGCTGGTCAATATCGGGAACGTTCACCTACAAGAGCGGCGAACCCTTCAGCGTATATAACACTAGCGCAAGAACTTCGAACCTGGTCAACTCGACGGGGGGCGCTGTGTTGGGCGATTTCCTGGGCGGCTCCAGAACATGTTCGGCTGGCACGGGCAACAGCGGTACTGGAACCCTCGTCGGTACTCCATGCCCCCTTTCAAGCCAGTTCGCGTTCAACAATTTACCTCTTCCTGGCCTCAAGAACGGCAATAGGGCCCTGCAAAGTGACTTCGGCAACATCGGCCGCAACAGCTTCCGTGGTCCATTTTTCTTCAATACGGACTTTGGCGTCAGCAAGGACTTCAAACCGACCGAGCGTATGACGTTTTCGATTGGCGCCACTGCCTTTAACGTCCTCAACCATCCAAACTTTGACAATCCACATGCCGCCGTCAGCAGCAAGGGGACGTTTGGCCAGCTTTTCCAGACGATTGCTGGACCGAACAGCCCGTACGGCAACTTCACCGGTGCGATCGTAAACGGTCGCGTGCTACAGCTGGACGCGAAGTTTAAGTTCTAGCTCCCTGTTAATCCGAACTAAAAAGGCGGCCTCTTTCGAGGCCGCCTTTTTTATTGCTTATTTCTGTCTCGAGTAATTATTTGGTATTATTTGCAGCTGAGTAAGGTCGGTCAACCTTTACGGAATGAAGTTTCCGAACCATTGGAGGGACACTCATGAAGCGCCTCGCAATTCTTGCTTTTGCCGTTCTGCTGTTTGCCGGTGGCAGCCTAAACGCTTTTGCTCAACAGACAAGTGATGGTCCTCCGTCAAACTCTTCTGCGGCGCTGCCTCCCCTAAACTTGCCTAAGGACATAACCGTTGTAGCAAAGCTCAATACAAATCTTGCCGGTCGACAGTGCAAGCCTGGAGATCCGGTCGAGGCGGAGGTCAAACAGGACGTCAAGCAAGGCCACGATGTGTTATTGAAAAAGGGATCTCTTGTGACTGGACACGTAGGTGGAGTAACTCAGCCCACGTCCGATAAGCAACTTAGCGTGCCAATTGCCTTTGATACTGCCAGGATGAAAGACGGCAAGCAGTTCTCAGTCCGGCTCCGCATCCAGGCGCTTGCTCCTGAAGTCGAGATAACAAACAACGACACTCTCATGGAAGGCCGGGGCATGGACGCGGCCACGAACAAAGCGAAGGTTAGCGGGCATGATTCCACGCTGAAGGCCAACCACGGTATGGTCGATACCAAGAGCGCCGGTGTTTACGACATCCCAGGGCTGGAGTTGGCCTACAAGGTCACCAGCGGAACCCAGTACTCATTACTTATTTCTTCGGCGGGAGATTTTAAACTGAAAAAAGGCACGCAGCTAGTTCTCAAGGCCGTGAATTAAGTGATTGATTAGCTGACGCCCGGCTGTTCGCAGCCAGTATAGCCGTATTTCGTTGATCTCATTTATTTTGATGCTGAATCTGCGCGATCTCTCCGCGTACCTGGTCGGAGCGTGGCCCTTGCGGCTCCTCCGTTAAAAAAAGCCGAAGCTCAGCGAGGGCTTCCTTCGGTCGATTCTGGCGTTCAAGGGCCCGTGCTGCAATGTAGTGGACCACAGCGGGATGTTCACCGGACATGGCGTGCACTTTTCGCGCGCTGGCCACGGCGGCATCGAAATGTTTATTGAGCAATTGTGCTTCAGCGAGAAGCATTATATTTTGGACATCGGCCGGCTCCAGGCGCACGGCGTCCTCCAGCAGCGCCTCCGCATGAGAGGAATCGTGCTCCCGCAAGCTCAATTTGGCCAAATTTACGAATGCCGGCGCAAAATGGTCGTTTAAGCGAATCGCATTCTGCAGCGCCTCGTGTTCGTGCATCGAATCGTTCAGTTGGCCGTAGACCACTCCCAGGTTGTTGTAAGCCGCGGCATATTGAGGATAAATAGCAATTGCCTCGTTTAATTTTTCGAGAGCTTTCGCCCAGTCGTGGTCGGCCATGGCCTTGCTTGCTTTATCAAATTCCTTGCGGGCCTGCTTAGGGATTTTTAGGTCTACCGTTGCAACCGTCGAAGAACCTGGCGTCACATCAGCGTGATCGGGATTCTTGGCCGGCCGAACAGTCACAAACAGAGATTGACTCATTCTCCGCCGGTCCACCTCGAACTGCCCGCTGTCGGTCTCCTCGATTCCTTCGCCGCTTACGATAACGTGGTACTCGCCCACCGAAACCCCGTTGAAGTCCGTCGTCCCCTGGTCGGTGGTTAAGTTTTCGGCAACCGGCGTGCTCCCTGACCCAGTCATCAATCGCACACGCAAATGCAACCCGGCGGCGCGATCATTGGGATAAACGACATGCACATGCACGTTTCCAACCTGCCCCGAATCCATTCCTCGCTGGCCACACAGCGCGAAAGCGCTACACCAGAATAAGAAAATTATTGAAGAACATATTGCGAAGGGTTGATTGCGGCGGCACATCATGAGACTTCTTTGACGACTTAATGGACGTAAGCGTAGCACCACAAAACTACCCGGTCAACGTAACCGGGTAAGAGGATCCAGATGATCTAGCGCCGCGACTGTATCGCCGCTAGTGCCGGTTCCGCAGCCAGCGCCCGCAGCGATTGATCATACGGCGCGCGGGCGACACCGCGTTCCGTAAATATGGCTGCGATGTAGCGAGCGGGCGTCACATCAAACGCCGGATGCGCGGCGTGTACATCCGGAGCGATGCGCACGCCTTGAAGGTGCGTCACTTCGGCAACTGATCGTTCCTCAATAGGAATATGCTCACCGTCGGGAATCGACAGGTCAAACGTCGAAATTGGCGCCGCAATATAAAACGGCACATTATTTTCTTTCGCCAGCACCGCGATCTGGTACGTGCCAATTTTATTGGCGGTATCGCCATTGGCGGCGATGCGATCCGCGCCCGTCACCACCGCGCCAACCTTGCCGGTTTTCAAAAAGTGTCCCGCCATATTATCGGTAATCAGCGTTAGCGGAATCCCGCCGCGATGCAGTTCCCACGCGGTTAACCGCGCACCTTGCAAGTACGGACGCGTCTCCGGCACCAGCACGTGCAGCTTCTTTCCCTGTTCGAACGCCACGCGAATTACCCCCAGCGCGGTCCCGATTCCTCCAGTGGCCAACGCGCCTGCGTTGCACTGCGTCATCACCTGGCCATCCTGCGGCATGAATTCCGCGCCGTAACGCCCAATCGCTTCGTCGGTCGCGCGTTTTTCCAGGTGCACAAGTTTCGCTTCCGCGATCATGCCTTCCTGAATTTTCGCGATGCTCAACTTTTCGCCAACCAGTTGGGCGAATCGTTGTTTCATACGCTCGATCGCCCAAAACAAATCCACGGCTGTGGGACGCGTTTGCGCCATGAGTTCGCAAATTTCTTGAAATTCGCCGCGCAGCGCTTCAATCGACGCGCTCGATGATTTCTGAACTCCCAGCGCAATTCCCATTGCCGCGGCAACTCCGATAGCCGGCGCGCCGCGAATTACCATGTCCCGGATGGCTTTCGCCACCTCGCGGTAATCCGTATAGGTAAAACTGATTTCTTCAGTGGGCAGGCGGCGCTGGTCCAGCATCACCACGCCTTCGTCTGTCCACTCAATCGGCTGCGCTATGTACATGCGATTCCGTACCCTCAAAAATTTCTATTCGCTATATTCGCCACCATGGCGGATCGCGCCACGTGGCACACGTAAATTTCCGCGCCTTCACGGGCCCGGAGGAAACTTCGTAAATCCTTTGGTGCCAATCAACGCTGTGATTGCGATGAACGAGTTGTATCCCAAGTGCAGCATGTAACTCGCAAAAACACTGCCCGTGCGCGCACGCACAAAGGTAAAAACAACTCCCACAAAAATGAGCAGCGAGACCAGCGGTAAAGTCCAGCCAAGTTGCGGCGCATGCATCAAACCAAAAAGTATTCCCGTCGTAAAAATACCCGTGGCCACTCCAAATGACCGCGCCAAAACCGGATAGAGATATCCACGAAAAATCGTTTCTTCGACCAGCGGGGCGATTAATACCGCCATGGCCATGAACAACAAAGCGGTATTGCGGTATTTAAACAACTCCTGCACCGGCATGTCCTTGGGCGCTTGTACGTACGCGGTAGCCAGCGCCACAAACAGCGAAAGCCCGCATCCCGCCCCAAAAAACACCAAAGGATTGCGGGGCGGCGCCGCGCCTGTCGATCCTATTTTCCTCCACCCCAATGACCACCAGAAAGGAAGATTGCGCAATACCGCCAGCGTCACGTACAAAAAAAGAAACAAGGATGCATACCAGACAAGCATGCTGCCAATGGTAAATTGCGGTATCGAAAGCAGATATTGCTCCAGGGCCTTCGCGGAAAGATGGCTATGCGGCGCATAATAAACCGCCAACGATGTTTGAACAATCACCAGACTCGCGATCCCATAAATAAGAAAAATGATCAGGTGCGGCCACGACCACGTGATCCGTAAATCTTCGGGAAATACTCTCGCCCGAAATCTCGGAATCGCCGGCTGAGCCGCGGCATATGGGATCGGATCGCCGGACAGCGCGAGATCAGCGTTCGCCGGAATCGCAGGATCAGCGTGCGTCTCCCCGGATCCTCCCGGCTCCTGAGACACCGGCAATTTTTCGTCTTCGGAGTTCATTGCGTTATTCCCATGGTCCCGCCCAGGTTCCACCGTCGACTCTTCACTCTAAGCCGAAGGTGCCGCGCAAACAACTCGCAACGCGCTCGCGAAATAAACTCTCTCTCAACTTTTGCCGCTGCCATTCGCGCTAACCTGTTCGCTGACAGAAAGCACTCGACTCAGCGCCTGCCCGGTGTAGGATTTTTTTGTCCTGGCAACTTGCTCTGGCGTGCCTTGCGCCACGATTCGCCCGCCGCCTTCACCGCCCTCGGGTCCCAAATCGATCAACCAGTCGGCCTGTTTAATGACATCGAGATTGTGTTCGATAATCAACACGGTGTTGCCCAGTCCCACCAGCCGTTGCAGAACGTCCAGCAGTTTGCGCACGTCGTCAAAATGCAATCCCGTGGTCGGTTCGTCCAGAATATATAGCGTGCGGCCCGTCTGACGTTTCGAAAGCTCGCGCGCCAGCTTGATACGCTGCGCTTCTCCGCCCGAAAGCGTGGTCGCCGATTGACCCAGCGTAACGTAGCCCAAACCAACTTCCACCAGCGTCGCCAGCTTCTGATGAATCTGCGGAATGTTTTCCAACAGCTTCAACGCGTCGACCGCAGGCAGATTCAAAATGTCTGAAATGGAATGGCCTTTGTAGCATACCGACAGCGTTTCCGAGTTATAACGCTTCCCGCGGCATACTTCGCACATCACATAAACATCCGGCAAAAAATTCATTTCGATGCGGCGAAGCCCGTCTCCCTGGCACGCTTCGCATCGGCCGCCTTTGACGTTAAAACTGAAGCGGCCCGGACGGTAGCCGCGCTCGCGTGATTCCGGCAGCATCGCGAATAAATCGCGAATCGGCGCAAACACTCCGGTGTACGTCGCAGGATTTGATCGCGGCGTTCGCCCAATCGGCGCTTGATCGATTTCGATGACCTTATCGATATGTTCTGTGCCCACAAGGCTTCGGTGCGAAGCGGCGGGTTCCTTCGATCGATATAATTTCTGCGCCAGCGAACGATACAGAATGTCATTGACCAGTGTGGATTTACCCGATCCGGATACGCCGGTCACCACCGTCAACAAGCCCAGCGGCAGCGTTACATCCACATCTTTCAAATTGTTCGCGTTCGCGCCAAGTATCTGAATGCATTTTCCGTTCGGACTTCGCCGTTTTTCCGGCACTTGGATCCGCGCGGCGCCGCTCAAATACTGTCCCGTCAACGATTCCGCGTTGGCGGCGATTTCTTCAGGTTTGCCCTGTGCGACAATATATCCGCCGGCTTTTCCGGCGCCGGGCCCCAGATCCACCACATGATCCGCTCGGCGAATGGTGTCTTCGTCATGCTCCACGACCAGCACGGTATTGCCGAGGTCGCGCAACTGCTCGAGCGAACCCAGCAGCCGATCATTGTCGCGGGGATGCAGGCCAATACTCGGCTCGTCCAGCACATACAAAACTCCCCGCAAACGCGAGCCGATCTGCGTTGCCAGCCGGATGCGCTGCGCTTCACCGCCGGAAAGCGTTGTTGCCGAGCGGTCCAGGCTCAGATAGCCCAGTCCAACCGCCAGCAAAAAATCCAGGCGTTCTGAAATCTCGCCCAGCGGCCGTGCCGCCACTTCCAATTGCCGCGCGGAAAGTTCCGCCAGAATTTTATCCACCGCGACCCTTGCGACACCCAGGGAAAGCGCGGTGAAATCCGCGATGGACCAGTGCGCCAGTCTTACCGCCAGCGACTCGGGCCGCAGCCGCTTCCCATGACACACGTCGCAAAGCGTTGCGGACATGTACCGCGTCATCCACTCGCGATAAGAATCGGAACTGGACTCGTCAAAATTCCGCTGAAGAAACTTTAAGATGCCCGGAAAGCGAAATCCTTTTTCGACCTTTCCTTTTTTCTCTTCCACGCTTGCGCCAGTCCCGTTCGAAGAAGTCCCGTTCGAGAACGCCCAGTTCGAAGAAGGATACCCATGAAGCAATAAATTTTGCGTCCGCAGCGGTAGTTTTTCGAACGCGGTCTCCAGCGAAATCCCATGGGCGTATGCGGCTAATTCCATGGTGCGTTTCAAAGCGGCTGATGTCGATCCTGGGCCGAGGCCGCCCTCAAAGAGCGGTCGCGACCAATCCACAATCACTCGATTCGGATCAAAATCATATTTGGAGCCCAAACCGTTGCACGCGGGGCACGCACCGTAAGGCGAATTGAAGCTAAACGAACGTGGCTCGAGTTGCGGCACGGAAATCCCGCAATCCGGGCAAGCCAGTTTCTCGGAGAAAACGTGTTCTGCGCCGCCCACAACCGCTACGGTCACAAGTCCCTGTGCCAGTTTCAGCGCCGTGGCAATCGACTGCTCCAGTCTTGTGGCTACTCCCTGCTTCACCAGCAAACGGTCGATCACCACTTCGATGGTGTGATTCTTGCGCTTATCCAGCACCGGCAAATCATCGAGCGGCAGCAACTCGCCATTGATCCGCACACGCACAAAGCCGTCTTGCGCCAACTTTTCCAGTTCCTTGCGATAAGCGCCTTTGCGTCCCCGTACGATCGGCGCCAGAATCATGACGCGGTCGTCAGGCTTGCACAGTTCGCCATGTAGAATCGACTGAACAATTTGCTCGCTGGATTGTCTCGTGATCGGCTTTCCACAATTCGGACAATGCGGTATCCCGACCGTCGCATAGACCACACGCAGATAATCGTAAATTTCCGTGATCGTGCCGACCGTCGATCGCGGCGAACGCGTGGTCGTCTTTTGTTCGATGGCAATCGCAGGCGACAGCCCTTCGATTACATCCACTTCCGGCCGCTCCATCTGATCGAGAAACTGCCGCGCGTACGCCGACAGCGATTCCACATAGCGCCGCTGCCCTTCGGCATAAATCGTGTCGAACGCCAAGGAGGACTTTCCGGATCCAGACAGCCCGGTGATAACGGTCAGCGAATTTCGAGGTATTGCCAGGCTGATATTCTTGAGGTTGTGATGGCGCGCGCCCCGGATAACCAGTTTGGTAAGGCCCATGAGTCTGAAGCGCTCCCTCCACAGGAGCTCTGGCATACAGTGAGCGGAATTCGGCCAGATTAATCTTTTACCTTAACAGGGAAACTTCTGCAGGGTCAAGAAAGCTGCGATGAAAAATAAAGTAGAATTATTTTTCGCTTCTACTGCGCTGATTTACAGCTCCACGGAGTGATGACGGTTTGCCCGTCCCAAATACGAGGGTTTTTGTACGGGTAAATTTTCGCGGTAAGTAGCGAAATTTTACCAGGTGAAAAGTTACAAAACGTTGCAATTAAACGAGTTACGTATGGCTTACCACATGCACTTCGCTAAGCAGTGGGGGAGGTAAGCCGAGGATCCCTTTAGGGGATTGAGGGCTGGGCCGGCTTACTACTCCCCCCTTTTCTATTTCCGTTCACTCCAAATATCAAAAATGCTGTTGGCGTAAGCTTTCTATTGCTGGTGCGAACTCTCCGCATCTGTTCTGAATTCGTGTCTCGTTCCATAATCGCTTAACGTCATGGACAACATGATCGCCAGCCAGAACATTCCCGACAAAATCATAAGCTTCGTGCGCTTGGACGCGTAGCGCGCGTGCATAAAATAAAGCACCACTAAGGCGGCCTTCACCGTAGCGATCCCAATCGCAATTACGATATTGAAATTTCCAAAGTTCTGGTACGCCGCCCAGACCGTGGTTGCGGTTCCCAGCATCAGTGCGCCAAAAATGGCCAGGTAAATCGTCGGGGGAACAACATGCTCGGCGGCAATGTTTTCAGAAGTATGCATCGAACTATCTCCCGTCATCTGTGCCGCTCGATCAAATACAGCAAGGGAAACAAATAAATCCACACGATGTCCACGAAGTGCCAGTACAGACCGATAATTTCAACCGGCGTGTTGTAACTCGGCGTAAACCGCCCCGCAATCGACTGCTTAAGCAGCCAAAGCAATAGCCCTGCGCCCACCACCATATGCAGCGCGTGCAGTCCCGTCATTCCAAAGTACAGTGAAAAATAAAGCTGCGCATGGGAGTTGAGATTTGGATCGGCGTGGAAAGCTTTCTCCAGTTCTTCTTTTTCCGCCGCAATATCTGCGGGTTTGTCGCTGGCGGTAGGGTGATTGGCGTGATAGCTGATATCAAAACTTTGTCCCGGTATCAGGCGGTGATCAAACTTCTGCTTATATTCGACCACCTTCACACCAAGGAACACTGTTCCCAAAAGAAGCGTCAGTATCAGAAAGATGGGAATAAACTTTTTCTTGCCCGTTTGTGCTGACCAAACTGCCATCGCCATGGTCAAACTGCTGAGAATCAACACCACGGTATTGAAGCCGCCCAATTTCAAGTCCAGAGTGTTGCTGCCCACGCCAAAGGCGTCGCTGTACATATGGCGGTTGATGGAATAGATTAGAAAAAGCCCGCCAAAAAATAAAACTTCAGTCGCCAGAAAAATCCACATCCCGAGCGTAGCCGTATCCTTCTGTTGCTCGAGCGTTTCGAATTGTCCGTACAGTTCTCCGGTGCGGTGCACTCGGTACTCCTGTTCTTATTTCAATTGTTTCAACTCGCGGCAGGCAGCTCTCTGCCGCCGCGAAAAACGATCAATCGTCTCCGTGACTCGGAGCCAACTCCCCCGCGCCAGCCGTCAATCCAAGATCCGGGCGATGGTCAAAATCATACGGCTCCCAATCCACCACTGGCGTGACGTCAAAATTTTCCGTTGGCGGCGGTGAAGTTGTCTGCCATTCCAGGCCCGTTGCAGGCCAGGGATTCGGCCCCGCGACTTTTCCGTAACGCATGGACCACGTCAAATAAATCATCGGCAGCAAATACCCAAGCGCCAGGATCGACGCCCCCGCCGTGGACATCACGTTCAATACCTGGAATTCTGGCGGATACATATGATAGCGCCGCGGCATTCCCAGGTATCCGAGGATAAATTGCGGGAAGAACGTCAAGTTGAATCCAACGAACAACACCATGGCGGCAATGCGCGCCAGAAATTCCGGATAAAGCTTGCCGGTTATTTTCGGCCACCAGAAATGCAGCCCGCCGACATACCCCATCACCGCGCCTCCCACCATGATGTAGTGGAAATGCGCAATCACGAAGTAGGTGTCATGAATGTGGATGTCCAGCCCCAGGCAAGCCAGGAACAAACCGGTCAGGCCGCCGATCAGGAACAGGCCGATAAATCCCAGCGCATAAAGCATCGGAGTATCGTAGGAAACGGAACCTTTGTAAAGTGTCGCGGTCCAGTTGAACACCTTCACCGCGGAAGGAATTGCCACCAGATAACTCAGCAGGGAAAAAGCCAGCGCCGCATAAACCGACTCACCGGTGAGGAACATGTGGTGCGCCCAAACTACGAAGCCGATTACCGCAATCGCGATACTCGAACCGGCGATAAACGTGTAACCAAAAATAGGTTTGCGGGCGAACGTCGGAATTATTTCGCTGACTACCCCCATCGCCGGAAGAATCATGATGTACACGGCGGGATGCGAGTAGAACCAGAAAAGGTGTTGGAAGAGAATTGGATCCCCACCCAGCGCCGGATTGAAAAAGCCCAGGTGAAACATCCTTTCCAACCCAACGAGCAGAAGCGTAATGGCAATCACCGGTGTGCCAAGTATAAAAATGATGCTCGTCGCGTATTGCGCCCACACAAACAGCGGCAGCCGGAACCACGTCAGCCCCGGCGCTCGCATGGTGTGAATGGTCACAATAAAATTCAATCCGGTAAGAATCGATGAGAATCCGTTGATGAATATTCCAATCACCGCCGGCGTAACCGCCGAGTTCGAATACACGCTGCTCAGCGGTGTATAAAAAGTCCAGCCGGTATCAAGTCCGCCGGTCGAAAACGAGTACAGCACAAAACCGCCGCCAATCAAGTAGATGTACCAGCTCAGTAAATTAATTTTCGGGTACGCCAGGTCTTTGGCTCCGATCATCATCGGAACCAGGAAATTTCCAAGTACCGCCGGAATCGACGGAATCAGAAAAAAGAAAATCATCGCTACGCCGTGCATCGTGAACAATTTATTGTAAGTTTCTGGCGTGACCAGGAAACCCGCCGGGGTCAGGAGATGAATCCGGATCATCGTCGCGAAAAGTCCGCCAATAAAAAAGAAAAACGTCACTGAAGCCAGGTACAACAACGCGATGCGCTTGTGGTCCGTGGTCAACAGCCAGGAACGGATTCCATACGTGGCATTCAGATAATGCTCGCGCGGCATTTCATGCGTGATTGGTAGTGTTTGCGAGCTCATGCCTATTTTTTCCCCGCAGCCGCGGCTGCTGCCGGCGCCATTCCATATCCTTTGGCCGGTACGGGCTGCGACTGCAATGACTTGATGTAAGACGTCAAACTCAATATCTGTTCCTCGGTCAATTGTCCCTGGAACGTCGGCATAATTGGCTGATAACGAGCCACAACTTTAGCCGCCGGATTCAAAATCGATTCGCGAATATAGGCGTCATCGGCCGCCACCGTCGAGCCGTCGCTCAACAATACGTTTGCGCCGTATACCCCATTAAGCGATGGTGCCCGCCCCGTGCCATCTGAAATATGGCACGTGACGCACGCTTTTTCCGTGAACAATTTCTCACCTGCTGCTACCGGGCTCAATTCGCTTCCCGTCGACCCGGATAGCCACGCGGCGTACTCCGGCGCTTCCATCACCGTCACCCAGCCGCCCATCTTCGCGTGATTGGTCCCGCAGTATTGCGCGCAAAAAAAGTGGTACCGCCCCGCTTTAGTTGGCCTGAACCACATGGTGTTGTAGCGTCCCGGCATCACGTCCATCTTCACGCGAAACGCCGGCACAAAAAAATCATGAATCACATCTTCGCTGCCCAGAATCAGCCGCACATCGCGACCAACCGGCACGTGCAATTCGTTAATTTCCCTCAGACCGTTAGGCTGCTGCGCCTTAAACATCCACTGCTTTCCCACCACGTAAATATCCAGCGTGTCTTTTGGCGCTACGCGAAAATTGACATAGACCACCGCGCCCCATCCGAACATACACAGTGACAACATCAATGGCACAACTATCCATGCGGCTTCCAGACGCATATCCCCATGAATCGCCTTCCCAATTTCGCCCGCGTGCGTGCGTCGGTACTTAAAAAAGAAATAGATGATCGCAACGGTAACTGCCACTGCGAAAAACAAACAAATCCCGGTGATGAAAATCATCAGCGCGTCGACTTGTGGCGCGAAGTTCGAGGCCTGGTCCGGATAGATTGACATTTGCGACTGCACGGCCTAATGAGCTCCCTGCTCAGCGGATTTCCTGAGCGATCCCGCGTCCCTGCGACGGAAAATTACAAAACCCATTATCAACCCCAGAATGGTGAGCACCCCGCCAAGGCGAACAAGCTTCAGGATCGAAGCGCTGTACGTTGCCGTCGACGGATCGTAGTGGAAACAAAACAGCAGCACGTGATCCACGGGCGAACCGATTTTCCCCGCGGAGGCGTCCACCAGTCCCAGCCTCATATCCCGCCCAGGATATTCCACACCGTAGAAATAGCGTGAAATGCGCCCGTCCGGGGTCAGCAACATCACTCCGCTCGCATGCGCGAAGGTATTCGACTTATTGTCGAACGCATACCGGAAATTTGCCGCCTTCGTCACCGCTTCAATCGATTCCTTCGAGCCCGTCAAAAAATGCCAGCCTGTTTCTGTTTCCGGACGGTGGAAATGCTTCACGTCCAATTTCTTTTTCGCCGCTGCCATCTCGGGAGTCTCACTGGGATCAAAACTAATAAACACCACGTCGTAATCACGGCCAGGATTAAACGAAATCATCCTCAAGCTGCCCACAACTCCTTGCTGCACCTGGTCGCATAGCATCGGACAGCTGTAATAAACGAACGCCAGCACCACAGGTTTATGTCCGAAATAATCGCGCAACGCTACGCTCTTGCCGGCCTCATCGCGAAATGCCAGGTCCAGCGGCATCTGCGCGTTCAGCTCAGGCTCGAACCCGACATTTTGCAAGGCCAGCGGCATTTGCGATGCCGCAACGGCTGCCCTTCCTCCCTGCGGCGCCTGCGCATGCATAGCGCACGCCGCGCAAAGCGACAATACCAACCCGGCGATGGACCGCACTTGTTTCATTTACTTTTTCTGATCCGCTTTCTTTGGCTCGGCCTTCTTCGGCTCCGTCTTCTTTTGCTCTGACGCAGCTGTGCCTCCAACTGTTCCTCGTTGCACAATAATCTTCATTGCTTCAATCACTGGAATCCGCGCTACCCCAGACTTCTCATCCACCCATCCGTACGATTCGTTCGCGTCGTGCGCTTCTTTTCTCATATTTCGCAAATCCTGCTGCGGGTCCGCCTGCAGCCTCGGCTCCGGTGGCACCACGCGGTAGTCACTGCCCATGGCCGCGCGCGAAGGCGCCATTTCCGTTTCCGAATCCAGCGAATATTTCATCGCCGCGCGTTCAATATAAATGCTGATAAAAAACGTCGCCATCACCGCCACCGCTAGCGATATCAGATAAATATAAATAGTTTTCGTATGAATATCAGTTGGTTCAAACGAAACATCTTTATGGTGCGGCGTCTGGCCCGGATCGTGGCCATGATTTTTAGTGCTCATGGTGCGCTATGGCCTCCGCAAGTTTTGGTTCGCCGAGCGGCAGTAACGGCCGCTGTCTCAAATTTATCGCAAAAAACGTCAACCATGCCCCCAGCAAACCGGCTGGCAACGCGAAATCGAGCCAGTGTGGTACGGCATTGCCGGTAAATTCCGGCCGCGTCATCCAGTAAAGATCCACGAGTCGCACGAAAATCAGCCAGATCGCCAGCTTGGGCAGCAGCCGCGAATTGCGCTTCAGATCGCGTGACAACAATAAAAAGAAGGGCAGCGCAAAATGGAATATCAGCACAATCACCGCTACCGCGCCCCATCCTCCATACAATCTCGTTTTGTAAAACGTAATCTCTTCAGGCTGGTTACCCGACCAGGTGATCAACAATTGCGAAAAATCGAAATACGCCCACAACATAATAAAAGCCAGCAGCAGTTTCCCCAGATCGTGCAAATGCCGCTTCTGTAGTACATGGTCGTACGGCTCGGTCCGCGCCAGCAGCACAACAATTGCAATCATCA
>DATNME010000027.1:0-59293 GCA_035602385.1 Candidatus Dormiibacterota bacterium
GCGCACGCCACCAGTGCAATCATCATCCAACCACCTACAACCATTGGAAAGAGGAAGAGAAAGCGGTCAATAGAGGAGATTATCGGCCACTCTTTCGATCTATCCCGAAACTTCCCGTGGCATTTCGAGCAAGTTCTGTAACCTTCGCCGAGAAAAACATCGCCGGGGCCGAGGATCACTTTGTAAATCGAACGGCAATTCGGACACCGATAAACTGTTGGACATAGAATGCCGGTGAAGATAGCTCCGGCGCCTTTGAAACTAGGAGCCAAAGTATCCTGTTCCTTGATGGCCAAGAGTTTATCCATGACGTCTCCATGATGGGGCGGATCACTTTATGGCAATGCCCAACTGATCCAACTGTTCCTTATCCACTTCCGACGGCGACTCCGCCATCAAATCCACCGCCGCCGTCGTCTTTGCAAATGCAATCACTTCGCGGATCGACTTTTCCCCGCTCAGCAGCATCACCACGCGATCCAGCCCCAGCGCAATCCCGCCATGAGGCGGCGTCCCATACGTCAACGCATCCAGAAAAAATCCAAATCTCCGTCGCAGCGTCTCTTCACTCAATCCCAACGCCTTGAATAGCCGCTCCTGAACATCTTGCCGGTGAATTCGAATGCTACCCGAACCCAGTTCCACGCCGTTCAGCACCAAATCGTATCCCTTCGAGCGCACTTCCCACGGCGCGGTTTCCAGCTTCTCCAAATCTTCGTCCACAATTCCTGTGAACGGATGCTGCGCGCTCGCCCAGGTTTTTTCCGACTCGCTCCATTCGAACAACGGAAATCCTGTGAGCCACAGGAATTTCCACTGCGATTTATCAATTAAGCCCAGCGCTTCGCCCAGTTGCAGCCGCAGTTGCCCCGCAACCAGCGCCGCCGCTTCCGTTCCCTTGATCTCTTGCTTGGCGGAAACCGCTACCACCAAATCGCCCGTCTTCGCACCGCATGCCTCTGCCAGCTTCTTTACATTCTCCGCGCCAATTAATTTTTCTACGGTAGACGTCGTTCCTTCCGCCGCCACCTTCACGAAATACGCCCCTCGCGCCCCCGCGGCCTTGGACTTCTCCGTCAATTCATCCAACTGCTTTCGTGAATAGCCCGCAGCGCCAGGCGCCGCAAACGCAAACACATTGCCTTCAATCTGCAATTTCTTCTTCGCTTCTTGTGGAAACCACGACGTCACCTCGTGCAACTCCATGCCAAACCGCATGTCCGGCTTGTCGCTGCCATATTTGCGAATCGCATCCTTGTACAACATGTGCGGAAACGGCGCGCTGGCCTTAACTCCCGCAACCTCGCAAGCCCGCACCATCACCTTTTCAATCACTTCAAAAATATCTTCCTGCCTCGGAAACGACATCTCCACGTCCAACTGCGTAAACTCCGGCTGCCGGTCCGCGCGCAAATCCTCATCGCGAAAGCATTTCACAATCTGGAAGTAGCGGTCCATGCCGCCAATCATTAATATCTGTTTAAAAATTTGCGGCGACTGCGGCAACGCATAAAATTGCCCGTGATGTACGCGGCTTGGCACCAGGTAATCGCGCGCGCCCTCTGGCGTCGACCGCGTCAGCATCGGCGTTTCCACTTCCAGAAACCCCATTCCATCCATAGTCTTGCGAATTTCGAGCAAAATCTTGTGCCGCAACGCCAAATTTGCGTGCTGCTTCGGCCGACGCAAATCCAAATAGCGATACCGCAGCCGCGTCTCTTCCGCCGCGTTGGTTTCGTCTTCTACTTGAAACGGCGGCGTCTTGGCGGTATTCAAAATATGCAGCTTCGTCGCCACCATTTCGATTTCACCGGTCGGCAACTCTGGATTCGCCTTCTGCCTCTGAATAATCTTCCCTTCGATCGCCACCACAAACTCCGAACGCGCTTGCTCCGCTTTGCCATGCGCTTCCGGCTGCGTCTCCTTGTTAAAAACAACCTGCACAATTCCTGTTCTGTCGCGCACATCCAAAAACAACAAATTCCCCAGATCGCGCCGCCGCGCCACCCAGCCCATAATCACCGCATCGCGCCCCGCATCCGCCGCCCGCAGCGCACCGCAGTAGTGCGTCCTCTTCAAATTCCCCAGAAAATCCAGCAAGTTCGTTTCTCCCGTAGCGGCGCGCTTATTCCGCGGCCTTTCCCTTTTTCAAATGCTCCATCAATTCCGCTTCCGTAAATTTCGCCTGCGTCCCATCCGCCAGGGTCTTGAGCGTCCAAATCCCTTCGGCAATTTCATTCTCGCCAAGAATCAGCGCATACTGCGCTCCAAGCTTGTCCGCATTCCCCAACGCTTTGCCGAATTTCTGTTCGGCAGGTGGCAACTCCACGCTGAACCCCGACTTGCGCAAAGCCTTCGCCACGCGCACCGCCGTCGCGTACGCCTTTTCCCCCATCCACGCAATATACACGTCGCGGCTTGGCTTCGCGTCGCCCTTGCCCGCGTCTTGCAGCGACAAGATCAGCCGGTCTTCGCCAATCGCAAACCCGATTCCCTTGGTCGGATGCCCGCCCAGCAATTCCACCAATCCGTCATACCGCCCGCCGCCGCACACCGCGTTCTGCGACCCCAACCCCTGCGAAGTAATCTCAAACGTCGTGCGCATGTAATAATCCAGCCCACGCACCAACCGCCAATTTTCCTGATACTTCACCTCGCGCAAATCCAGATTGCGTTTCAGCGCCGCGAAATGCGTCGCGCAATTTTCGCAAAGATAATCCGCGATCCGCGGCAGCGTCGCGATAATTCCCTGCTCGCTTTCCAGTTTCGAATCCAGCACCCGCAGCGGATTGGTCTCAATCCGCCGCTGGCTGTCCGGCCCCAGTTGGTCTTTCACCTTTACCAGCGCCGCGCGCAACGCCTCCACATACTTCGCCCGGCACTCGCGGCATCCAATCGAGTTCACATCTAGCTGCACGCCCTGCAATTTCAGCTTCTCGAAAAACGCCATCACCATTTCAATCACTTCGGCGTCTATCGCCGCGTCCTTCGGAATATCTTTCGCCGTGCCCTGCCCCGGCTGCACCGCCTCCAAAACTTCCGCGCCAATCTGATAAAACTGCCGGTATCGCCCCTTCTGCGGCCGCTCCCGCCGAAACATCGGCCCCATGTAATACATTTTCACCGGCTGCGGCAGCGCATGCATCCCATGCTCGATATACGCCCGACACACGCTGGCCGTCGCCTCCGGGCGCAAACTAACAGATTCGCCTATGACAATACTCTCCGCTATGTAAACCCAATTAAGCCAAGCGTCGGCCAACGATTTATCCGCTCTAAGATCGTAATTCTCGGCGTGATATTTCAGCAGCCCAAGTATTCTTTCGCTTGCCGGGATCTCCCCTGAGTGCATCGCGGCCGCGACATTCGCGATGTATCGTTTTGGCCCTTCGTCGCGAGGGCTCGGAATGTTGATTGGCTTATCCGCGAACGTGTACATTTCCTTCGAAACGATGTCTGTCTCACCACCGACGGCTCGCGCAAACAATTCCGTTGGCTCAAATATCGGCGTGCGTATCTCCCCAAATCCAAACGTCCCAAAAACTTCTCTCGCGCTCTGCTCCACGCGATTCCACAGCTCCGTCTCCGCCGGCAGCAAATCGCGCGTCCCGCGAATCGCCTGGAACTTGCGCGCCTTCTCTTCTTTCTTTACGACGCCTTCGCTCACTCGCCCGCTTCTTCCTTATAATTATTTTTATATCCCACGTACCGGTCCGCGTAATCCCTAATCGTTTCCTGCTCTGTCTCCGTCAGCGCTCTCCTTACTTTTCCCGGCGAGCCCATCACCAAACTTCCCGGTGGTATCATCGTTCGCTCCGGTATCAACGTTCCCGCGGCAATAATGCTCCTCGTGCCGATTCGCGCGCCGTTCAAAATAATTGCGCCCATCCCAATCAAACACAGCGGCTCAATCGTGCAGCCATGCAGCGTCACCGAATGTCCCACCGTCACTTCATCGCCAAGCGTCAACGGCCACTCATCTTTCATCACGTGCAGCACGCACAAATCCTGTATATTCGTCCGCGCCCCGATGCGAATGTGGTGCACATCCCCGCGAATCACCGTACACGGCCACACGCTGCTATCCTCGCCAATCGCCACATCCCCAATAACCACCGCCGCGGCATCAATATACGCCGAAGCCGCAATCACCGGCCGCTTGCCTTTAAACGCACGGATGTTGGTGGATTGGCTCAAGATTCCTTCTTAATCATTAGCGGCCCGATATCAAACAATGCAACTCGTGGTGAGCGACGCCGCATCGCGCCCTTCTTCACAAATTCAGCGCACACGAATCTCGCCAAGATAACATCCGCTTACCTCGCTGACAAGGAAGCGCCCGCCTCAATCGATTTGCACGCTTGGACCACCAGATGTTGCGCTGACTTCCGCAAGCCGCGCGGTAACCGCCTTCGCCATCGCAAATAAACTTTTCGCTCCGGGAGCATCTTCGCCCAGCATCGCCACCGGCTTGCCGGTGTCTCCGCCCACGCGAATACGCGGATCAATTTCAATTTCGCCCAACACTGGCACGCCGTACGCCTGCGCGGTCTTCGCGCCTTCACCGTGCCCAAAAATATCCACGGCCTTGCCGCAGTGTGGGCAGGAAAACGTGCTCATATTTTCCACCACGCCCAAAACTTCCACATTCACCTGGCGAAACATCTCAATCGCTTTGCGCACGTCCGCCAGCGCCACCGTTGATGGCGTCGTCACCACCACAGCGCCCGTCACCGCCACCGTCTGGATCAGCGTCAACTGCACATCCCCCGTCCCCGGCGGCAAATCAATAATCAAATAATCCAGCTGCCCCCATTCCACGCTGCGCAGAAATTGCGTGATCACGCTGTGCAGCATCGGACCGCGCCAAATCACCGGCTTGTCCCCAGGACTCAGCAAGCCCATCGAAATCATTTTTAATCCCATCGCGTCGACGGGAATCATGCGGCGGTCTTGCGTGGCTTGCGGCTCTTCACTGGTTCCCAACATAATCGGCACGTTCGGCCCATAAACGTCCGCATCCATCAAACCGACTTTGTTTCCCAATTTAACCAGCGCCAGCGCCAGATTCACCGCCACCGTGGTCTTGCCCACGCCGCCTTTTCCGCTGGCCACTGCAATAAGATTTTTTACTCCCGGAATCGGCTGGCGTTCCGGCTGCTGCATCGTTGCTGGCGGCATTATTTTTTCTTTCTAGGCGGCACAGCCATTCTTGGCCGTGTTTTTTCTATCAACGCGTCCGTGAGTGGTTCCTGCGAATCGCTCCTACGCATTCGCCCCGTGGCACTTCTTATATTTTTTCCCCGATCCACAAGGGCACGGATCGTTGCGTCCGACTTTTGCTCCTGCGCGCACCGGCTTTGGCGCCTCCGCCTGCGCCGGTCCTGTCTGATATTGCAAATCTTTTTGCTGCCGCTGCTGCCGCTTTTCAATTTCTCTCGCTACCGCGGGCAAATGCGCAGGTGAACTATCGCTCACTCGCGCCGCGGCACTCGCTACCGCTGCCTGCGCGTTGCCGCTTCGCTGCGGCTTCGGCGGCTCCGGCCGTTTTTCCGTCAACTGCGGCGGCTGCTCCCCCTGTTGCACCTGAATGTGAAACAAATAACGCACCGTTTCGTTGTCGATACGCGTCATCATGTCTTCAAAAAGTGTGAACGCTTCTTTTTTGAATTCGACCAACGGGTCCTTTTGCCCGTAGCCGCGCAGTCCGATTCCTTCTTTCAAATGATCCAGCGACAACAAATGGTCTTTCCACTGCGAATCCACCACATCCAGAATAATTCGCCGCTCTAGCCAACGCATCAGCTCCGCGCCAAACTGCGTTTCCTTCTCCACATAACGGTTATTGACCGCCTCAGCCAGCGCCGTCACCAATGCATCGTGGCTCATGGTCGTCGGATCCGCGCCCGCCGCCTTCGCATCGATTCCAAACTGGCTGTGCACTTCCGCCAAAAACTGCGTCACATTCCACTGATCCGGATGCTGCTCTCGCGGACAATAAATCTCTACAAACTCGTGCGCCACATCGTCCGCAATTCCTAAAACATAATCTCTCTGATCCTTGCCCTCCAGCGCGGAGCGGCGAATCGAATAGATTGTCTCGCGCTGCTTGTTCATTACGTCGTCGTATTCCAGCAAATGTTTTCGAGCATCGAAGTTCTGCGCTTCCACCGTTTTCTGGGCGTTCTCGATTCGCCGTGAAATCAACCCAGACTCAATGGGCACGCCTTCCGTCATCCCCAGACGGAACATCAGCGCCTTTACACGTTCACCGCCGAAAATCCTCATCAAGTCATCTTCCAGCGAAAGAAAAAATCGCGACGACCCCGGATCCCCTTGCCGCCCCGCGCGGCCGCGCAATTGGTTATCAATGCGCCGCGCTTCATGCCGCTCGGTTCCCAAAATATGCAGCCCCCCAAGGGCGACGACTTCGTCATGCTCTGCTTTGCACTGCTCGGCGAACTGCTCGTACACCGGTTTCCACTGGTCCGCGGGTACCTGAAAAATCTTTCCTTCATTTTGAAAAAGTACCATGTGCGTCGCCGACGGCGCGGCGCCATCCGCGGGTGCTTCCGCGGGAATTACCGCCGGCGCGGCCGCATACGGCAGCGCCATTTTGTTTTTCAAAAAATAATCCCGCGTCATCTGCTCGGGGTTGCCCCCGAGCAAAATATCCGTGCCGCGGCCGGCCATGTTCGTCGCCACCGTCACTGCGCCTTTTCGGCCCGCTTGCGCCACGATGCGCGACTCGCGTTCGTGCTGCTTCGCGTTCAGCACTTCGTGTGGTACGCGCGCCTTCTTCAGAATCTCCGCAATGGTTTCAGACTTTTCAATCGAGATTGTTCCTACCAGCACCGGTTGACCGCGTTCGTGAAAATGCCGTATCCCGTTCGCAAAACTGTTGTCTTCCTGCATGATTCCATTCACCACCGCTTCAAACTTTTCTTTTTCCGTCCGGTACACCACGTCCGGGAACTCTCTACGGACCAGTGGGCGGTTTGTAGGAATCATCACGACATCCAAATTATAAATTTTGCCGAATTCCGCCGCTTCCGTTTCCGCCGTTCCCGTCATTCCCGAAAGTTTTTTGTACATGCGGAAATAGTTTTGAAATGTGATGGTCGCCAGCGTCTGGTTTTCCCGCTCGATTTTTACGCCTTCTTTCGCTTCCACCGCCTGGTGCAACCCGTCTGACCATCGCCTTCCCGGCATCTGCCGTCCCGTGAATTCGTCGACGATAATCACTTCACCGTCTTTAATCACGTAATCGACGTCGAGTTTGTACAGGGTGTGCGCGCGCAGCGCCTGATATACGTGGTGAATCACTTCCATGTGCGCGGGATCGTAAAGATTTCCCAACCCCAGCATTCGCTCGCACTTGCTTACGCCTTCTTCTGTCAGCGTCGCGGTACGATGCTTTTCATCCAGCGTGTAATCGATGTCTTGAATCAGCTTGGGAATAACTTTGTCGATCTTCGCGTACTTGTCCGTCGATTCCTCCGACGGTCCTGAAATAATCAGCGGCGTTCGCGCTTCGTCAATTAAAATCGAATCCACTTCGTCGACAATCGCAAATTGGTGCCCATGCTGCACGCAATTCGCTAAATCGTATTTCATGTTGTCGCGCAGATAATCAAAGCCAAATTCATTATTCGTGCCATAGGTAATGTCCGCGCCATACGCCGCGCGCCGCTGCACGTCGTCCAGATCGTGAACGATTACTCCCACGCTCAATCCCAGCGCGCGATACAGCGGGCTCATCCATTCCGAGTCGCGCCGCGCCAAATAATCATTTACGGTAACGACGTGTACTCCGCGTCCCGCTAGCGCATTCAACGCCGCCGGTAGTGTGGCCACCAGCGTTTTTCCTTCTCCGGTCCGCATTTCAGCAATTTTTCCGTCGTGCAGCACCAGTCCGCCGATGAGTTGCACGTCAAAATGCCGCATCTTCAGAAAACGGCGCCCTGCTTCGCGCACCAGTGCGAACGCCGGCACGATCACCGGTTCAAACGCGCGCTGCAGTTGTTCGCGAAAACCCGCATCCGCCGGATCAGCATCCTTCAGCGCGGCCTGTACCTGGCTTTTTAATTCGGTAAATCGCTCCTTAAGTTGTTCATCGCTCAGCGCCTGCACGTCCGCTTCCCGCTCGTTAATAGCCGCAACAATCGGCTGCAACTTTTTCACGTCGCGTTCGTGCTTCGTTCCGATAAACTTCGCGATTACCTTGTCGACTACGTTTGCTACATCCATGAATGGTTGCCGTTCCTGATCTGCTTGATTTCTTTGCGGTTCACACAGAACCGCTGCGCGGCCATTGCTCAAACATCTTATTCTAACTGTTTAGCCGCGCCGCCGCCAACCACTGTCGCCGCAGTGTTTTGTCGTCGGTTTTTGTTGATTATTGCAGAAGAGGAAGTGCTGAACCGCTTACGATTCCTGCGTTACGCGCACCAGATGGCTGAGGCTTATTTCGAAATCGCCACTCGCCCGCGCCGTCGAGCGCGGTTTACCGTCGCAGCTGGCTGCGGCAAGCCACCTAAGTCCAAAAGCATCCTTCTCAGTCGGGCCCGTTCATCCAAATCCATTTCGACAAATTCAAAAGCCATCGCTTGCGGGCGTGCTCCGCGCACAATCGCCTGTCCCTTGATGCTGCGCACTCCTTGAGAAATTTTCAGCGTGAGCAGCGAGCCTGGCGGAAGATGCCGTTCCCCGGACCCGATTCCACCGCCCAAATTCAATTCTGGAATATTCAATTTGAAATTTTCCCGCAGATTTGTAGTATGCGCGGTCACATTCCTGTTCAGCCGTAGTCGCGCGTACCGCCGCTGCCGGATCACCGGCGAATTTGGCTCTGGATCGATTGGCTCAAGCGCTAAATCTTTCCTGTCAATTCCGCTGGATGACACTTTCTCCATCGCCAGTATTCCGTCGATTTTTGACAGAGCCTGCGCCGCGGCGATTCGCAGCTCACTCGGATAAGTCCACCGCCACACTTGTTTTGCTTCCATCAAATGTTGCAGATAAGCCGTAGCGGCCGCTGCACGCAATCTCCCCAGAGCTTCGATGGCTTTCACTCTGGTAAATCCGGCAGCGCTATCGTCTGAAACCAGCTCCATCAACAGCGGAATGCATTCCGGATTGCCGCTCATTCCCATTTCATCGATGGCCAGCGGCCGTATCATCACGTCCAGCGCGGGATACATTGCCACCAAAAGCCGACCTCGCGTTTCCGGCACAGCGCTGGAAAGTTGACGCACCGCGCGATCATGAGCCGTACGCGGCCATTGCGAAAGGCGCACCGGCAATATCTGCTCTATCGCTTCAGGTGACAGTTGTCCAAGCAGTCCAATGGTTTCCGCGGCTTCGGTCGCCGGCGCCATTTGCAAAGTTTCCGCTAGCCTCGCTGTCGCATCAGGTCCCAGCCCGCGGACGATTTCCGCCAATAACTCGCAATCTTCGCGGAAGCCGCAGTGACCGAATCGCTGCGTCACATATTGCAACGATGCCTTGGGCATCAGCCCGAGAATTTCAATCATTCCGTCCGGCAAGTGCCCGGTGCGCATAGCTTCTTCGATAAACTCCGGCAGCCGCTCTTCCGCGCCAATTCGCGGCCGCAAACTCTGCGTGGACCCTGGCCGCTGCGCCTCCACTCCATCGAGCGACGCCAACGCCTGCTGCATCGCCGGGTAAAATCTTTTTGACGCCGCTTCCTGGCTCATTCGCACAAACGCCGCTCCCACCAGCGTCTGCAAATCTGCTTCCCGCTCGATCGCCAACTGATTCCCAATAACGCGAATCGCATCGATCAGCGCGCTTCCGTCCCCGCTTCCATACAATTCCGCCAAATCGGATAAGCCAATCGCCGTTGTTCGCCGTGCTTCCGGTGATTCCATCCGCACGCAAGCGACATATTTCATTAATACTTCGTTGACGCTTTTCAATTCCCCGCGCCGCAGCATATCCTCGACAAACGCCCGCACATTTCGCGGTGGCACACACCATGCTTCTTCAGACGTCAGCACTTCTTTTTTATTTTCTTCCGGCACTTGCTCCCAGAATTCCTGGTCCAGCAGTTCCGTGTAAGACTGCACTTGGATTCCGGCATTCGCCATCATTTCTTCTTGCGAACCAAGGATTTTACGCAGTCCTTCAATTTCCGCGTTCATGCGGTCAAGCAATTGCTTTACCGCGTTGACTCGCAACTCACCGCGTTCATAACTGTCCAACGCAAACCGGATCGCAACGTGCTCCGCCAATTTCAGCAGCATCGGCTTGTCCGGCGCTCCCGAGGGAGCTTGCGCCGCAAGTCCAGCCAGTGCTTGTTGCAACGTGTATTGCGCTCGCACCGGCATCGCGCTCAGCCTCGATTGAAAGGCTGCAGCCTCGTTTCGCGCATCTGGATCCTTTCGCGAGCGTCCGAGTTGCGCGAATAAGCCCAACATCGAGCGCACCTCTTCTTCTTCCACGGCGAAGCCGGCACTGCCTGTACTACCGGGCAGTCCTGGCAACCCCGGCAAGCCACTTCCAACACCCGATCCGACGCCAGTGCGCAGCAATGCCGACGCTTTTGACCACTTGCCAGGCTCTTGATACGCTGCACCCGCTGAACCTGTTGCAGACCCGCCCCCGGATCCGGAACCGCCGCTTCCCGTCCCGCTTCCCGCTCCAGACCCTTTTCCACCCCCAGTACCCGGCGCTCCCGGACCTGCTTCCTTCGCAGCTGTACCGCTGCCCCCGCCCGAATGACCGCCTGCGGACCAAAGATCGCCTGCATTGGTGCCACCGCCCCAGGAGGGAGAGCCGCTACCTCCACCGGAACCGGTTCCCGGGCCGCTACCGCCACCACCACCGCCTCCGCGACCGCTCTCCGCAGCCAGGATCATTTGCAACAATTTGTTGGGGTCTTCAAAGAAATCTCGATACTTGTCGCCAGTTGCTCCCAAAGCTTTGGCTGTAAGTTGTGCCGCAACTTTTATTCCGGCAACCGACGCGTCTTCCGCCACATATCGAATCTCGTTGATTTTAATGCTGGTTTCGCCGGCCATTGCCGACTTTAACTGCTCCGCCAGCGAGGCTGGCTTTGCATTTCCACTGGGAAATGCGCGCACGAATCGCGCGAATTGTGCCTGCGTTACCGTCGGCGCAAAATGTATGCTTGCAATTCCGGAGGTGATTAGAAGTAGTGCGAAGCTGCGTTCGCCCGCGGCCGTGCCCAGCGGAACGCCGTCCAACAAGATTTGATTCCCAGAAGCCCCCAACAGCAGCCCGCTGCCGCCACTCTCATCCAATGCCGCGCGCAACTCTTTCCAGGTTGTTTCAAATTGGGCCGCTGTGCGTACATGCCCAAATTCGTACAACCGCGCGAACTTCAGCAATATATTGATGCTGCGCACAAACGCCCGCGCCGACGATCGTGTTTCGCCAATCATAAGCTCAGGCACACGCCTGCCTCGTGTCTATTACCTTAAAACGCGCTGCCAGGGCAAACAAGCACTGCAAAACTCCTTGTCACCTTATGAATAATACACGCTGAAATCCCAGTTATTTGGCCACCTGGCAGTTGCCCTCGTGCTCGCCAGGTCGTACAATCTCGTCGAACCATAATTGAGAACTTTCTATGCCAGATCCATCGCCGGACCGCTACAAAGCGGAAATGCCTGAAATTCCCGGCGTCTCCGGTGCCGCTTTTAAACGATTGCCAGGCAGTCGCCCCGGACTCCGTTTCGTCGCGGGGCTGATCGTCGTTGTTGTGCTTCTTTTCGTCGGTCTTCGTTGGGCGCTCCACTATAAACGAGTTGACCTGCCCGCATCGCAATCCGTCGCGCAAATTGACGTTCCCCCTCCGCCTCCTGATCCTTCCGCGTCTCTGCCTCACGCCACCGAGAGCCAGCCCGGCATCGCCATGACCACCGATCTAGCTAAGCCCTGGGCTTACCGCGAATTCTTCGTCAAAAATCGCCTCAGCGGCGAAAATATTCCGGCGGCTATTATTCGTCTCCCGGGTGCTCCCGGCAATCGCGCCTCCGCTTATTGGGCGTTTTCGCTGAAGTCTCCTTATGGTAATTGCAAGATGGAGTACATCAGTGATCTCTCGAAACTAGAAACTGTTTACGGCTACAAGGCAGCGAAGCATCCCATGGTTGGCAATCCGTGCAGTCATACTCTTTTCGATCCGCTGCGCATGACCAATCTTCCGGGAAATGTTTGGGTTCGCGGAGCCATTGTGCAAGGCTCCGATCTTCGCCCGCCGTTGGGAGTGGAAGTTAGAGTTCAGGGAAAAGAAATTCTAGCCACGCGCACCGAATAGTTCATGTTGCCCAGTTTTGCTCGTACCTGTTCCTGAGATAAACTAGCAATTACCCGCCCTGACGCTTTACAGGTCCACGGAGAGATTTACTATGCTCACAAAAAAGTTTTCGCATATCCTTCTGTACGCCACGCTGGGTGCGGGATTTTTTTTCGTTTCCTGCAATCGCCCACTTACCGACGACAACATCACTACCGAAATCAAATCCCAGTTGTATTCCGATCCTGTTCTGCGTACTGCTTCCGTCCAAGTTGCGAGCAACTCCGGCGTAGTTACGTTGACCGGACAGGTACCCGACGAAGCTGCTCGGCAATCCGCTGACAACCTTGCGTCACGGACAGCGGGCGTAAAGCAAGTTATCGATCAGCTGGTGGTGGCTGCGCCGCAAGCCGCGTATGGAAACAATATCCAACCCTCTCCAACCGTGCCCGCGGACACGAATTCTTCTGGCTCACCGGACCGCGGTTCGCGAAACCAGGCTGAGCAGCGCAGAATTCAATCCGAGCGCAATTCGTCACGCCGCGACCGATCCGAGGCGCGCAGAAATAATTCGGAACAAGATCGCTATGCGCGCGAAAGGCAGCAAGACCAGTCAAATCGCGCGGCGGATCAACCTTACGGCAACGCCGCGACTCCGCAGTATGAGAAGTCGCGTACCGTCACGATCCCATCGAATACGATAGTAACCGTGCTCACCATCGATGGCATTGACTCCACGGTGAATCGCACCGGTCAAACGTTTGCGGCGTCGCTTGATGCGCCGGTCGTCGTTAACGACAACGTCGTAATTCCCAAAGGGGCAAACGCTACACTCAAACTCGTCAGTGCAAGTTCGGCGGGCCACATGACCGGCCGAAGCGAGTTGACGTTGGCGCTGGACAGTATCGCTTATCAGGGCAGAACCTATCACACCGTTTCCAGTGATGTGCGGCAGGCCGGCTCTTCGCGCACGAAACGCACCGCGGAAACAGTCGGCGGCGGCGCGGTGTTGGGCGCGATTATCGGTGGGATAGCCGGCGGCGGCAAGGGTGCGGCGATTGGAGCAGCCGCTGGCGGCGGCGCGGGAGCAGGCGTTCAAATACTGACCCACGCGCAGCAAGTGAAGGTGCCACCGGAAACCCGTCTTGATTTCACACTGCAGCAGCCATTGGAAATCACCTACGTTCCCGGAAGAAGATCGCGGCGCGATTCAACCGGTTCTTCTTCATCGAATCCGAGTTCTTATCCTGCGGATTCATCTTCTTACCCGGAGCAGCAGCCTCGTTAATCTTCATCCTGCGTCGATGCGACACACAGGGGCGGAACTTCCGCTCCTGTTAGTTCATGTTCCGAATAAATTCCACAATCCTTTGTTCTGCCCAGTAGCGCTCAGGACCTGGCCATTTAGAAATAAAGCCGCAGTGGCCGCCATGATCCGGCGCAAGAAAGCGAATGGCGGGATTTTTGCCGGCGCCCGCTTCAAGAAATGATTGATAGGGAATGAAAGGATCGTCTTTCGCGGTAATTAATAGCATTGGCACGCGAATCTGCGACAGCAATTTTTTGGCGCTAGACGTTTCGTAATAATGCTGCGCGTCGCGAAATCCAAAATGCGGCGCGGTAATGGCGTCATCAAATTGGCGCACGCTGCGAATCGGTCCGAAACTATTTTGTGCGTAGCGCAGGGGAAAAAGTCGCGCTTTATTTTGATAGCGGCGCAGCAAGCCTTTCACGAAGCGCCGCTGGTACACGTAATTATCCCAGCGCTCGAGCGCATCGGCGCACGCGGAAAGATCCATCGAGGGGCACACCGCGCAAACTCCGCGCAGCTGCGGTGGAAACGCTTCGGAAAATTCGCCGGCCATTTTCGTTACCAGATTGCCGCCCATGGAGTAACCCACGAAAAAGATTCGAGAAAAGCCGTCGACATCGGCCAATTCCGCGAGCACGGTGCGGTAGTCGGCACTCATCCCTGAGTTGTATAGCGTGGGGGTGAGCAATTCGGAGCCGCCACAATTGCGCTGGTTTAGCCGGATGGCGTGAAAGCCAGCAGCCCAAGACTTGTCGGCGACTCCCATCACGTAGTTGGACTCGCTGGAGCCTTCCAATCCGTGCAGGATCACTACTACGGGAGTGTCGAGCGATTTGCCGGGCTGCCAGTGGCAGTGCGCGAGAAGTTGCGAATCGTGGTCGACGCGAAATAAACGCTTTTCGGCAGGGGGCAGGTGGAACCGCCGGCGAAGAAAGGCGGTTGCGATGGTCATGGTATGTCCGTTGCGGAGAAGAGGATGCGGCTGAAATTCGGGAACAGGAGGAGGCTGTTCTATTTTACGGACCCCGGTATGTTGTTCTGAATTCGGAACATGTTGTGTTTTTGCAGCACCGGCGTGATGTTCTGATTTCGGAACAGAGGAACTCATCCCTAGGAATCTAGAGTAAAGGCGCGTCAGTAACAAGCGCGGTCGAGAATATACTTCGCCGTATTCGACGGTCGCGGGTGGCGCAGGGGATACACCCCACCCCCGGGTATGTGGAGATGTATCAATCCAAAGGACTTGTTTTCTGGCGATTCGTAAATGTATCAATCCAAAGGACTTGAGAGGACGGATATGCATAGATGTATCAAAACAAAGAGGTTGAGAGATGCGGTGAGGTGGGATGCGCGGGTGAGTGGGGTCTGGCGGAAGCGTCACAGGCTATAATAACGCACGGCAGTTTACTGAGTCAATAAATATCTAGACAGGCTACATTCGAATCCGGTCTTTAGCGGAAGGTTATTGAGGAGCCGAGGCTGGAGTTCTGAAAATCGGGGTAATAGTTCCCGCGGTTACTTTTCTGACGCGGGTTTTGGAATACCTAATGGCCCAATCGGCGATGTAAACGTTCCCTCGTGATCTACGGCCACCTCGCACGGTAAATTGAGAATCGCATTGGTGGCAGTTCCATTGTCTTCAATTCTAGTGCCTGCGGAGACAGCACCAATTCTAGCGACAGTGGTTATTACGCCTTGCTTATCCACGCGCCAGATCTAGCCTGCTGCCGAGATGTGATGGCGAGGCCATTTGGTAACAGTACGGGCGCAACACGCTAAGGCGAATGCAGCAAATGCATTAAAAATCGAGGTGAAACCAGCCACTTCTAATATAAAGAGACTATAAAGAGGCCTAAAATCGACCTTCAAAAACCGTCAGGACACGGTAGCCGCGGGCTTCGAACCTGTGAACCTATCCTCAAATGCCTTTGCGTATCTGACGCGCACTAGCCAGTAAATCAGCAGGACTATTCGGACGGGAGTTTTTCGTCGAGTTCGCGCGCGATTTTGTGGACATCGGTTGCAACGCCAAAGGTTGTAGCGTGTTTGGAAAAGTCGACCTGAACGCCAGCATGTTCGCAAAGTTTTTGCAACATTTGAACCACGGCGGTTAGTTCCTGTTCCGCGAGCAAGCCCACCTGGAGGTCAAGATGCGCGCGTCTGTCGGACTGGCGCATCAACCGGTTTTGGCTGATGAGTACCAGGATGGTAAGCATGATGCTTTCCGCCGACAAGATAAGAGCAAGAATACCGAAAGGAAATCGATCGAACGATTTAATCGCCGGAACAAAATTCAAATTAATGATTGCCCAGAGAATCATCAACAAGACGTTGAGCACAAGAAAGGCGATGCTGCCGATATATTTGATAGTGTTTTCGCTGAAGCGCTCCGCTGTGGTCCGGCGAAGCAGGGCGTCGCGTTCCAGCTGGGCGATGGCTTCAATGTTTTTACGGCTGGGGTTGTGATGAGGATTTAGATGTGGTTCAAGTGGCATAGAGACTCTTTAGAAGGCGGTCACAGTTGAGATTCAGGAAAGCGCGGGAAAGGTTCCGGGACGAAACAGGAATCATGCCTAATCGTGCAGGACCACACTGAGGAGGGAGTTGTTAATGTGGATCTCGCCGTTTTTGTACTCAATAAAGCCAAGCTTCCGGAATTTGTTCATGAAAAAATTTACGCGGGAACGGGTGGTGCCAATGGTCTCCGCGAGCATCTCCTGGGACATTTTGGAAATTACCTCGCGAGGGTCGCCGCGGGCGCCGTAGCGGGCAAGGAGAAGCAGAACGCGCGCCAGGCGTTTTTCGCTGGAATTGAAAAGCTGATCGACCAGGTCGGCTTCAACCCTGGCGTTTCGCGAAAGCATGTAGGCAATAAAAACGTCAGAGAACTCGTGCTCACCGTGAAGAACGCGCATCATTTCCGTTCGCTCGATCACCAGCACGGTGGTAGGAGCGATACTTGTAGCAGTCACCAGACAAACGGAATGGCCAGCAAGACAGGCTTCGCCGAAAAAATCGCCGGGACCCAGGATGGCCACGACGGCTTGCTTACCAGACTCGTTGACTACGGTGAGCTTTACGCTGCCGGACTGTATGTAACGAACGGTACTGGCGGGGTCGCCTTGCGCGAAGATGCGTTCTTTGGCTTGCACCTTTTGAACTTTTTTACCGAGGCCCGCGGACTCGAGAAATTGCTGGACGTTGAACGAGTGGATTTTAAGTGGCGCCTTGCTCCAAGGTCGAGTAGCGTCTGAAAATGTGCTTTGAATGGCCGGAGACAACATGCGCGAGAATACCACAGAGCGTGGCGAAACAAACTGTTCAATATTGAACAGTTTTGGTAGATTGCAAGTTGATGAATTACCTTGGGTTAGCCGGTAAGACGGCTATTTTTGAGCACCTTCCGGAGCGACTGATGGATTTCCAAGCCTCCGTCGTAATTTATGTAACCCCTGCGTCTGAAACGATTCATAAACGTATTGATCCGAGGGCGAGTGGTGCCCACCATTTCCGCGAGCACTTGATGACTGACAAGTGGAATTTCCACGGCTGGCGGACCGTTTTTATTTAAGTGCGCGAGACGGAGGAGCACGCGCGCGAGGCGTTGCTCCGCGGAAGAAGTGAGCAGATCGGCGACGTGTTCGCGATATTCTTTTAGGCTGAAGAGCAGATAGGCGACCAAAGAATTGGAAGTTTTATTTCCCCTGCGAAGCAGGCGCAGCATCATTTGTTTATCAATGGTCCGAATGGAACTGGCGGTGAGAGCGTCGGCGGCGGAAACGCGCAAAGGATATCCGGCCAAGCAAAGCTCGCCGAAAAAATCACCCACGCCGAGCAAGGCGGTGACCGCCGAGGCACGATCTTTCGAGCGCGTGGTAAGCCGCACGCCGCCTTCCTGGATATAGAAGAGCGTGGGAGCGGGAGCGCCCTGCAAGTAGATATTCTGTTTATCGCGATAACGCGAAACCTTGCCGCCGAGACTGGCGCCTGAAGTGAAGCCGCCAAGGTGCGAACTCATATGGTTTGTACGTTGCATGATTCCCTTCCCGCGGCTGCGCAAGGTCCTACGCCTACTCCGATTTGCCGATAGCTTTTTGGGACTTGCGGTGCGCTTCCTCAGAAGACTGAAGCGCCTTATTGGCATATTCCATGGCCTGCCTGGAATGCTCATGGCCGGTTTGATGGTCTTGCTTGCCGTGATGAACAGCGGCGGCACGGTGAGCGTGGGCGGCTTGATCGTGAAATTCGGCAGCGCGTTGGTGTGAATCGCTGGGCATAAATTTGCGTCCTCGAACTGCGCAATAATTGTAGCTTTCGCCGGATTGGAAAACTGTTCATTCCGGAACACAACTCCGGAACACAACTATCGCTGTGGGAGAGGCGAGTTATTTGAAATTACGGAGCAATTTTTAATTCTACGATTTGGTTTGAAGGGCGACGCGCAGTTCGCGAATGTTTTTGATATTTTCGAGCGCCAGAACTTTTTCGATGAGCGACGAACAGATCGCGTCGCCCAAAACCGGAGAAATGAGCGAACGCGCTTTGGCGACAACTTCTTCGCGGGTCATGGGATTTTCGGCGGTACCACGCACATCTTTAATCCATTCGCTGAGCTGAGTGCCGTCGTTGAGGGTTAATTCAACGATGGCTTCGCGCCGCGGGCGACGGGCATCGATGCGCGGGTCGGCGACGACTTCCACTTTCGCGCGCTGTTTGAGCACCGCAGGATCTTTCATGCGCGCCTTGTCGTGAGCCGCCTGGAACGTGGCGGTTTTGTCTAGCAACATGATGGCTATCATATGTTGCGCGCAAATATCGGGCATGTCCCGATTGCTGACGGTGTTGGCTTCGTCGGTAGCCATGCGGAGCACAACTTTTTGTACATCGTCGGCGTTGAATTGACGCTGCTTGAAGAACAGCGCGAGAGCGTCAAGCGGCGCCTGGATGGGCGAACCGACAGTCCATTTTTTTATGTTGGTGCGCGCGATTTCGTAGCGTTCGCCGAGTTTTTCGACGAGCTGGCCGGGATCGGCTTTGACGGCGCCATTTTCGCGGGGCGCAAGCGCTTCAAAGAAATTATCCGGGCCAGAGAAAATGTCGTCCACTCCAGTGAAGCCCGCGTGAATCATGAGCGTGGCGGCGATGGCGCCAGCGGCAGGTTTGCCGCCGAAGAGAAATGCCTTTTCCATGTGCTCGGCGTCGCGGCTCCAGGCGCCGATGCCGGAAGTTTGCTGGGCGCTGTAGTCGAGGATGAAGCGCATTTTTTGCGGGTCGAACGCGGCGGCGCAACCGGCGGCAGCGCCCGCGGCGAAGGATGCCACGGTGCCGTGGCTGCTGCGATGCGTGGAGGCCTGGTAGGCGGGACCGCCCATGCTCATGGTAATGCGCGTGCCGACGTCATAGCCGAGAGTGACAGCACGTAAGAAGTGTGCGCCGCTGATGGAAAAATGTTCGCCGGCAGCGAGCGCGGCGGGAACAACGGAAACGCCAGGATGCGAACGAGACGGACCGTGCGAGTCGTCGGTTTCATCGGCGTGAGCGAGAACGCCGTTGGTGAGCGCGGCTTCGATGGGGCCGCAAAGAACATTGGAGGCGACGACGGTGGCAACTTCTTTGCCGCCGTAAGCGCGAACGAAATCGAGGGCACCGCGGCCAGGGCGAAGCTGTGAGCCGGAAATCATGGCGGCGAAAGTATCGAGGATGTGATGCTTGGCCTTTTCAATGACGTCATCGGGAAGCGCGCGGGTGTGAGCTTCGCTCATGTAGATGCTCAGTTTTTCCGTGATGGGGCTGAGGGAGGGCGCCGAGTCATCCTTGGGTGAAGGAGGGCCGGCGGCGGAGACCTTTAACGGTATAGCCGAGGACGCCAAAGCCAGGCCGGCAAGTTCAAATAAGTTCCGGCGAGTGAAGGTGGTGTCACGACCGTGCGCGAGACAATTTTTTGTTTCTTCGAAGGTCATGCAGGTTGCCTTCCCTTGCGCGATTTTTTGATTATTTGCCAACAAGTAGCGAGCACACGTCAAGCGGATGCGCCAACCAAGGTATGACATACCGTGGGCGGATACCTGAAAGGAGTATTAATTCTTTTTTAGAAAGGCAGAATGCGGCTTAGCCTTTAGCTGCCGCGGATTGGGTGAAAGACTTCACGGCGGCGGCTTCGTCAGTGGCGATATCGAAGACGGTATAGAGTTTTGTGATTTGCATTACGTCGGTGACCTTATTGCTGACATTGAGCAGCTTCAGTTCTCCGCCTTGCTTGCGCACGCTCACGGAGGCACCGACGAGCGCTCCCAAGCCCATACTGTCGATAAAATCGACACCGGCAAGATTGAACAAAATCTGCAAATGTCCCTTATTTAACAGGTCGACGATCGCGTCACGCAGCGAAGCGCTCTCCGCGCCCATTACGATTCGCCCTTTGATATCGACAATCGTGACGTTACCTGACTGCCGCGTAGTGGTGGTCATATTCATAGCGAACCTCCTAAAGCATTGGTGTGCCCGAAAACTTCACTGGCATCAAACCACGAGGCGCGGTTCTTTGCAACCTACATAGTTGTGGCGAAACCCCTCAAGCCTGAACACGTGTTCCTGGACTAGGAAGTGAGTGCTTCGGCTTCCCAATCCCTCAGTTGGCGCTGCAATATTTCGTAGCACTCGCAGACGGCCTCCTGGAGTCTGTTTCGGTCTAAAATTTTGACGCTGCCCCTGATGTAAGAAATCAAGCCGGCCTTCTGCAAAATACCCGCGGCGACGGTCACGCTGGCGCGCCGCGTGCCTAGCATCTGCGATAAGAACTCTTCGGCCTAGTAAACGCGTGGGCACGAGCCTCGCGGAAAGTGCTGCGCTGAACATTGACGGGTCGGACGAGATTCAGTAGCCTCGCTTGGCATGTTGATACGGGAGGTGCAAGAGTGAATGTACCGAAAAAACGAGGATTTACGCGGCGGGAATTTGCGCGGCGGGCGGTGATGGCTTCGGCGGCGGCGTCCTTTGGCGCGACAGTGTCCGCAGAAGTCCTGCAGCCGGAGTTACGAGCGCAAACCGTGGCTCAAACGCAAACAACGCAAACACCTGCCGCGCAAGCGCAGGATGCTGGGCAGATGCCGAAGCTTTCCGCGGAGGGGCAAGCAGAGGCAGAGGCGCGATTGCAGGCGATTTTAAGTCGATACGGGAGCAGATTTTCGGACGCACAAAAAGCGGATCTACGGCGGTTGTGCTTTCTGGCGCAGCCGCCGCTAGATCATTTGCGGGCTTACGCGCTTAAAAACTGGGATGGGCCGGCTTTGTATTTGAAGCCGCTGGTGGAGCGGGAAAAGAAACCGGCGAGGTCGGATAAAACTGGGGCGAGCAAGAAACCCGTTTCAACACGATGAGGGAGAAGCATTTTTATGGTGGATGAAAAGATTTTTTTTCTGCCGGTAAGTGAATTGGCGAAACGGATCGAGAGCAAACAGCTTTCGCCGGTGGAATTGACGAAGGGTTACCTGGAGCGCAGCGCAAAGTTGGGGTCGCGCTTCAACGCATACGCGAGGCTGACTCCGGCACTGGCCATGACGCAAGCCGAAGCAGCGGAAAAAGAGATTCATCGTGGACATTATCGCGGGCCGCTGCATGGAATGCCGTATGCGGCGAAGGATTTGCTGGCGGTCAAAGGGATTCCGGCTACATGGGGCGCCAAGCCATTCGCGGACCAGGTATTCGATTACGACGCGACGGTGATTGACCATTTGAATCGCGCGGGCGCGGTATTGCTCGGAAAAGCTTCGATGATCGAGTTGGCCGGGGGCATGGGTTATCGCTACGCATCGGCATCCTTGCAGGGCGCGGCAAAGAATCCGTGGAACACGGCGTGTTGGACGTGCGGATCGTCTTCGGGATCCGGCGCGATTGTGGCGGCGGGGCTGGCGGCGTTCGCGATTGGAACCGAGACGTGGGGATCGATCATTTGCCCTTCGGCTTTTTGCGGGGTGAGCGGCTTGCGGCCGACCGCGGGAAGAGTGAGCAGGTACGGCGCGATGGCGCTTTCTTATTCGATGGACAAGATTGGACCGATGGCGCGGTCGGCGGAAGATTGTGCGCGAATTTTCGCGGTGCTCGCGGGACACGACTTCCAGGATCGCAGCACGCTGCCGATCGATAAGGCGGCGTTTACGTTTTCACCTTCGCTGGAGCTAAAGAACCGTTCGCTGCGGATTGGCTGGTTGACCAATGCATGGACGAAATTGGATGCGAGCGTGGCCAAGCCAATTGAGGACGCAAAGAAGGTCCTGCACAAGTATTTCGCCGGAGTAAAAAATGCGGCGTTGCCGGAAGGGCCATTTGAAGACGCCGGCGGAGTTATTATTTCCGTGGAAGGGGCGTCATCGTTTGGAGAATTGATTCGTTCCGGGAAGGTTAGCGAATTGGCTGATCCGCTAGGGCAAGTGGCGGGTTACGTGAGCGAACAGATTTCCGGAGCAGATTATGTGACGGCGTTGCGAGTGCGGGAGATTGCGCAGCAAAAAATGACGGAGTTATTCGACGATTTTGATGTGTTGGTTGCGGCGTCGCAACCGATTGCCGCGACTCGTCTGGAGATGAATCTGGAGACGGACTTGGCGTTTGCCGACCCGCTAGGAGGTATTGGCAATCTCTGCGGGCTTCCAGCGCTATCGGTGCCTTGTGGATTTACGGACAAAAATTTGCCGGTAGGGTTGCAGTTCGTTGGACGAGCCGGGGACGATTACGCGGTGATTCAAGCGGCGCGAATATTTCAGCAGCATACGGCGTGGCACAACAAGCATCCGAAAATTGTTTAAGATGGCGCTTAATAATTTTGTTCCACGGGTGCGGCGTCCAAGATTTCGCGAACGGTGCGCAGCAATGAGCCGCGGCTGAACGGCTTGCTGAGCAACCGCATGGAAGGGGTGATGCTGGCGGCATGTACCGCGGCTTGCTCGCTGTAGCCGGACATGAAGATAACGCGAAGGCTCGGATTGGCGCGCAATAGTCCCGCAGCGAGTTCGTGGCCGGTCATACCAGGCATGACCATATCGGTTACCAGCAAACCGATATCGTGGCCACAAGCTTTGGCGAGCGACAAAGCTTCCGCGCCGTCGCGAGCTTCCAAAACTTTATAACCACCGGATTCGAGGAATTGCCGAGCGATGTCGCGCACATCAGGCTCGTCTTCAGCGAGAAGAACCGTTTCCGTACCTTTGGGAATTTCCGTTAATTGCCGGGCGATTGGCGCTTGCTCTTCTACTCCTTCAATTTGCGGGAAATAAATTTTGAACGAAGTTCCCTTTCCTAATTCGCTATAGACCCATATGAAGCCGCCGCTTTGTTTGACAACGCCGTACACGGTGGCGAGCCCCAAGCCGGTTCCTTTTCCCTTTTCCTTGGTAGTAAAAAACGGTTCAAAAATGCGGGCTTGGGTTTCCACGTCCATTCCGGTGCCGGTGTCGGTGACGGAAAGGAGAACGTAGCTGCCGGGTGACATGACGGAGTGATCCGAGCCATAAGAATGGTCGAGTTCCTGAGTGGAAGTTTCGATGATGAGCCGTCCGCCCGCAGGCATGGCGTCGCGAGCGTTGACTACCAGGTTCATGACGATTTGTTCGATTTGGCTGGCGTCAGCGCGGATGAAGCCCAGATCGGCGCCCTTGGTAATAAGCAGCTCAATATCTTCGCCAATCAAGCGCAGAACAAGTTTGCCGATTTCTTCGACGATGGAATTGAGATTAATGACTTGCGGGTTGAGCACTTGCTTGCGGCTAAACGCCAGGAGCTGGCGAGTGAGTGCGGCAGCGCGGTCCGCGGAGCGGTCGATCTGCTCAATTTTTCTGGTTACGTGGTCGGCTGGAGGCAGGATGTTGAGCAACAGCTCGGTATGGCCTTTGACGACCATGAGGAGATTATTGAAATCGTGAGCGATTCCGCCAGCGAGACGGCCAACCGCTTCCATTTTCTGCGCCTGACGCAATTGCTGTTCAAGCTGATGGCGGGCGCTGACATCCTGGGCGACGGTGAGACGCACGCGGCGACCCAGATATTCGAGATCGTGCGAAATATATTCAGCGTCAAAAGTTTTGCCCTTTTTTGAACGATGTTTGCGAATGCCGCGATAATGGCCTTCAGGGGTTGCGTTCTTGAGGTATTCCTGATGCTGCTGGCGCTCGGACTCGGGCCGGATATCCATAACGGTAATATTTTCAAATTCCTCGCGCGTGTAACCGTATTGCGCGATAGCAGCTTCGTTGACCTGTATAAACCGGAGCGTATCGCGATCGAAGAGCCAGGTGGGAAGCGGATTATAATCAAAGAAAAGACGGAACATGGATTCACTTTTGCGCAAAGCTTCTTCGGCGCTGCGCCGCTCGATGGCTAACGCGATGTGACCGCCGACCGAATCAAGAAAGTCCACGTCGAGAGGGCCGTAGGCGTTTTTATCGCCATAGTGTTGAACAACCAGCACGCCGATGGTGGCGGTAGGAGTTTTTAAGGGAACACCGAGCCAGGAAGGCGAAGGAGACCCGACGAGTTCGACTTCGCCAAGAGCCGCCAAGCGGTCAAATTCGGATTGGTTGATGAGGGCTGCCTTACCGGTACGAAAAATGTAGGCGGTGCAGGAACGGCCGACCTTTTGCGGCGACGGCGCTTCATCCAACTGGTCCGTATAGAAAGGAAAGTGGAAGGTATCTTCGTGGGTCTGATGAAGCGCGACAAAACAATTTTCGGCGTATAAAACTTTTTTGAGGGCTTGATGGATGCGTTGAAGAAGCTGGTCCAGGTTGGAAGTTTCATTCAGCGCGTGAACCACGTCGAAGATCACCTGACGTTCGCACTCCATGCGGTATAGCGCCGTAACGTCAAGATAGCTTGCGATGGTGATGTTTCCGCCGTCGCCGGAACGCACATGAAACGCAGCATCGAACCATCGCCAGGTTCCATCTTTGCAGCGCAAGCGGCAGCGTGTGCTGGAGGTTTGCGGCGAAGTGGCGGGACACAGCAAACTTTTGCTAACAGATTGTTCCTGTGGGTGGTGCAGCGAATCGAGTGGCTGGCACAGCAAATCCTCAGGCGCGTAGCCAAGAACTTTATAGAACGACGGGCTCGCATATTGCAGGATGTGATTCTGATCGAGAACGAGGAACAGTTCGCGCGAAGACTCCAGCAACATGGAGAGGTGTTCCACAGGAATATCAGCGGGGTGGCCAGGGGCGGTCTTTAGGGGCATTCGTCGCTGCGAGTAGCCGCCAGCACAAACACGGGCGGTATGGGCAGTCTCCAAAACACTAAGAATTACTTCCACGACCACTGCGCAACCGTACACGCCGCAAAGTAACTCAGACGATTGTACGGGAATGATTCGTCGCAGAAGGTGCAGGAATCTGGACCTGTTGCCAATTTATGACTGTCCGAAGGAACAGGTAGGGAAATACTATGGCAATTTAGTGGATAAGAAAGCCACTACCGGCGACCAGCGTGCCGAAAATAGCCAGCAGGATGCCGCTGTACCAGAAGAACCGTTTTTTCGTAAGCAGCGTGAGAGAGCAGATCACCAGGGCGATTTCCAGGAGGACTTCGGCGCCTTCAAAGCGGTCTGCGCGATGGCTTTGCACATCGCGGTCGTTTTCCAACTCTTTTGCTTTTTTGAAGATTTCCTCTTTATCTTTTTCGTAGCGCGCGCCTTCTTGTTGATATTTCTCCTTTACGACTGCGGCTTTTTCCTTGTCCAGCGAAGTGGAGATACCGAGCATGGCGAGCGCGATCTGCACCTGGTGAGAGCGGATATTTTTAGCCTGATAATAGCCCCATTGATCGTTAGCCTGACCCTGGAGCAGAATTTGTTCAGTGTTGGCGCGATGGCCAAGGAGCGTCGAGATAGCTACCAGTACGGCGAGGATTGAAATGGTGACGGAGACAGGAAGAACCAAAGGGTTGTTGCCATGCTCTTCGTGGCCGAGTTCTTCAACATTTTCCATAACGTCGTGCATTTGTTTTTCTCTCCGGTAAAGAATGTTTCAAGATCAAGAAGCTGGATCATCATTAGAAATAGTCTGCAACACCTCGCGCGCGGCGGCGATGGTGCGGTCGATATCCGCGGACGTGTGGGCAGCGGAAACGAACGCCGCCTCAAATTGTGAAGGAGCGAGCAAGATGCCGCGATTGAGCATTTCACGGAAGAAACGCGCGTAACGTTTCGTGTCGGATTTTTTGGCGCCGGAATAATTACGGACTTCTTCTTTGGCGAAAAATAAAGTAGAGAGCGAGCCAACGGAGTTGACCTGAGCAGCGATCCCAGTTGCAGCGATGGCGGCCCGGAGACCGTTCGCTAGTTTCGTGGCGTCATGGTGGAGACCATCGTAGAAGCCCGCGGCGGAGAGTTGTTTCAAGGTGGCAATGCCAGCACTCATCGCCAGTGGATTACCGGCAAGCGTGCCGGCCTGGTAAACGGGGCCGAGCGGCGCGACGTGGTTCATCAGTTCGGCACGGCCCCCGTAAGCCGCAACGGGCACGCCACCGCCAATAATTTTGCCAAAAGTGGTGAGGTCGCTTTCCACGCCGAGAAGTTGTTGGGCAGAGCCATTGTGCAAGCGGAAGCCGGTGATGACTTCATCGATGATCAGAAGCGCGCCGTGTCTGCCGCTAATTTCACGCAGACCCTTCAGAAAGCCGTCCGCTGGAGTGACAACGCCCATGTTCGCGGCGATGGGCTCCACAATAATGGCGGCGATTTTATCCTTGTGCTCTGAGAAGACGCGTTCCACGGCGGCCAGATCGTTGTACGGCACGTTGAGCGTGAGAGCGGCGAGAGCTTGCGGGACGCCGGGACATTCCGCTATGCCGAGGGTAGCGAGGCCGGAGCCGGCTTGTGAGAGGAAGCTATCGGCGTGACCGTGGTAACAACCTTCGAATTTAACAAGGTAGTCGCGTTTCGTGATGCCGCGGGCAAGACGCAGTGCGCTCATGGTGGCTTCGGTACCGCTGGAGACAAAGCGAATTTTTTCAATAAATGGGACGGCGCGAATAATCAGGCTGGCGAGTTCAACTTCGAGTTCGGTGGTGGCACCAAAGCTGGTGCCGCGAGCAGCCTGCTTGGCGACGGCGTCGGTAACGGCCGGATGCGCATGCCCCAGGAGAATCGCTCCCCAGGAGCAGATGTAGTCCAGGAGTTCATTTCCGTCCGCGTCATAAAGATGTTGCGCTTTGCCGTGGTCAATGACCAACGGATCTCCGCCGACGGAACGAAATGCGCGAACCGGGCTATTGACACCGCCCACAAGAATTTTTTCCGCTCGCGCGAAGATTTCGCGGGAACGGCGATTCTCGCGGAGGACTTTGGGTTGGGAAGCGTTCATGCTCGGGTATCAATTTAGCACGGGTTCGGACGATGAGGAAAAACGACTCACGGGATTACTTCAGCCAGCGCGCCGCGTCTTTGGCGTGATACGTCAGGATGATGCCGGCACCGGCGCGTTGAATGCCCGTTAACAATTCCAGGACCACGCGCTGCTCGTCAATCCAACCTTTTTGCGCGGCGGCTTTCACCATAGCGTATTCCCCGCTGACGTTGTACGCGGCGACGGGAACATCGAAGCGGTCTCGAACCTGACGAATGATATCCAGGTAAGGGAGGGCGGGCTTGACCATAACGAGGTCAGCGCCTTCTTCGAGGTCGAGCGCTACTTCCTTCAGAGCCTCGCGAGCGTTGGCCGGATCCATCTGATAACTGCGGCGATCGCCGAATTGCGGCGCCGACTGCGCGGCTTCGCGAAAAGGGCCATAGAATCCGGAACAATATTTTGCGGCGTAAGAAAGTATGGCGATGTCCTGGAATTTGTGGGCGTCAAGACGGCTACGAATGGCGGCGACGCGGCCATCCATCATATCCGACGGAGCGATGATGTCGGCACCCGCGCGAGCATGTGAAAGCGCTTGTTCGGCGAGGATTTCCAGCGTGGGGTCGTTCGCGACTTCGCCATTTTCGATCACGCCGCAATGGCCGTGGTCGGTGTATTCGCAGAGGCAAACATCGGTGATGACCAAAATGTTGAGTTTGGCTTTGCGAATGGCTTCGATAGCACGCTGGACAACTCCATTAGCGGAAAGAGAGCTGGACCCGCGAGCATCTTTTGTTTCGGGCAAGCCAAATAAAATGATGCCGGGGATTCCGAGGGATCCGAGCTCGCGGCATTCTTCCACGATGCGGTCGACCGATTGTTGATGAACCCCGGGCATGGAGCTTACTTCCTGGCGCACATTTGTACCGGGGCAAACAAACAGCGGATAGATGAAACCGGCAGTGGAGAGCCGCGTTTCACGTACCAAGCCGCGAAGAGATTCGGACCGGCGCAAACGGCGTGGGCGGTTAACAGGAAAACTCATGCGAATTTTGCTCCCGCGGGAGAGTTAGGGACGGCAGATGCGAAATGGTTCGAGAGCGTTTCGAGAACGGCTTCGACAGTCGTATCGGCAGCGGCGAGGAAGCCAGCGGCTTTTGCTTCGTTCAATGCAGCGGCCGTGACAGGGCCAATCGCCGCAAGCACAACGGATTGCGAAAGAAGTGAAAATTTCTCGGCGCCGACCAGGTCTCTCAAGTGCCGCACCGCGCTGGGGCTGAACAATAAAATGGCATGCACAGTTCCCTTTTCAACCGCCCAGCGAACTCCTTCATTAAGATGCTCGGGGAGAATGGTGCGGTAAGCGACGACTTCCGTGACCAGCGCGCCCGCATCACGAAGAGCCGTGGGCAAATCCAGGCTGGCGTGGTCACCGCGAGGGAGCAAGACGCTGGCGTTCTGGAGCGAGCCGCGAAGTTCCACGGCAAGCGCCAAGCCATTGTGCGAGGAAGCGACATGATCCACGGAAAAGCCAAATTGGCGAATCGCGTCGGCAGTGGCAGGACCAACCGCAGCGATGCGCGTTTTTCCGGGCTGAGGAATGACAGGCGGATCCAAAGTGGTGACGCGTTCCAAAACAGCGCGAACGCCGTTTTGGCTCGTAAAAATGACCCAATCGAATTGCGCGAAGTTGGCGACGGCGTTGTTAAGCGGAAACGCGTCCTCGGGAGAAGCGAATTCGAGCAATGGTAGAAGCAACGGAACGGCGCCCTTGCCGGCGAGAGCTTTCAGCAATGAATCACTCTGCTCCTCAGCGCGTGTCACAACGATGCGTTTTCCGGCCAACGGCGACGGGGCGGCTTCACTCATGCGCGGGCCCCGCTTGCTGTAGGATATCCATCGCTCCGGCATCAATGAGCATTTTTGCCATTTGCTCGCCCAGTGGCGCGGGCTGGTCGGCAGGGCCGCTGATGCGCTGCCGGACGTACTGCGCACCGTCGATGGAGCAAACACAAGCTTCGAGAACAAGTTCATTACGTTCGATACGAGCCCATGCGCCGAGCGCAACCTGGCAACCGCCTTCCAGCTTGGCAAGTAAGGCGCGTTCGGCAATGATCGCCGTGCGAGTTTCAGCGTCGTCAAGTTTCGCGAGCGCATCCGCTGCTTCGGTATCTTTCAATCGCGTCTCAACCGCGATAGCTCCCTGGCCGACGGCGGGAAGAGAAATTTCCGTGGAAAGCGTTTCGGAAATGCGGTTACTCCAGCCGAGGCGATCCAAGCCAGCTTTAGCCAGGATGATGGCGTCATACTCGCCGCTTTCGACTTTACGAAGGCGGGTATCGACATTGCCGCGTACATCTCGAAAATCGAGGTCAGGCCGCACGTGCGCCAGCTGTGCCTGCCGTCGCAAACTTCCGGTACCGACGCGAGCGCCCTGGCGCAGATTCGCAAGCGAAGCGCCGTTACCAGAAACCAGGCAATCCCGCGGGTCATCACGACGGCAAACGGCGGGGAAAATCAATCGTGAAGGCGTGTCCGTGGGAATATCCTTCACGCTATGAACGGCCAAATCGATGGATTCATCGAGAAGCGCTTCTTCCAGTTCCTTTATGAAGACGCCCTTGCCGCCGATTTGCGCTAAAGAAGATTGCTGCATTTTGTCACCGGACGTTTTGATGATAACCAACTCCGCTTCGGAGCCCGTGGCTTGAAAAAGTTGTTTGCGAACGAACTCCGCCTGCCAGCGAGCCAGAATACTTCCACGCGTGCCAATCCGAAAATGTGTCACGGCTTATCTCGATCGGGGAGAAACAGGTCGCGCAGCGCTTCAGCATTGCGAATTTTACGGCGCAGCTCTTTTTCGGTGCGCATACGCTCAGCAGGAGCAACAACAAGGGATTCGAGCAACTCATCGATTAGAGATTCCAGACGGACGGCGTCGGAGGCGTCGAGATTTTTGAAAGTAGAAAGACGATCGCGCAAAAAGACGGAGCGCTGCGCTTTCATTTGCCCGCGTAATGCGTCCACCAGGCCGACAATCTCCACGCTGGCCTGCCAGGAAAGAAATTTGCTGACGTGCTCATCCACAATGGATTCCGCGCGAGGAATTTCACTCTGGCGCGCGCTACGATTTTGTTGAACAACGTCACTCAGGTCGTCGAGGGTGTAAACGTACACGTTATAAAGGGACGCGACGGACGGCTCAATGTTGCGAGGGAGACCCAGGTCCATAAGAAAAAGCGCGCGATTTTCGCGAAGCGCCATGGCGCGCTCAAGGATTTCACGCGTGAGAACCGGCTCTTCGGCGGAAACGGAAGAGACAATAACGTCGGGAGAGGCCAGAGCGGCACCCCAGTCTCCCCACGCGGCAACCTTGCCATTGAATTGTCTGGCGAGAATTTCGGCGCGGTCGCGCGAGCGATTCATAACCGTCAGATGAGCGATGCCGCGGTCACGAAGCTGCGAAACAACTTGCTCGCTGATGGCGCCCGCTCCCAAGACAAGCGCGCTGCGATCGTTCATGTTGCCGAAAATGCGCTCAGCCAATTTGACGCCCGCGGAGGCGACAGACATTGGGCGTGTTCCCAGATCGGTTTCGGTGCGGACGCGCTTCCCTACTTCGAGCGCGCCTTGAAAAAGGCGATTGAGGACCGGGCCGGTGGCGTGATTATTGTGCGCGGCGCGGTAGGCTTCGCGAACCTGTCCCAGAATTTCGGCTTCGCCCAGAAGCATCGAGTCCAGTCCAGCAGCGACGCGGAAAAGGTGGCGGACCGCTTCCTGGTCGTAGTGATGATAAAGAGACGATGTAAGGGCGTCATCGCGGAGTGAGTGGAAGGAACTGAGAAACGATGACAACGCAGGAGCGGACTCGCGAATCGATTCCGGAGGCACACCGTAAACTTCACTGCGATTGCAAGTGGAAAGGACCAATGTTTCGGCAAGAATGCCGCGTTCACGGAGTTGCTCGGCGGCGCTGCGAGCTTGCTCGGCGGTGAATGAAACGCGTTCGCGCAGCTCGACTGTAGCTGTGCGATGGTTCAATCCGACGAGAACAATTTCCATTCCGACCCCTAGAAATAGCGATGGTGCTGCGAGAAATAAAGATTGACGACGGTGAAGCTGAGAATCACGACCACAAAATTCAGAATACAGAAACGCGAAGCGCGAGAGCCGCGCCACGCGGCAGAGCGCGAAATATAAAAATAAGCGCTGTAGAGAAACAGCACCAGTAGCGTGGCTACATACTTGGAATCAAAATGCCAGAATTGGCCGGTGAGGCGGTCAACCCAAAGAAAACCGAGAGCGGTACCAATGGTGATGGAAATAATTCCCAAAAGCACGCTGGACTGGCTCATGCGCTCCAGCAGTTCCAGCGGCGGCAGCCGCCAGACCATGTCACCCATTTTGTGTTTGCGAAGCAGGCGCTCTTCTCCGAGGAAGAGAAGGCTGAAGACGCAAGACAAGGCGAAGGCAGCGTAGGCCAGAATACTAAGGGTGACATGCAACGCGAAAGCTATGCCACGCGCAGTGGTTGGAGTGAGGCGATCGGCGGGAGCGAGATGCGCGGCGAGGAAAAAAATAAGGATGAACGGCAGGACGAAAGCGCCGACGGAGCGTTGGCGATGGTAAATTTCCAGGGCAACATACGTGAGCGCGAGAAGCCAACCGAAAAGCGACATGGAGCCGTAAAGATCGTGGTACGGAACAGTGTGAAGTGCGCGGGCGCGTTCGAGAAGCGCGAAATAATGAAGGACGACCCCGACTATCAGGAAGGCAGAGGCAAGTCTGCCGATCAATTCCCTGCCGGCATGAAGAAATTGCGCGTACAAAAGCAGGCTGATGCCGTAAGAGAAGGCCGCGAGCGGAATAAGAGTATGAGCCATGGAAGCGGCAGATGACGCAAATTAGAGTATAGCGCAGCAGTCACAAATCGCACGAGGCAGGTACCGATCACGTACCATTTAGGGAGGCGTTGGCCGTCCCCCCAGGAAGCAGGATTCGGGGGGATTTGATATTCTTCACAAACAAGCCATGACAAACGATTTAACGCGAGTGCTTAGCCACAAAGAGCTATTTCTGATGGCATGCCGGTGCGAACGACTGCCACGGTTGCCGGTCTGGATGATGCGGCAAGCGGGCCGCTACTTGCCGGAATACCGGGATATTCGGAAGAAGCATTCGTTTCTGGAGGTTTGCAAGACGCCGGATCTGGCTACGGAAGTGTCCATGCAACCGTTTCGCAAGCTGGGTGTGGACGCAATAATTGTATTTTGTGACATCTTGATTCCCGCCGAGGCGATGGGCCTCAAATTGGAACTTGGGGACGCGGGGCCGAATTTGCCGGAGCCGGTGCGGACCAAGGCGGATGTGGAACGCCTGCGAATTTTTGATCCTGAGACGGACACGGGATTTTTGCCGGAGGCCATCCGCCGGATTGTGAAGGAAGCCGGACCCGAAGTGCCGGTGTTGGGATTTGCCGCAGCCCCTTGGACATTGGCGTGTTACATGGTGGAGGGCCGCACAAAAGAAGGATTTGGCAAAGTAAAAAGCTTCATGCATCACGAGCCGAAATTGTTTCGGTCGCTGTTGCACAAAATCGCCCAGGCGACGATTCCGTATTTGAAAGCGCAAATCGCAGCGGGCGCGACGGCAGTACAACTGTTCGATAGCTGGTGCGGCGAATTGGATTTAGCGGATTACGAAACTTTCGCGCTTCCGGCGACGCAGGAGATTATTTCCGGGATCAGCGGCAGCGTCCCGGTGATTTATTACACCAAGGCGTCCCATCATTTATTTCCGGCGGTGGCGCGCGCGGGGGCCAGCGTATTGAGTGTGGACTGGCGAATGAATCTTCGCGACGCCCGGACAATCGCGGGAGCGGGAATTGCGTTGCAAGGAAATGTGGATCCGGCGGCGCTGCTGGGTCCGGGCGAACACATTCGGCGCGTGACCGAGGAAATCATGGCAGAGTTGGGCGGGGCGGGGCATATTCTGAATTTAGGACATGGAATTCTGCAGCAGACACCGGTAGAGAACGCGAAACTGTTTGTTGAAACGGGGCAGAAACCGCTGAGGACGGCGGATTTGGCAAAACCGGTGGCGCACTGAGTTCTAGAATATTCCGTAGATTTTTGTGAAAGGTGTTGGAGTGGCAATTATCCATCCAAGTTTTTCGGAAATGCGAAGAGAGCTGGCGGTTGGCGAGGAGTTTGTAACTCGTTACAACCAGCCTGGCCCTCGCTATACCAGTTATCCGACCGCACCGGTGTGGAACGATTCTTTCGGCCCTGACCATCTCGAACGCGTGCATCGAGATGCCAACGAGGCGCGAACTCCCGTTTCGCTGTACATGCATCTTCCCTTCTGCGAAAGTTTGTGCCTGTTCTGCGCCTGCAACGTGGTCATTCAAAAAGATAAGACTGTTGCGCCGCCATATCTGGAAATTCTGAAACGCGAAATGGATCATGTTTCGCGCAACGTTTCTCGCGAACGGCCGGTGGTGCAGTTTCACTGGGGTGGTGGAACCCCGACATACCTTACGCCTGGGCAGATGGAAGATTTGTTTGCGCATGCGTCAGAGCGGTTTGCGTTTGCACCTGACGCGGAAATTGGCGTGGAAGTCGATCCGCGTGTGACCACCCACGCGCATTTGGAAGCGCTGCGGCGTATGGGGTTCAACCGGCTAAGCATGGGGATCCAGGATTTTCAGCCGGACGTGCAGAAGGCCATCAATCGGATTCAGCCTTATGAAATGACGCGCGAATTGATTCATCACGCGCGAGAGTTAGGTTTCGACAGTATCAACGTGGATTTGATCTACGGATTGCCGTATCAAACCGCGACAACATTCGCGCATAGCGTGGAACAGATTCTTGAACTGTCGCCTGATCGCGTGGCGATGTTCAGTTACGCGCACGTGCCCTGGCTGAAGAAGCAGCAAGGCGCGTTTACGGCGCATCTTCCGGAGGGAATGCAGAAGTTCGACATATTCCGGGCCGGGATGTTGAAATTTTTAGAAGCCGGCTATATTTACATTGGAATGGATCACTTCGCCAAGCCGGGCGATGAGCTGAGCGTTTCGCAGCACAACCGGACGCTCCACCGGAATTTTCAAGGCTACACTACAAAGGCGGGCGCGGATCTTTACGGCATGGGAATTACCGCCATCAGTGGATTTCGTGGCGCGTACGCGCAGAACCATCGCGATATTCCTTCGTGGGAAAAAGCAGTGAATGAGCGAGGAATCGCGACAATGCGTGGCTACACACTCAGCGAAGACGACCGGCTGCGGCGTGAAGTGATCAGCAAGTTGCTGTGCCACACGGTGATTTTGAAGGATGAAATTTCCCGAGAATTCGGCGTGGAGTTCGATGAATATTTTGCGCCGGAGCTGGCTCGATTAAAAGCTCCCGAAGAGGATGGGCTGGTGATGCTTGAATCTGACGCCATTCGAGCGACGTGGATTGGCCGGGTTTTTATCCGCAATCTCGCGATGGTATTTGATCCGTATCTGGAGCGCCAGCAAATGCACGCAAAGCCCCTGTTTTCCAAAACCCTGTAGGATTATTTGCTCTTGCTCGCCTACTGCAGTGAAAGACAACCTCAGTGACACAACAAAACCAGGCTTTGGTGATCGGCGGCGGAGTCTCCGGGCTGGTATGCGGTCACGCGCTGAAAAAAGCTGGAATTGACGTATTGGTTGTGGATGCCGCGCCCCACCCTGGGGGCGTAATCGAATCGGAGTTACAAGATGGTTTTCTGATCGAGCGTGGGCCGCAAAGTTTCAGCGGCACACCGCAGCTCTCAGCGCTCTGCGACGAGTTGGGGCTACGTGATGAAACTGTTTTAGCGCCGGCGAGTGCGCCGCGATATGTGCTTATCAATGGCTCTCGTCGAGGGGGCTCGCTGCGGCGGGTACCGTCAAATCCCGTGGAGTTTTTTGCTTCTCCCTTGTTCAGTGCCAAAACCAAGTGGAGCGTTTTGCGGGATGCCAAGGGTAAGAGCCAGCCTCCAAATGAAGATGAGTCCGTAGCAGATTTTGTGCTTCGGAAATTCACGCCGCAATTGCTGGAGCAGCTTGTAGGACCATTTGTTTCTGGAATTTTTGCAGGCGATCCGGAGAAGCTGAGTCTTGCGGCGGCGTTCCCGCAAATCTATGAAGCGGAGAAAAATGCCGGTAGCGTAATACGCGGGCTTTTGAAGCAGCGAAAAGAGGGCAGGCGAACACTGCAATCGTTTCGCAGAGGAAATGTGGTGTTGACGAGAACCATCGCTGAAAAACTGGGCGGCTCGCTGCGGCTAGGCACCCAAGCAATCGAGATTCGCAAGCAGAACGGCGGCTATATCGTAAGGGTAATAACGAACGGCCAGCCTGAAGAAATTCAGACTGAACATTTGATCTGCGCTACGCCGGCGAAGGCTTCGCAACAACTTTTGTCACAAATTGACCCAGAATTTGCGAAGACGTTTTCGGCAATGGAATACGCCGCGGTGGCCGTGGTGTCACTGGGCTACCGCATCGAAGACGTGGGGCATTCACTGGAAGGATTCGGCTTTCTCGCGCCGCGCGCCGCTGGTCTGCGTATTTTAGGCACCGTATGGAATTCGTCGTTGTTCGCGGGTCGCGCGCCAACTGGACATATATTGGTAACGAGCTTTGTTGGAGGAGTTCTGGATCCGGACGCGGCGTCGCTGTCAGCGTCAGAATTGACGTCACTCGTTCACAGCGAGATCGCAGGAATTCTTAACATTAAACAGCGCCCGGTATTTTCCAGCGTTACAGCGTGGCCTCCAGCGATACCGCAATACAATTTAGGTCATGGCGAACGATTGCGGTCACTGGAATTGTTACGCGAGCGGCACGCAGGCTTGTGGTTAACCGGAAATTATCTCAATGGACCGTCGATCGGCGGGTGCGTGCAACACGCACTGCTGGTCGCGAGCAATGTCCGGAACGCGCTGCAACGGATAGAATGACACATCCAAGTCACAACGGATTTACGTACAACGCTGCTACCTGGCGCGACTGTTTTGGCGCAACGCGAGACGCGTAGTTCGGCGCTTTGCAGCCTCGCGCCAGCGGCGCTTTTCCTCAACAGTTCTCAAAATCAGTTGCGGAACCGGTTTGGGCAATAAAGTGTGCTCGTCGAGAGCTACAAATGTGACGTAAGCGCTGGTAGTGTGTTTGCGTTCCCCGGTTATTACGTTCTCCGAGTGAACTTCCACTCCTACTTCCATCGAAGTGTGAAATACGCGGTTCACGTGCGCTTTCAAGGTAATAATTTCACCCAAGCTGATGGAATTGCGAAAGTCGATGGAATCCACCGACGCGGTTACCACGTATCCATTGGCGTGGCGGCACGCAGCCATCGCGGCAACGATGTCAACCAGGTGCATCACATGCCCGCCAAGAAGTTTTCCGAGCGAGTTGGTCTGCGCGGGAAGTACCACTTCCGCCATTTCAGAGGCGGATGCGCGAACCGGTTTCGGCTTAAGGTTCGCTTCCCCACTGCCTGGCTGCTTATTCAAAGTTGCCCGCATCCTAAATTCTCCGTCGTTCGCGCGCTATGGGATTCAACGCCCTCACACCGTATACTACGGGACGAGCCATGACGGAACAAAAGAAAACCCGGCGGCAGGTGCTTGAAGAGTTCGTCGAAAAGAAACCAGACGACCCATTTTCCCGGTACGGGCTAGCCTTGGAATGCATGAATAGCGGCGATAGCGCCGCCGCGGATACGCACTTTCGCGCTTTGCTGGAAAGAAACTCCGACTACGTCCCCGCCTATTTAATGTTTGCGCAAATGTTGGCGCGCGAATCGCGTAGCGCGGAAGCGAAGCAGGTTTTGAGCAAGGGAATCGTTGCCGCAATGAAGATGGGTGATCAGCACGCCCGGTCAGAATTGGAAGGTTTACTTAGCGAATTGAGCTGAAGTGTACGCGGCGCTCGGAGCGTTGCCACTTGCGGCTTTGTTATAATGTTGGATGCGGAACCTTATGCGCGCTGAACGGATTCCTCTTTTTCCTTTGAACGTGGTCCTTTTGCCGGGCGCGCAACTTTCTTTGCATATTTTCGAGCCGCGATATCGAGAAATGGTGCGAGATTGCCTGCTCGCCAAATCTTGCTTCGGAGTGGTGTTGGCTACGGAAGACGGAGTTGCCGGCGTAGGTTGTACCTCGGAAATTACTGAAGTGGTGCAGCGCTATGAAGACGGCCGCTTGGACATTCTGACGGTAGGCCGCAGGCCATTTCGCGTTTTGGAATTTCTCACTCAGGAGCCGCTGCTGCGCGCGAGAGTGGAATATCTGGAAGACGAAGAAGATGTGGTTGACAGCGCGGTACGCAGCAAACTGCTGGAATTGTACGAAGTATGCTACACCATCGCTTTCGAATCCTTTCCGAAAGAGTTGACGCCCACCGACGAAATTTATTTGTCCTACGCGGTATTAGAAGCCTTGCCGATAGATCTTCGCTGGAAACAGCAGATTTTGGAGTTGCGATCAGAACCGGAACGCCAGGCGAGGCTGACCGCGTATCTCCGTGACTGGGCGCCGCATCTACAGAAATTGAAGGTCGCGCGCGCCGGCGGCAGTGACTGCAAATTGAATTGATTTGCGCATCGCATGATGATGCGCGCAGGATGGGAAACCATGACCATGGGAAAGTCACCAGTGACCGGATTGCATCCTAAGCCGAGGACGATCGGCGAATGGAAGCGCATACCCGATTTCGATGCGCAAGGTGCGTCACTACCGGTAAAAAGCGAGATACGGCGAAATTTATTGCGAGCGATAGAACGCCATGAGCCACTTTTTCCAGGCGTACACGGCTACGAAGATACCGTGATACCGCAAATTGTGAACGCGCTGCTCTCGCGGCACAACTTTATTTTGCTGGGCTTGCGCGGACAAGCGAAAAGCAGAATATTGCGCGGATTGGTGGCGCTTTTAGACGCCGAAATTCCCGCGATTGCCGGCTGCGAAATTAATGACGATCCGTTGCGGCCGATTTGCCGCGCGTGCCGCGAGAAAATTGCCGCGGATGGCGATAACACGGAGATCCGGTGGCTTCCGCGGGATCAGCGTTACGTGGAAAAACTGGCGACACCGGATGTCACCATGGCGGACATTATCGGTGATGTGGATCCGATTCGCGCGGCTCGCGGGGGGCGTGACTTGTCCGATGAACTGACCATTCACTATGGACTTTTGCCCCGCGCGAATCGCGGCATTTTTGGAATCAATGAGCTACCCGATCTGGCGGGCAAAATTCAAGTCGGTCTGTTTAACATCATGCAAGAAGGAGACATTCAGATTAAGGGTTACCCGCTACGGTTGCCGCTGGATGTGCTGCTGGTGTTCACCGCGAACCCGGAGGATTACACCGCGCGAGGAAAAATCATTACTCCGCTGAAGGACCGGATGGGCGCGGAAATTCGCACGCATTACCCGAGTACCCTCGAAGAAGGAATGACCATTACCAAGCAGGAAGCGTGGACGAAGCGCGATGGCGGCGTTTCCGTGGAAGTGCCGGAATATCTGCGAGAGGTAGTGGAGGAAATCGCGTTTCAAGCGCGCGAGGACAAACGCGTCGACCGGCGATCCGGCGTAAGCCAGCGGCTGCCGATTACGGCTCTGGAAAGTATTGTGAGCAGCGCGGAACAGCGCGCGACGCTAGCTAAAGAAGCTGCCACAGTGGCGCGGGTAGCGGATGTTTACGAGGCGATGCCGGCAATCACCGGAAAAATGGAGCTGGAATATGAGGGCGAGCTGAAGGGGGCTGAAACCGTCGCTCGCGAGCTGATTCGCACGGCGGTGGGCCGGGTGTTTACCAGAAGATTCGGAGAAACAAGTTTTCAACCGGTGATTCAGTGGTTTGAACTCGGCGGAGAATTGAAATTGTCTGGCGAGGAAAAAACTCATGACAGGTATCGCCAGCTCTCTGGTATTCAAGGACTGATGGAGCACGTTGAGCGATTGGGCGTTCGAGACAGCAAGCAGCAAGGCGCCGCAGCCGCTGCCGCGGAAATGATTTTGGAAGGACTGTGGGCTCATCGCCGGATTGGACGAACAGAAGAGCGCGGTTACTTCGCCGAAAAACCACGGCAGCCCGATGTGCGGGAAACGCCGAACCGGCCGCGGAAGCAATTCAACTGAAGCAATAAAGCTGGGCGAAAAAGGAAGCGCATGAAATATATTCGCTACGGAAAATATACGGGAGAAGCGGCGGACGCGGTTGATCTGGAAGAACTGGTCAAGCGGTTAGGAGATTTTTTTCTACAGAGCGGCTTCGAGTCTCAGTTTTACGGCCCCACCGGAATGGATTCAGAAAAGGCCATGAAAGCGCTGAAAGAGGCAATCCTGCGCGCGTTGCAGGAAGGCGACTTGATGCCGAACGAAGCGCTGAACGATGAATTGCGGGAGATGTTGAACGATTCGCAAGCGCTGAACAGCGACGCCGTCAACGATCTCCTCGAGAAGTTGATGGAGAGGCTGGCCGAGCAGGGATATATCAATCCACAGCAGCCTCCGCAGGTGACGCCTCCACCGAAAAATACTCCCGGCGGGCAACTCGGGCAGCCGGGCAAACGCGAGCCCGAAGCTCGTTTTGAAATCACGGACAAGACCATCGACTTTTTAGGATTTAAGACGCTTCAGGATTTGTTGGGCTCGCTGGGGAAAAGCAGTTTTGGCCGGCATAATACGCGCGATCAGGCTACCGGCGTCGAAACCGGCGGCACGTCGCGTGCCTATGAGTTCGGAGATACGCTAAACCTGGATGTGAGTGAGACGCTTTTCAACGCCGTGAGACGCGAAGGACCGAAAACTCCCATTGAAATACGGTATTCGGATCTAATGGTGCGGCAATGCGAGTATCAAAGTTCGTGCGCCACCGTGGTTTTACTAGATTGCAGCCATAGCATGATTTTATACGGCGAAGACCGCTTTACTCCCGCGAAGCGCGTGGCCATGGCCTTGTCCCACCTGATTCGCACACAGTACCCGGGAGATACGCTCAATCTGGTGTTGTTTCACGATAGCGCCGAAGAAATTCCCTTGAGCCAATTGGCGCGCGTGCAAGTGGGACCTTACTACACGAATACCCGCGAAGGACTGCGCATGGCGCAACGAATTTTATTGCGGCAGAAAAAAGACATGCGCCAGATCGTGATGATCACCGATGGCAAACCATCGGCGTTGACCATGGAGGACGGGCGAATTTATAAGAATGCGTTTGGACTGGATCCGTTTGTAGTGGGGCAAACGCTTGAAGAAGTAAACAAGTGCAAGCGCGCGGGAATCATGATCAACACATTTATGCTCGCGACGGATTACAGCCTGGTGCACTTCGTGCAAAAAATTACCGCCATGTGCCGCGGAAAGGCGTACTTCACAACCCCGCACACGCTGGGACAATATTTGTTGATGGATTATATGGGGCGGAAAACGCGCCAAATTCACTGAGGACCCAGAGAATGACACACATCGTGACAGGGATGCGGGCGCCGGACTTTTCCCTTCCGGGTCTGGACGGCAAAAAACACTCGCTGAGCTCGCTAATCGTTGGCGGGCCCGCGGTGGTGGCCTTTTTCAAAGTGTCGTGCCCCGTGTGCCAGTTCACATTCCCGTTTTTGCAGCGACTGTATGAACGATTCGGCGGAGACACCGTTTCTTTCGTGGGCATCTCCCAGGATGACGCGCAGGCTGCGAAAAAATTCAGCAAGCAGTTTGGCGTTACTTTCCCAATGCTAATGGACGAAAAGGGCTACCCCGCGTCAAACGCGTATGGTTTGGTGACGGTTCCAACCATATTTTTGGTCGATACCGACGGCACGGTAAAAATTTCCAGCGAGGGTTTCGTGAAGAATGATCTCGAAGCTATCGCGAGAGAACTTGCCGATCGGCGCAAAATTCCTTCGGTTCCGTTGTTCCGCCCGGACGAAAAAGTACCAGCAATCAAACCCGGTTGAGGCGCAAAAAATTAGGCCCGGTCGGGCTTAAAACTCGAACAAATCCTTTTTATGTTTTGGCGCTTGCTTGCGCTTGTTGGGAATCACCCGCGTGGAGGCCGGCGCGAGTCCGGAGTTGCGAGCTGCGCGTCGCACTTCGGTTCCCTTCTCCAATACCTTCTTTTTGTGTTTTTTCATGGGCAGGTCTAAGCGCGATCATTCTAGGTCCGCGCTGAAATATTGTCTAGCGCTCTGGCCCCGGCTCTTCGCGTTAGAACGTGAAAGTGAGTTGCAGATCCAGTCTTCTATTGGAGGTGGAATCCCCGTAGGGACGGCCTGCCAAGGCGTTGGCCTGGCCAAAAAGCGGCGAAGAAAGATCTCCGACAGGATTTGCGAGATTCACTTTATTAAAAATGTTTCGCGCCGAGACGCCGAAAGTCAGTCCATAACGGTTGTTTGTTGGGCCACCGCTCCTGTCGTTGCCAAAGCCACCGCCGCCCCTGCGGTCGCCGCCTGGACCGCGGCCGAAGGCGCCTCCGCTGGGAGGTGCACCGGCATCCGCGCGCGCTGCGCCTTCTTTCTTTTTGCCAAAACCAAAAGTTTTGCTCAGACGCACATTCAATGAGTAGCGGGCATCGCCTTGCGCGTAGTTCACGGGAATCAGCGTAACGCCAGTTTGTGGAGCGGCGTCAAAACATCCGTACACTGTCGATCTCACTGTTGCTGACTGCGATGGACAAGTGGCAAAGACTGGCCGCGCATTGTAGATACCATCGCTGTAGAGATCTTGTCCCGTGATGATGTTGAACGGGCTTCCTGAAGTGGCGATGAAGAACGGACTGACGCGGAACGAATACGGGAGGCTCATCGTGCCGCTCAGAAAAGCGCGATGGCGAACGTCAAACGCGGTTCGACCGTAATCAGCGGCGACGCGGCCAGGCGTCGAGGGAAAGCTGCCTGATCCCGAAGTATCGCCGCTGGCGTAATTCATAGTGTAGTAGCCGGAAAGAGACAATTTCGCGCCAAGGCGCACGTTGGAGTTAACGATCAGTTGGTTTTGTTTAAAGGTGCCGGCCGACTGATATTGAAAAATATTGTTGGGGCTGGGCAACGGTCGCGGCGTGGTGTTGGGATCGCACGGAAAGGATGTGCATTCCAGCGCGTTGATATTGTCGGTATAAAACTGGTGAACTCCTCGCGCGTTGAGATATGTCACGGTCAAATTTGTCGACGTGCTTAGCTGGCGCTCCAGGCTGACACCGGCTTGCAAGGTGTACGGCGCGCGAAGATTTGAATTTCCCTGGTACACCGTTCCCGCGGAAAGCGCGCCCGGGGGCAAAGCCGGTGGCGGGTTTTTGTCAAAATAGAATTTCGGATTTGTGAATCGAAGCTGCTGCTGCAAAACGCCGTTCAATCTTTCCTGCTGCAAAATCAGCGGATATCCGAAACGGTCGTAGAAAATTCCGTAGCCCAGCCGAAGCACCGTTTTTGGCGGCTTGTTCCCGTCACTGCCGATTCCCCAGGCTAGTCCGATGCGCGGCGCGATATTGGCGTGATCGCCGATATTATTTTGGCTTTCATACCGCAGTCCGTAGCTGATAGTTAGGTTAGGGCGGACGCGCCAATCGTCCTGGGCAAATATCCCAACGTCAAAATAATTTACTTTCACCGCCGCGGTTCCGGTGGTGATGGAAAAAGCGCTGGCGCCGCCCCCTTTGCTGATGGCCAGCAACAGATTCGCCTGCGGATCACCGGGCGTTGCCAAATATTGTTGGGTAATTTGATAAGCGGTTAATCCGGAGATTTGCGCGCAACTTTGCGGAGACGTATTGATCGTCGGACAAGCTGGATCGATCCGCGAACCGAACGTGAAATTGCCGTTGAAATTGGAATTGGAAGAATTTATGTCCTGAGTAAAGCGCAGTCTCCCGCCAAACTTTGGCGAATGTTTTCCGAATGACATGTAGGTATTGTTCTGAATTTCGAAACGGTTCTGCTTGTCCGAGTTTCGGCCGCCTGAACTACCACCGCCGTTAAACGCACCCTGAACATTAAGAGTTGGGTCGGAGCTTAGGGGGCTTTGCGTATTAATTTCCCGGCTGAATCGCGCGCGCGTTTCGTTGATCGTTTTGGGGTTTATCGTCAAAGTGTCGCTGAGTTGCAGTTGATGCTCGGAATTAAGCGCATTGAATGCCTGTGAAGGAAGATTGAATTGACCGACGCCATTTCCCGTTTCATTTTCGCGTTCATATTGATAGCGCAACGTAAGGGTATTGTTCGCGCTGGTCTGGTAATCCAGACGCGGGCTGAGATTCGTACGGCCACGAGGGTTTGCGACCGTGGCGCTGTACGGAATGATCGCCAAGGTCACCGGATCAAGAATCCGCGCGCTCACCACCGAAAGGTCATTGATGTCGCGGCGCTCGATATTAAAATCGAGCGACGCTTTTTTGCTGAGCGGTCCGCCAACTTCGCCGCTATATTGCACGGAGTCGTAGCCCGGCGGTTGGACTCCCGGAGCGAAATGTTCGAACGGATTGCGCGCATTGAGCGCCGCCGTAGTGCCGCTGATATAAAGTTGCCCGTGCAGCTGATCGGTACCCGGCTTGGTGAAAATTTCTATACGGCCGTAACCGAGCCGGTCATATTCCGCCGAAAAGGGATTCTGGTTGACGCGAATTTCGCGAATCGAAGCTTTTGGCGGAAGTTGGCCGCCCGTGAAACCGTCGATGTAAATTTGCCCGCCATTCGGGCCTGACGAAGGCCCGGCGAGCGCTTGAAGCTCAGCTTGCAATTCGTCGGGGTCATCTGAAAGCGCTTCCAGATCTTTGCCGGTGATGGTGATGGCGCCGGCATTGCTGGATGGATTTAGGTCCAACCGCGACGGCGAGTCGGTCACTTCAACTTTTTGTTCCTGTATTTCAATGGAGAGCACTACGTTGACCGTCGATATTTTCCCCGAGGTAATTTCAAATTTATCTTTAGCGAAAGGCGTGAAGCCAGTTGCAATTGCTTTGAGGGAATACGCTCCGGGAGCCAGCGACTTGAAGTCGCAAATACCATCTTTGTTGGTCGTCCCTTGATTCGCTTCGCCGCTTGGCGTCGTCACAATCACTGTGGCGTTCGCCACCGAGGCTCCGGACGGGTCAGTGACCTGGACGTGTAAATTACCAGTAGCAGACTGCGCCAGCGACATTGGCGTCGAAGCCGCAATAAGCCAAAGGCCGATCAAGACACGACGAAAGACAACGATGAGACCCCACGGAACCAAAATCATTAATTCTCCAAACGAAAATAAGAATTACGCGACGCGAATAACTTAAATCAGGGTATGGAGTCTCCGCCGCCAGTGCTCAGACTCCAGGGAGAGAGCAAGCTGCTTGCTTCCCCTTTAGGGGATGTGGACAGGATCGGTTCGACTCCACCCAATAAAACGATAGCTGTCGCGAAAGTGTCTCGTGTTCCTTGCGTAGCGACAATCATCACCGCGTCGCCCTTCTGAAAATCCGCAAGCGTGGATGGGGGCATCCGTACAATCATTTGCTGTAAATCCGGAGCTCCGCCGTGCTCCTGTCCATCGCGTCCATTTGCCCTGCCCGCGACCTCGGCGCCAAGCGAAGAAGGATCCTCAGACGAGTTTCCCTTGAGGCGCAACGCAATTCGCTGGGCCAGCGGCGGCGGTAGCTTACGAATTTGCGATTCCTGCGTAATCTTAACTTGCACGGATTGTTTCGTTGCGAGGTCCTCGACCCGGATGCTGCCGGCAGCGGAATCGATCGCGGAAATCGTACCCGCAACATTGCGGAATGAACCGGTCACGATTTCGCTTGCGGAGAATTCGCCGTCCGCTGGACCGTGCGTCCCGCGCGCGCGAAGTTGATCGCCCGGTTTAATTTGATCCAGTGAGCTGACAACCGCCTTGTCAAACTGCACCGAGTCCGGCGCATATCGACGAATAATGGTGGATTTCCCAACGCGAATTACGACGTCTTTCGCGCCCGTGGGGGTCATAAGACTTACGGTGACGGTTTCAGGGTCCACGGCGCGAACTAATCCGCCGATTCCGTTTTTTTGCCAGTCCTCGCGATCGCGTGCTTGTTTATTGATGACCTCGGACTTCTTCATCGCCAACACGGAATTTGCCAGAACGGTTTTTCCATCGGTCTGCGCAACCCCGCGGACCAGGATGCGGTCTCCTGGATGTAAATCCGTGAACTGCATGGCTTGGGCGCTTTGCAAATCTTTTTGGCCAGGCGTCACCGCGATAATTCGTGCGCCTTGCGGCACGACAATCGTGATTTCGCTGCCAGCGTCGCTGGCCAAAACAATGGTGTTCCCGTTAACCGATTTAATAGTTCCCGCATGCCGGGAAACCGAATTTTGATTTTGCGCTGAACTTTGCGCCGCATTCCGCGCAAGCAATAAACTCGGAGCAAGCTGTATGGTTGCGCAGAGCGTTACCACAGCCAATCCATTCAATTTGAAATAGTGCCTGGTTCTTCGCGAGTTGCCCATCATGACTCCGTTATAGGGCTCCGATGCGGGCTGCAAACAATGGGATGCCGAGGATACTTTTGGCGATGCACGTTAGTGCGCGAGTGACTCTGCGTCTCAAAAATTAGACGTAGGGAGGCGGTAGTAATGTTTCAACTTGTTTGCGCGCGAGCAGCGATCGACGATTGGTCGCGACAATCGTGTATGGCGGAGGCATCGTCGAACGGACGCGATGCCCAACGACAAGGCCACGAAGTGAGAACGATTCTCGGTTGAAAATCTGGATAACGGATGTATCATCCTCGCACACCCCACAGCGCCGGGAACGTGAGTTTCCATCACACCTACATCCGCTGTGGGGTAGATTCAATGGAGGCGATTGTGAAAAGAGTGACTGTACTGCTCGCGGTTTGCCTAATGTTTTTCGTCGTATCCATCCAGGCGCAGGCGCCTCAGGGCCCGCCAAAGCCAGGGCCAGAGGTCAAGAGGCTTGCCTATAACATCGGCACGTGGAACATCGCGGGCGAGGCCAAGCCGTTCGGCCCGATGCCCGGAGGCAAGATCACGGCCAAGGAAAAGTGCGAATGGTTATCGGGCGGGTTCTTTGTCACCTGCCACTCGGAAGGCACAGGGCCGATGGGGCCAGCGAAGAGCGTCTCGTTCCTGGGATATGACCCGAACGAGAAGGTTTACACCTACCACGCGTTCAACAGCACAGGCGACGCTATCGATTCGAAAGGCACGGTGAACGGCGACACTTGGAATTGGACCGCCGAATCCAAGATGGGCGACGCCAAGATGAGTGTGCGTGTCACCATCAAGGAAATATCCAAAACCGAATACACCTTCAAGCTCGAGATGTCGCTGAATGGAGGAGAGTTTTCGGTTGTCGAAGAAACGACAGCTCATAAGGTGATGGCTGCGGCCCCCGCCAAGAAGTCGTAGTAAAACCTACATGTCTGGTTTGCGCCGTCTATCAGGCGCTGAGTCCATTTAGACCGGGACCGTCGGCCAATCCGGCTTGGAAGTGACCAACGGTCCCAAGGGCAACCCGCTCAGCGCCGTTTCTTGTTTTCGTTCTGCGCGACCCGCGCCTTCACCAGTTTCTTAATCAGTGCGCTCGGCAGTGGCTTTTCCGTGGGGAAGTGGATGGTTCCTTTGGATGTGGAGAAGCCCTTAAGCTCGTTCTTAAACGCTTCGATCACAGACGCCGTAGGGAACAAACTGCAGTGGTTCGAAAACGCGGCGAACCACACCAGCACTCCGTTGTACTTGAACGCAGGAATCCGGTAGCTGATGGTCTCGGTAGCCCCCGACGGCGCAACGGTCCGAATCGTCGCTCGAAGCTTGTTTAAGGTGCTGCGGGCGGATTCCGGGACGCTCGTAAAGTATTCATCAAAGTTTTTCGGAGCGCCGGTGCTTTTCGTTGGAGTACTGCGTTTTCCAGGCTTCACTTTTTTCGTGCGGGCAATGCTACAAGCACTTCCACTTCAAGTCCATGCCCCAGGCACCGCGCAGCCCCTTCAACATGCTAAATGCCATAGCCTGTTCTGACACACTCTCACTTGGCAGTATAGGCAGAGGCCATACTGCCAAGCTGCCTTCGCGGGCTATTCCACCTTTTTCAGAGAGTGATATACGATTATTTCTGCACTGCGCCACAGGCGATGCGCGAGCCAGCATTCCCGGCTGGATCGGTCAAATTATCATCAGCCTTCTCGTGGATTACCAGGGCCGTCCCGTTCGATTGAAACAACGAGTTGGCACCATCGCCAAATGACACTCGAGTCGCGACTACCGAGGTTTTGGCACGACCGTCTGCTCCGACTTCAAAATTTGCCAAATCCCCTGCGTGCGGCCCCTCTGGATTCTGCGTACCGTGTTTCTTTCCCTCGGGGTTGAAATGCGGCCCAGCGGACTTGAAGTCCGGTCCCTCACACTTCCCGACAGCGTGCACGTGCAGCGCATGTGTTCCCGCAGGAAGCTGCGCAACATCCAGATCAATCCTGACACCGCCGGGAACTTCGTGGAGTGTAGCTGTACCTATTTTCTCGCCTTTCGCGTTTAGCATGTCCGCATGAGCCGTTTTTTCTGCCGGCTGCCCGAACGAAATAGTTCCCAGAAACAAAGTTGAGACCGCAAGAATCAGAAAATTTCGCATCCCTCTGCCCTCCTGAAATTAGATCTTTACAACGCCGGTGTTCCGACGGTGATTCCTGGCCTTGAGTAATCGGTGCCCGAGTATAGACCAATTTTCATTTCGCTCTCAATACAGGTAACTCCTGATATTCGAGTGCTGGATCGCACGGGGGAATTGCGCGGTGATATCATGAACCGGATTCTCTCGGAGGCCTTCCATGAAACTCGCGTTCCGCTGCTCCGTGCTTCTGCTGGCGTCGGCGCTTTTTGCCGTTCCTGTCCTGCGCGCGACTGAATCAGAGCCTCTGCGTGTCGTCATCGTGGGGCTTGTTCACGGTCACGTTCAGGGGTTTTTCTCGAATTCCATTCATCGGCCCGAGATGCACATCGCCGGAATCAGCGATCCAGACCGCAGCCTCTTCGATCGCTACGCCGCCGAGTTCGGACTTGACTCCGCCTTGTATCACGCTGATCTGGAAGAGATGCTACGCACCACCAAGCCGCAAGCGGTTCTTGTTTATTCGAGCACCTTCGATCACCGAAAGATTGTGGAACTCTGCGCGAAGCACCACATCGCGGTCATGATGGAGAAACCGCTCGCCGTCAGTCTGCAAGACGCCCAAGCGATCGAACGCGCGGCACGCGAGGCGCGGATACAAGTGCTGGTGAACTACGAAACATCCTGGTATCGCAGCAACCGCGCTGTGTTTGAGTTGGTGCACGCCGGTGCGATCGGAGACGTCCGAAAAGTTGTGGTGCACGACGGTCATGAGGGGCCGAAGGAAATTGGAGTTAGCCCGGAGTTTCTGAAGTGGCTAACGAATCCCACGCTGAACGGCGGTGGGGCCCTGTTTGATTTTGGCTGCTACGGAGCCGACTTGATGACTTGGCTCATGAACGGACAAAAGCCGCTCTCGGTTACCGCGGTCACGCAGCAGATCAAGCTGGAGATCTATCCGCATGTCGATGATGAGGCGACCATCATCCTTACTTATCCCAAGGCGCAAGCGATTCTGCAGGCTTCCTGGAACTGGCCATTCAGCCGTAAGGATATGGAAGTTTATGGACGGACGGGCTATGTGATTACCGTTGGGCCGGACGATTTGAAAGTTCGCCGACCGGGCGAAAAAGAGGAACAGATCGTTGCGGCCCAGAAAGTGCCGCCGACATCCGGTGATTCCCTCACGTATTTGCGCGCTATTGTCCTGGATGGCCTAAAGCCGGATGGTTTGTCTTCGCTCGAAACCAACGTCATCGTGACGGAGATTCTTGATGCCGCACGCCAATCCGCCGCAACGGGAAAGACCGTGACCTTGAAGCCGTAATACCACTTCAAAGCACACGCCATAACGTGGCTTTTGAAATTGCACTCTTACTCAGGGATGCAATGTTCAGAAATAGAATTTGGCGCCGAGCTGAATAACGCGAGCACCATACGTGTCCGCCGGCGTTCCCCAGTCCGAGTTCTTAGTGATGGTCAAGGGGTCGGTCGGGCTCGCATAGCGCCACGGGCCGGTCCCACTAGCGCCATAATGCCTGTTATTGAAGTTTGGATGGTTGAAAGCGTTGAACGCTTCCACCCGAAGCTGCAGAGAGCGCGCCTCGCCTAACGGAATATTCTTAAACAGAGATATATCCCAATTCTGCATTCCACCGTTGCGGAGCTTATCCCGCGTTCCGCGCACGGGGAAACCTATTTTCGGGAGAACCGGGTTCCCCCTGCTGTCGAGACTGTAGTAGTACGGTTTCGCTCCGTATTGGTCCGAGCCGGTCACGCTCCCAGGAGGGAACGACCAACCGTTGTTCAAGTCCACCGGCGTTCCGGTCATAAACTGCGTTACGCCGCTCAACTGGAAATTATCTGTAATGTAGGAAAGCCACTTCGGTCCGCCAAAGTGCTTGGTGATTCCTGGCAGATCGTAGACGTAATTGGCGGCAAACACATGCGTCCGGTCCCAGCCTGCCGCACGATAATCGAGCAGGGGTTTGAAAGTATCCTGAGTGTCCTGATCTGAGTTGGCGGTGGTCAACGCCTTCGACATGGTGTAGACCATGCCGAAGGTTAGGCCCTTGCTGAAGCGCCGCTGCAATGAGACTTGTAACGAATTGTAATTGGATGTGCCGTCGAACTGAAGATAAGCGATCTGACCATAACCCTTGTAAGGGACAAAATATGCAGAAGTGTAATTCTGAAATCCGATGGCACAGAATCCGTTGAAACTGTAGCCGGCCGCTGCATATTCCGGTTGCAGTCCCGGCTGGACGGCGGGTACAACTCCCCCAGGGAAGACCGGATTACCATTATTATCGGTACAGTTCGGATCCTGGGACGACCGCGCAAATGCTAAACCATACGGCATCGCATTGATATCCCTTGAGGTTACCAAGTGGCGCGAGAGAGTGCCGACATACGCCACATCGAGCACCGTGCCGCTGCCTAGTTCGCGCTGCACGCCAAGACTGAAACTGTAAACGGTTGGCACTTTACCGTCTCTTGATGCGCCGAGAACATTGCTCAGTACTCCGTTCCCGAACGAGGCCTGCAAAGTCGGAAGGTTGGCAATATTTCCGGAACCCACCGAAGCGGTCTTGACCAGCGCGGGATTGTTGAAGACCGTATTGAAAATCAGGTTGCCCTGGGTGCGATCGTGCATCATGCCAAAGCCACCACGCAAGATCGTCTTGTGATCTCCAAACACATGCATGTCATAAGCAAAGCCGAAGCGCGGCTCCAGCATAACGCCCCGGCTATTCCACCCGCCTGGCGGGAGTTGGCCGTTCTTGGTGAACTTCATGCCATTCAGCGGGTCGCCCCCCGCGGAGGTGACGATATTGCCGCTGGAATCAATGGTGACCGCGTTCGCTTTTTTATAGGCCGACGGATCAAAGAGCGCAACTTGATTGTTGGCGTCGTACTGGGGCGGAATCCAGGCAAAGCGCATGCCATAGTCGAGCGTCAACCGGGGCGTGATCTTCCAGGTGTCCTGCCCGTAAAATTCCAGCTGGTTGTAGCGGAATCTACCAAGCGGACGCGCGGTGGATTGGCTAAAACCGTCGAACGCTCCCAATAGGGCGCTCGCTAACGGATCGCCTAAGACACAACTACCTGCCGCACCCGGGCAAGTACCTCCGGCGGTTGGCCCCAGCCCGAAGTTGAACTGGCCGTTGATGTTGCCCCAGGCAATTTGGTCCTTGCGGCTGCGTTGGTAGAAGACACCGAACTTAAGGGTGTGCAAACCCAAAACCTTGGTTAAATTGTCGTTCACGTTGATGGTGGTATTGGCCTGGCGCCAAGGTGTACCCCCCAAATAGCCCCCGGCAAAATTGACGTTATCAAGACCGCCGAAGCCCATGTCGGGAATAGATTGGTCGGGAGAAACCGGATAAAGCAGCGGCATCTTGATACCGTTCTTGCCCACCGTGATGTTCCCGTTCGTGCCTTCCGCTATTGAGAGCGTGTGGCTAGGTCCGATCGAAAACTCATTCAAAAGGGTTGGCGTGATTGTGCTGACGAGGTTTGCGGAGAAGTTCCACCCAGGGTGCTTCTGGATGCAACCGCCCGGAAAGTCGATGGATGACGCACAAGAAAAGATGCCAAATGGCCCCGGGAAGGGCACAAACGGGGAAGTATCCGTCTCGGAGTTGTGGATCCAACGCCCGTAGAGCCGATTGCTGCTGTTAATCTGATAATCCACGCGCAGGATGTCTTCGCGACGCGGTTTGTTGCCCGAGAGTGCCTCGGAGAAATTGTAGTTCTGTCCCCCAACGCCGAACCCGCTAACGTTCGGCAACGGAAATAAGTTCAGAATTTTCTGGACCTGGGTGAACACAGCCTGTTGTGCCGGAGGGAGCTTCGTTGGGTCGATCTTATTGTTTGTGATGCCCGGTCCGGTTATCACCACCGGTTTACCGTTCCCGTCAATGGACTGTGAGAAGTCTCCCTGTCGCTCCAGCTTCGTCGGTGTATAGAAGGTTGTTGTCCCTTGAATAGGAATCAACTGCCGGTAGATTTCCTGATTCCAGAAAACGAATAGCTTGTCCTTCCGGATGGGGCCACCGATTTGGTATCCGATGTAGTTGTAGCGATACTTGACGATCGGGGTGCCGTTCTTGTTCGCGAAAAACTCATTGGCGTTCAAGCCTTCATGGCGATGGAAAAAGCGAACATCGCCGTGCCACTTGTTGGTGCCTCCTTTCGTGACAATGGCGATCTGGCCTCCGGCCGCCTTGCCAAATTCGGCCTGATAATTCGACGTTAGTATCTTAACTTCCTCGATCGCATCGGGGTTGATGGTGACGTGAGTGCCGCCGTTGTTGCCGGTATCTACGTTGGATGCACCGTCAATCGTGAACTCGTGTTGATTGGCGCGTGTTCCATTGATATTCATGGTATCGAGGCCGCCCGTGCCGGAAACAGCGCCGCTAAAGCCGCTGATCACGCCGGGAACCAGCTTCATGTAGTCCAGCACATTGCGGCCATTCATGGCGACATCACTAAGCTGTTTTCCGGAAATCAGGTCTGAGCGCTCCCCGGAATTCGATTGCAGTTCAAGCTGACCGGCATCCGCCGATACGGTGACCGTGGAACCAGCGCTGCCCACCTGCAGGACGAAATCTCCGGCATTCAGCTTGTCGGTAGCACTCAACACTATTCCGGTGGTCTCCGCCTTCTTGAATCCCGGGACTTCCACCGAGATTGTGTACGTACCAGGCTGAAGGTTGGGGAATACAAAGTTGCCGTCAGGAGAAGAGTTGACAGTTCGTGTCAATCCGGTCTCTGGACTGGTCACGGTGACCGGGGCGTCGGCTATCACGCCGCCCGAGCTGTCCTTAACCGTACCGTAGATCGTGCCGGACGTAACCTGCGCGAACGACGTCGCTGAACAAAGCAAGGCCATCAGCGTGACGACAAGACCGTAGCCGGCAAAGCGTGCAACGAAGCGTGTAATCCTTTTATCAGTCGAATAAGACATAATTCATCCCCCCTGGACACGGCCGTAGTCAGCCCCATGTCTATGAACTAACTTGCTCTTTACCAGATACTGCGACCTTCTCGATTCGCTGCGAATTTACTGAAGTGAATCGTTTTACAGGGCGTGGCAGGTCACCCCTCCCCATTTCCGACAATTTGGCTACATCGAAGGCACAGCTGTCAAGCAGAAAAGAATTCGATACTGGGGTATCAAATGATTTTCTTAGAATCTTTTAGAATTTTCCAGCGAAGAGACGGCTGATCGGCGGACGCCAAGAGTTCCTGTTTAAGAGCGCCACTTCATGTCCGCTGCCAAGTCACCGTGACGAGCGCATTTCGCGGGACACGTACCTGCGCAATTTGATTCGCAACCTGCAGGTTCACCAGACGCTCTTCGCCCGTGTTGGTCAAAACCACCACGCTGGAGCCATCCGGATTGCCGAAAGCCACATGATCAAGTTGGGACGCGTCACTATGACTTGCGCAACGCACGGCCCCACGCTGCACATGTTGTGAGAAATGCCTCATCGCCCAGTACTGCCCACTTTGTATGATTTGCCCATCCCCACGCAGTGTCACCAGCCCTCCACAGGGGAAGGGCCCAATGTTCGGTTTGCCGTACTCATCGAGAATCAGATTCCAGCCGATGATCGCTCCACACCAGTTGCGCAGAATTCCCGTGAACGTCGCTGCCCAATACGTCCAATTTTTCGCGTAATTCGGATCGGTGATGTCCGGTCCGCCTTCGGTCCAGTAAAAGGGCAATTGCGGATGTAATTCGTGCAGCCGGCTCATCATGTCCGCGGTTCCCACGTAGCCATGCCAGGCGATCGCCGAAACGTAGCGCGCAAGTTCGGCGTCTCGCAATTGCCAATCCACTCGTTTCCACAAATTGTAGTTATGGTCTAGCAACCAGATTTGCGTATCGATCCCTTTCTTTCGAAGCACTGGCCCCAGGTGATCGCGGATGAAATCCTGCTCCATCTCCGGCGTCCAATAGCACGCCGGCATCCGTCCGTCCTGATCGGTCTCCACTTCGTTCTGGGTTGTTACCGCATTGACCTTTACACCGGCCTTTTTGTAGTCGGCGAGGAATCGAGCCAAATATTCCGCGTAGGGAGCAAGATATTTCCCTGACATCCAGCCGCCAAGCATCGAGCCATACGTCTTCATCCATCCGGGCGGACTCCATGGACTGGCCAAAAGAAACAGGTCAGGATTAACGCCACGAGCTTCGCGCAGCATCGGCAGAATGTATTGCTCGTCGTGGGCAATGCTGAAGTGCTCCAGGGAAACATCTCCGGGCGTGTCGTCCAGACTGTACACTTCGCGCGAATAATCACTCGCTCCAACGCAGCAGCGCCCAAAACTCAGGTTCATCTGCTGCGGAGAAAAAAGATCCACGAAGAGTTTCTGACGCGCCGCCGGATCCATTCCACTGAAGACGAAACAGGACGCGTCGGTGAACGCAGCGCCAAAGCCCAAAATCTTCTGGTAGCGCTCTGAGAGATCAAGCCTGACGACATCACCCAAGGCGCTGGCAGTACCAGGCTTCCATTGCAATTCGTCCATTGCCGCGTGCCGGCGCTGAGCATCTGTAACATAGCTGGCGATACGGCCGCCATCCGCGGAAAATGGGCGAGCGAACGCTCGCTGATACGGTGCGGCAAGAATCAACGCCGCTGACGTCGTAGCTCCCGCCATAAACTCGCGCCGGCCAACGGCGCTGTTTTTCTCGCCTGCATTCATCTTTCCATTTTTCGCCATCTGCTTTTCCTCAACACTCCCTCGAGCTCCGGCAAGTTCTGATTGGCCTCTCGCTGCTAACCGCAGGGTTGGCAGTTCGAATCTAGCCCGGAGAAGCCAAATCACATCTCATTGAGAACAAACTCCCCTTGCACCTCGATTTTTGCCGGCGAACTCAGTGTGCCACGTCCTGTGAAGGAACTGAAATGCTTTGTGAAAACGAATCCAGAGAATTTGGGTGCCCGTACCCGGCTTTTGACGCTCTTAAAATGCCTGTCTTGAACTTTGCACAATCACTCGCATACATACTATATAGTTATCTATTGACTTGTATAATATTCCGTGATATGCTGAGGTGGGGGAGTGAGTCTCGAGCCCGCAAAGCTTCTACAAACGCGCAGCCCTCACCCTATAAAACATTGAACACTCAAAAGTGTATCAATACAAAGGACTTTAACTTTCTTTAGAATGAACACTTATGAAAAAGGGGGAGGGGGGTACCCATTCATTGGACTTACGTCCCTTCCCAAGGTGAAGTGAGGCTTCTCAAGCCTCTCTAACCACATTTTTCGGCACGTCTACGGCACACACATTATCTGACTACCGTGGGAAAATTATAAACACTAGCGTTTTGTGGCGGAGGCGTGTGGAAGTCGAATCCACCATTCGATCCGCTAAGGACCGAATCGCCAGCTTTGAAGGCCGGGAAGGTCACCGGACCCCTTTCGCCTCCGCATTCATAATAGCAGCATGCCAGAGGTGAACAGATGGATTCAGCGCGGTGGAATTTCGGATCACAATGATCGCCCACGGGCAGAGGATCTCGTCACTCCTGGCGTGTTCTCGACATTTGTCTCGCGGAATCTGCTGAGCTTTCGCGACTTGCGCAGGGCGTTTCGTGCATGAAACAGCCGCGTCTTGGCCGCAGCAACGGACACACCGGCAATGTCCGCGGTTTCGCTCATAGACCGTTCCCCGAGGTGCGCAAGCTCAACGATGATCCTGAGATTGGGGCGAAGCGCGTTGACCGCTTCTCGAACAGTTGTCTCTCGTTCTTTTTGCAGGTATCGCGCCTCGGCATCCGGTGCCGGGTCTCTGACTTCCTGAAACGCATTCGACTCATCGGATTCGCTTGCGCCATCCAGCGAAACCGTTCTCGCACTCTTTCGTTTGCGCAGAATCATGAGTGAGGAATTGATGGCGATGCGCGTAAGCCAGGTTGAGAAAGCCGCGCGACCGTCAAAATCCTGAAAATGCAGGAGAGCCTGGAGAAGGCAATCTTGCCTCGCATCTTCGGCGTCTCCATGATTTCTTGTGATCCGATAGGTGGTGCGGAGAATCTTTCCAATGTGCGGTGCAATCAGCTCTTCGAAGCTCAGCTCGCGATCAGCATGACGCGCTTCAGCGCTCCAGGCGTCAGTGTTTCCGACGCTGGGCAATAAGGGAACTTCTGGCAAGTAGCTATACAGTGGGCTTTCGACGGCGGTTGACATGGCGTCCTCTTGAGTTGGAATTCTTCACACCCGTAACAAAGGCACGGCGGAGACCAAAGTCCAATGAGCCGGAAGTGGCTTATCAGATGGAACTTAGGTGGCTGCAAGATGTCGAGCCAAGTGTCGAATTTGGCCGCAATGCTGACACTGTCGACACTCTGACACTTTCTTTTATCGCGATTCCAATCACGAACAACGCCGCCAATGCCATCAATGTCGAAAAAAAATCTCACTGTGCTGCGTGTTGCGGAATCTAAACGCTTTCGCAGTCGCAAAGGCTGCGTTGTAAGCTGAGACCTAACCGTATGGCGAATTGGAGCATCTCGAAGTTGACGGCGCGGCCGGAATTGCGTTTTGTGCTGCGCTATAGCTTGGCGGTCGTTTCCGTCGGGACGGCCCTCGGGACCGCCATGTTTCTGCGGCGCCACAATTTGCCGCATCCGTTCACCTCTTTTTCATTAACAGCCATTGCACTCACTTTTTGGTATGCGGGGACCGGTCCCGGGTTCCTCGCGCTGGTTCTCGCGACTGGGGCGATGTACGAATTTTTTATTACTTCTGAAATTATAGTTGGAGGTCCTTCGCGCGATTCCTATCTGATCGTTTACGGAATCTTTAGTCTCTTAGTGAGCTGGTTCAGTGCTTCACGCCATCGCGCAGAGCGAATGCTCACCGAGGCGCGGAACAACTTGGAAGTCCGGGTTGAAGAGCGAACGAGTGACCTTACTCAAGCCAACGAGAAGTTGCAAGGCACGCAAGCGGAACTGCGCCTTGAGAAAGATCGGTTGAACCTGCTCTTGGACCTGAACAACAGCATTGCCTCAAATTTAGAACTCCGGGATCTTCTTCGTGCCATATCCGGAAGTGTGCGGCATGTTATGGAATGCGATGCAGTGGGCATCAATTTACCGGACCCAGCAACCGGCGAGATGAAGTTGTATGCGCTTCAGTTCCCGGGCACGAAAGGATTTCTTCAAGAGGGGATGTTGCGACCTCCGGACTCGGTCCCCGGATGGGTGTTCAGCAGTAAGCAGCCTTTTACTTTTACGCTCCACGACATGGCTTTGCCCATATCGGCAGCCGAAGTGAATCTCTATAGGGAGGAAGGCCTACGGTCGGTATGCCAGGTGCCGCTGATCAGTCACGATCGGGTCTTGGGTATTTTGGGACTGTCCCGAACCGAGGAGATCCCCTTTTCTGAAGCAAATGTTCGCTTTTTGATGCAAGTTGCGAATCAGGTCGCCATTGCGGTGGAAAACGCTTTAGCTTACGGACAAATCGCCGAGCTCAAAGACAAGCTCGCTCAGGAGAAGCTGTATCTCGAGGACGAAATCCGAAGTGAGATGGACTTCGAGGACATTGTGGGCAAAAGTCCCGCGCTGCGCCGGGTGCTGAACCTCGTGGAAACGGTGGCGCCCACGGACTCCACGGTGTTGATTTGCGGCGAGACGGGTACGGGAAAAGAGCTGATCGCACGCGCCATCCACAATCTAAGTACGCGCCGTCCGAAAACGTTCGTAAAGCTGAATTGTGCCGCCATCCCAACGGGGTTGCTGGAGAGCGAACTGTTTGGTCACGAAAGAGGCGCGTTCACAGGAGCCGTAGCTCAACGCATCGGTCGCATGGAACTAGCCAACCAGGGCACCTTATTTTTGGACGAAGTCGGTGAAATTCCACCCGAACTCCAGCCGAAGCTTCTGCGTGTGCTTCAGGAACGTGAGTTTGAACGGTTGGGAAGCAATCGAACTTTTCGGACGGATGTCCGCCTGATCGCAGCAACGAATCGTGACTTGGCCGCAATGGTCGGGGACCAAAAGTTTCGCTCTGATCTTTACTTCCGCTTGAATGTATTTCCGATTCGAATTCCTTCTTTACGCGAGCGCCCTGAAGACATTCCGCTTTTGGTTCGGCATTTTTCGGAGGAGTATTCCCGCCGGATGAACAAAAGAATTGAAACGATTCCCTCGGACACGATGAAAGTTCTTTGTAGATATTCCTGGCCGGGCAATATTCGGGAGCTGCAAAACGTAATCGAGCGTGCCGTGATCCTGTCACAGGGTTCGACGCTAAACGTGCCGGTTGCCGAGCTGTCGAGTGATGTGACCCTACCTCCTCCGGCTAAAGCAGCCGACGAAGCTACATCGAGGAGACGGATTCCCGCACGAAATATCCTCCCCGACGTGGATCGCGAACAAATTATCCAAGCGCTCAAGGACACGAGCGGTTTGATTGGTGGGCCAAATGGGGCTGCTAGCCGCCTGGGACTGAAACGTACCACGTTAATTTCGAGAATGAGGAAGCTAGGAATTGATTCGAACGCGGCGTCGGATCGCGACGAAACTGACATCGACAGCGATATCGACAGTTCCGAAAGCTCAGACTCTTCTCCGCAATCTTAATCGTGGCCCTCCTAACCTCACAAAATAAATCGCTTACATCTCAACCGCCGCTCTTTGTGAGTTTGGCGTCTGCCGTGCCATTGCTACCGGCGCTTGGAACTCTAAAAGGGAGTCGTAAAATGAAATTACAGAATAGAACCGTGCTGATCACCGGCGGGATCAGCGGAATCGGCTTTGAACTTGCCAAGCAACTCAGCGAGCGGGGCAACACGATTATCATCACCGGCCGCGACCAGAAAAAACTCAATGCCGTGAAGGAAGCCTACCCGGTGTCCACACGTTCAAAAGCGATGTTGGCGACCCACGCGCGATAGCGGCGCTGCACGCCGTTGTCGCTCGATGATGCACGGCGTCTGGTAAGCGGATACGTGGACCACTACAACAACGTCCGCCTGAACAGCGCCACGGGCTATATCACGCCGAAGGACATGTTGGCGGGGCGGCAGCAGGAGATCCACGCGGAGCGCGACCGGAAGTTGGATGCGGCCCGGAAAGAACGGCAGGTTCGTCGCCAGCAAGCCGCTTGACCTACAGATCGCGCCCTGTTGGGCGTGGTTCTGCTGGTGATGGGTCCGTGCAATCCCACATCGCCGCGGGTGCGGAGGCTCAACTTCCGGTTTGCCGACGATTCGCCAGTCTGAGAGGATCTATCTTTAGGCGATGGCAGGTTTAGCCTGACCCGCCTGTCGGCATAAAACAGTACGGCAAGTTCTGGGATGACCGGTTGTATCCAGGTCGGTCTAAACAAGAATTAGTCCGCAGAGGGGGACCCGATGAAGCGCACGTGGACGATCATAGGGGTAGGCGACGTGCCGGGCAGCTTCAAATGGTACCAGGCGCTGTTCGGTCAGCCGGCTACCCTTCCTGCCCATGATTACTTTGGGCAAATCCTCGATTCAGATGGAACTGTTTTGCTCTGCCTCCACGAGTGGGGCGCCCACGAGCATCCCTCATTGATGAGCCCCGATCACGGGACGCCCGGCAACGGGCTCCTGTTGTTCTTCCGTGTCGATGATTTCGACCTGGCGCTTCAAAGGGCACGCTCTCTCGTCACTCGGCTCGAAGAGGAGCCACACGTGAATCCGAACACTCAAACCAAGGAGTTCTCGCTCCGAGATCCGGACGGATATTACGTTACGATCAGTGCGCTCTCTGCGGCCTGACAAGGCGCTGCA
>DATNME010000028.1:0-22411 GCA_035602385.1 Candidatus Dormiibacterota bacterium
GGTCGATTATCAGGTAGCAGCACCTACTGAATTGGGAACGCCCACCATGCACCGAGCGAAAATCGCTCAACCAAGAGTGCGGATGGAAGGATGGCGACAGAGGCGGCCCGGCTCGAATGCAAGGAATCCACAGGAAGGAAAGAGAAAACAAAAAGAGAAAAACACTCTTGACTCATACCGGCCTTCTCATGGAAGGAGTTGAGTTCACCTAGCGGCCTTCCAACAGAACACATGGAAGTCAGTGGCCAGAGGCTCGGATACAAGCTGCCGCATCATCACCGCGACTTGCTCGCTGCAGCTTCACGCTGGACACCTTATTGTTCGGTACTTCGACCAATCGAGAGTTAACCTGCCGCTGTCAAATGCCTCGAAACTGTGCGAAATGGGGCTGCGCGGGTTCCGTCTCAAGGCGAAGATATGGACATGCTGCGCAAGAAACGCAAGAAAGAACCCCGCGACGCGACACGCACCAGCGTCAAGGCGGAATTGGCGAAGCCGCGCATGGCCAGGTCCGCAAGAATAGCGGAACTGAAACTGGATACAGCAAGAATTCCCGAACAGCCCAGTATCACCCTTCCCGGAACCATCGACAAAATCATCCCGCCTCCACGAGCGAGGCTGCCGGAAAAGGCACACGTTGCTATTGACGGGCCCGACCGCCGGCATCGAGATCTCCGTTTTGAAAATACGCTAACCGACGAGCATGGCGATGATGTAAAGCTCAAAAGGGGCGCTCATGTTGACGTTACTGTCACAGCCAAAAACGCCAATCGCCGCGATTAACAGAGAGACAATCAGCGTCGCCACGTGACACACTCCTCTTTGACTTCCCACGAGGTCACGGACATGCCAGATGAAGAGTGGGTCAAGAAACTTGAAGACGGCAGGAAAGTGAGATTTATCTATCAAGATCTGCCGGATGACGGGGCATTTCTCACCGCGCAGATCGCAGGTAATGAGATCGTCTACTCGATTGTATTGACCAAAGCAAGAAAACCGCTAAGTCGCGAAGATGTTGAAGGCCATTTCGAGGGCGAGCTTTCAAAGAAGTAGCGCCCCGCATTTCGCAAAACTTTTCGCGGAGCTGCCGGTTCAACCGGTGCCCTGACCGGCAATCCCTCATCCCTCATCCCTCTTGACCCTCATAATCGTGATACGCTTTCTGCAGCGAGGTGTTGTTATGCCAAAAATCGCTGCTTCCCGTAACAGTAAATCCAAAACTAAGTCCACGCAGGAATCCGCCTTCGATGTCCAGGAGTTTCTCGAGACCACCGGAATAGCGAAAAAAGTCGTAGTGCTTAAGAAAGCAGATGTCGTCTACTCTCAAGGTGACGATGCTAAGAGCATTTTGTACTTGCAAACAGGCGGCGTACAGCTTTCTGTCGTGAATGAAGTCGGCAAAGAGGCGGTCGTCGCCATTCTGAAACCGGGCGACTTCTTTGGTGAAGGCTGTCTGGCAGGTCAGTCCTTTCGCATGGGGACGGCTACCGCTTTTACCCACAGCGCTGCGCTCGAAATTGAAAAGAATGAAATGTTCAGGGTGCTTCACGCGGAGCATGCCTTCTCCGACAGGTTCCTCAATTTCATGCTGGCACGGAATATCCGAATTGAAGAGGACCTGATCGATCAGCTCTTCAACTCGAGCGAGAAGCGGCTCGCCCGCACTCTCCTATTGCTTGCCCGATATGGTAAGGAAGACCTGCCCCAGGGCGTACTCCCTAAAATGTCGCAGGAAACCCTGGCGGAGATGATCGGCACGACGCGTTCGCGGGTCAACTTTTTCATGAACAAATTCAGAAAGCTCGGTTTCATCAAGTACAATGGGGGCCTCCAGATCAACAAGTCTCTCTTGACCGTCGTCCTGCACGAGTAATCCCGAACTTTCACCTTATCGGAAAGTGGCATACTTTCTGGTCACTATTGGTAATGGGGTCCCCGCCAACTAATGGTCTAAACGCCTGATTAGCGCTGACCCACTACCTGAGTTTGGATCATCTTGCGGCAGCGGATAGTTTCGTACTGAGTGGGCAAGCTCGTTTTGCGCAAGAGTTCGCTGCGCTTTACTCTCTCCCACGATGACCTTTACAATCCTTGAACCCTTATGAGCGCCCTGCGACGGCACCCTTCAGCGATAGACGACCCACTGGTTTCCGTGGTGATACCGGTTTACAACGAGAAAGCGACGCTGGATGAGATTTTGCGGCGGGTGCTGGACAGAAAGATGCGCAGAGAAGTAATTATCGTGGACGATTGTTCAACAGATGGAACCAGGGAAATACTGGAAAACATGGCAACGCAAAAAGAAAAAGGCGAAGCCGAAGTAACCGCGCACGATGGCGGGGATCCCGTAGAAGTTCGCGATTTGCGAATTTTCTTTCAACCGAAAAATCAGGGCAAGGGCGCGGCGCTTCGGCGCGGATTTGCGGAAACCACGGGCGACATTGTGCTGGTGCAGGACGCGGACCTGGAATACGACCCACGGGATTATCCAAAGTTATTGGAGCCGATTCTTGACGGGCGCGCTGACGTGGTTTTTGGATCGCGATTCCTCGGCGGGCCGCAACGAGTGCACTACTTCTGGCACTACGTTGCAAACAAGATGCTGACGCTGCTCTCCGACATTTTCACGAACTTAAAACTGACGGACATGGAGACGTGTTACAAAGTTTTTCGAAGAGAAGTGCTTGAGAACATCGAGATCAAATCCGACCGGTTCGGTTTCGAGCCGGAGATCACCGCTAAGATCGCTAAAGGGAAATGGCGTATCTATGAGGTTCCTATCAGCTACGCGGGACGAACGTACGAAGAGGGAAAAAAGATTACCTGGAAGGATGGAGTGCAGGCGTTGTGGTGCATCATCCGGTTCAAGTTCAGCGATTGAACGCCCAGGCGTTCAGGAATTGTTCAGGAATGTTTCAGGCTTGCGCAGAGAGGCGGCGCTGAAAAGTGAGCAGGATAAGATCGGCGCGACGGCGAACTCCGAATTTGGTGAGAAGGTTGGAAACGTGAAATTTGACGGTACGCTCGGCAATATTTAGTTTGCTGGCAATTTCTTTGTTGGAGAGATTTTCCAAAAGTGAATCCAAAACTTCCTGTTCACGGCGGCTAAGGTTCGCGACGCTGTCGGTTTTAATGCGGCGCCCTTGTCCACTGAGAATAGAGTCCACAAAGCCGGAAAGAAGCTGGCGCGGCACCCAGAAGCCGCCTTCGGCAACCAGCGGCAGGGCGCGCATAAGTTGGTCGCGCGCTTCCACATAGGTGAGCAAGCCCTTTACGCCCAAACGAAGAAGAGAATAGCTGTTGCTCTCGTTGTGCTGATCGCCAACGACAATCAGACGGGCGTCGGGATAACGTTCGAGAAGATTGGTGAGTAGGGAACCGGTAGCCTGGCGCGCGGCATGGGCGTCAACGACATAGACTTGCGCTTTGGGCAGCTCGACATTGCGCATATCGGGAGCGAGAGTGGATTCCAGCAGCTTGGAAACAACTTTAAATTGGGTGGCTTTGGCGAGTAAACGCCCAAACTCACTCAGCACCAAAGGGTGCGGCGAGAGCAGACAGACAACCAGTTTGGAACTTTCGCGCTTGGTAGCCACTGTAGAAAGAGCGTATTGAAAACTGGCCTAAGGGGCAAGGACGTAAAGAAAGGCTGTTCTCGAACTGTTACTGACGGATAGGGTGTATCCGTGGGGCGACGGAGAGGTACGAAATGGTGATTCGATTCTGAGGGCAATACCCTGTAAAATAACCAGATAGCGCGGCTCCGGAATCTCGCCTGATATAAGTCCCCGCTTGCAGTACCCAAAGAAAAGGATCTGCCCTAGATGCAGAATTTAGCTGACTCCGCGAAAGCCCTGCGCCAACTGTTGGAGCAGCGGATTCTTGTGCTTGATGGGGCGATGGGCACGATGTTGCAGCAATGCGATCTTTCGGCGGCGGATTTCGGCGGGGCGGCGCTGGAAGGTTGCAACGAAATTCTGGTGCGCACGCGGCCGGATGTGGTTCTGGACATTCACCGGAAGTATTTTGCGGCAGGATCGGACATCGTTGAAACGAACAGTTTTGGCGGAGCTTCGATCGTGCTGGCGGAATATGGTTTGGCAAAGGATTCAGCCGAATTAAACAGACGCGCCGCGGAGTTAGCCCGGCAGGCGGCAGATGAATTCAGCACCAGCGCCAAGCCGAGGTTTGTGGCGGGCTCGGTGGGACCAACCACGAAAGCGATTACCGTGACTGGCGGAGTAACGTTTGAAGAATTGCGCGAAACGTACTACGTGCAGACCAAAGCGCTAGTGGAAGGCGGCGTGGACCTGCTGCTGATAGAGACAAGTCAAGACACACGAAATATCAAGGCAGCGTTGCTGGCGGTGAACAAACTTTCGGGTGAAATCGGGACGCCGGTTCCCGTGATTATTTCCGTGACCATTGAGCCGATGGGATCGATGCTGGCGGGGCAAAGCGTGGAGGCGATGTGGGCGTCGCTTCGTCATGCGCGACCTCTGGCGTTTGGCATGAATTGCGCGACCGGCCCTGAATTCATGACCGACCACATTCGCACGTTAAGCCAACTGACGAATGAATATGTTTCGTGCTATCCAAACGCAGGGCTACCGGATGAAGAGGGAAAATATCTGGAGACGCCGGCGAGTTTGGCGGCGCAGTTGGAAAAATTCGTGAATCAAGGCTGGCTGAATTTGGTCGGCGGGTGCTGCGGAACAACCGAAGAACACGTTCGAGCGATCGCGCAAATGGTGGAAGGAAAGAAGCCGCGGGTGCGTCCAGCGGAGACACATCGCGCAATTTATACCGGGGTTGAAGCCATTGAAGCGGACGATCAAACGCGGCCGTTACTGGTGGGCGAACGGACGAATGTAATCGGGTCGCGATTGTTCAAGAACCTGGTAGCGGGCGAAAACTGGGAGGAAGCGACAGAAATAGCCAGGCGGCAAGTACGCGGCGGAGCGCATGTTGTGGATGTTTGCCTGCAGAGCACGGACCGCGATGAGCGCAAGGATATCGAGCCGTTTTACGAAAACCTGATCCGAAAAATCAAAGCGCCGATCATGATCGACACCACCGACGTGGTGGCGGTGCGTCTGGCGCTGACGTACTGCCAGGGAAAATCGATAATTAATTCCATCAATCTGGAAGATGGCGAAGAAAAATTCGAGCGAGTAGCGCCGCTGGCTCATGAGTTTGGCGCAGCGGTAGTGGTGGGGTGCATCGATGAAGACCCACAACAAGCGCAGGCGTTCACGCGCGAGCGAAAGCTGGCGATTGCAAAACGTTCGTATGAATTGCTGCTGAACAAATACGGAATGGGGCCGGAAGACATTATCTTCGATCCGCTGGTTTTTCCTTGCGCGACCGGAGATGAAAATTATATTGGCGGCGCGGTGGAAACCGTGGAAGGAATCCGGTTGATCAAGAAGGCGCTTCCGGATGCGCGAACGATATTGGGAATTTCCAACGTGTCTTTTGGATTGCCGGCGGGCGCGCGAGAAGTGGTGAACTCGGTGTTTTTGTATTACTGCACAAAAGCCGGCCTGGACCTGGCGATTGTAAATACGGAAAAGCTGGAGCGGTTTGCTTCGATTCCGGAAAACGAGCGGCGTCTGGCGGAGAATCTGCTGTTTTCACATCCTCCGCAGGGTGTGAAGGAAGGTCATCCGCAGGCGGCGTTACTGCAAGGCGCGCCAGCGGATTGGCGCGAACAAAACAAAGAGCAGCGCGCGGCGATCAATCAATACCACATCATGGCGATTACCGAACATTTCCGGACGGCGGTAAAAAAGGAAAAATTAAAGCCCGAAGATATACCGCTGGACGAGCGGTTGGCGAACTACATTATAGAAGGCACGCGCGACGGTTTGGTGGCGGATTTGGACAGAAAACGCGCTGAAGGAGCAGCGCCGCTGGATATTGTGAATGGGCCGTTGATGAAGGGAATGGCTGAGGTGGGACGGCTTTTCAATGCCAACGAATTGATTGTCGCGGAAGTGCTGCAATCGGCGGAAGCGATGAAGGCAGCCGTGGGACATCTGGAACAGTTCATGGAAAAGGCGGATACGGCGAAGCGCGGAAAAATTGTGCTGGCGACGGTAAAAGGCGATGTTCACGACATTGGAAAAAACCTGGTGGAGATTATTTTAAAAAATAATGGCTACGAGGTGGTGAACCTGGGGATTAAAGTACCGCCAGAAGAGTTAATCAAGGCTTATCAGGCGCACCACCCTGACGCTATCGGACTGTCGGGGCTGCTGGTGAAGAGCGCGCAACAAATGGTGATCACCGCAAATGACTTGCGGGATGCCGGCGTGTCGATACCACTTCTGGTAGGAGGCGCGGCGCTTTCCGGAAAGTTTACGCAGACGAAGATTGCGCCGAGTTATGGAAACGCGGTTTGTTATGCGAAGGATGCGATGACCGGGCTGCGGTTGATGAATGAGTTGATGGATCCGGCGACGCGCGAATCGGTGCTGGAGGCGCATAAGGCGAGCGGTGACGGCGTGGTGATATCGACCACGGTAAGCGTGGTGAGCGCGCCAAAAGTAACGCGGTCTGCCAAGGTGCGCACCGATTTACCTATTCCAGCGGTCGCAAGCCTGGAGCGCAAAGTGCGGCTGGTGCCGGATCTGCCTGAGATATGGAGCTATATCAATCCCTATATGCTTTACGGTCGGCATTTGGGTTTTCGCGGCGACTTTGCGAAGCAATTCGCGGCGCGCGAGCCAAAAGCCGTGGAACTTTACGAAAGCATGGAAGAGGTGAAGAACGAGGCAGCGCAATTCATGAAGGTTCGCGCGGTCTGGCAATTTTTTGAATCCGAATCAGATGGGGAAGCGCTGCGATTGTTCGCACCGGGGGGAACCGAGCCGGTGCATACCTTTAATTTTAAGCGGCAGCGCGCGGGAGATTATCTTTGCCTGAGCGATTACGTTCTGCCCGCAAAAAATGGCCAGCGCGACCACGTGGCGCTGTTCGTGGTTACCGCGGGTGAAGGCGTGCGGGAGCGCGGCGAAAAGGCCAAGAACGACGGCTATTATTTTAAATCGCATGGACTGCAATCGCTGGCGATTGAAAGCGCGGAAGCGTGCGCGGAATGGCTGCACCGGAGGATACGAGAAGACTGGGGATTCCCAGACCCTGCGGAGATGACGATGGCGCAGAGGTTTACTTCGCGATATCGCGGGAAGCGTTACAGCTTTGGGTATCCGGCTTGTCCGGACCTGGAGGATCAGGCGCCTCTATGGAAGTTGCTGCGCCCTGAGGAGATAGGCGTGGAGCTTACCGAGGGATTCATGATGGATCCGGAAGCGAGCGTAAGCGCGATCGTGTTTCATCACCCGGATTGCAGCTATTTTGGAGTAGGGGAGACGACTGACGGCGTTTGATGATGCAGATTTTCGGAGAAAGTGTGCATTACTGCCAAGAATTTCTCGCAAACTGACCGTGAATTTGCTTTTATGCCCGCCACCTTTTAAGCTGAAATCCCATCCCATATGTAGACGTCCAGCGCTGTTGCCACGGGGTTCAAAGTGTATCTTCCACTCGTTCTTAAAAAATTTGGTTCGCGATTTAAGCCTTTCATTTTAAATTCAGTTTGCTTGTCGTTTTTGGCGTCTTTGGTTTCGGTTTCAGCCCCGGCACAAGTCAATGTTTTGACGCAGCACAACGACAACGCGCGCACCGGGCAAAATACGCAAGAGATCATATTGACGCCCGCGAACGTAAATCCCAACCAGTTTGGAAAGCTGTTCGCCATGCCGGTCGATGGATATGTTTTTGCGCAACCGCTTTATGTGTCGAATCTTTCCATTCCCGGCAGGGGTGTTCATAATGTTGTGTTCGTAGCGACAGAAGCGGACTCGGTTTACGCGTTCGATGCTGATAACAATACCGGTGCGAATGCCGCGCCGCTGTGGAAGGCAAACCTTGTTGACGCGGCTCACGGGGCCCAGGCCGGCGAAACCCCGATGAAGGATGCCACGACTTTCAATTGTCAAAACATTGGCCCACTCATCGGCGTTACCGGCACACCAGTCATTGATATGGCAAGCGGGAGCCTGTACGTAGAAGCGAAGTCGGCTTTCGGGAATACGTTTTTCCACCGTCTGCACGTCCTGGACATTTTCACCGGCAATGAAAAGTCGCCCGGTCCTGCTGTGATTAATGCGACGGTGCCAGGCACGGGCGATGGAAGTTCCGGCGGCAACCTGGCGTTTGATGCGCTTCATCAACTCAGTCGTCCGGGACTGCTGCTTGCGAATGGGTTGGTATATGTTGGATTTGGATCCCATTGCGAAGTTTGGCCATTCCACGGATGGCTTTTTGCTTACGATAAGAAGAGTTTGCAGCAAAAAGGCGTATACACCCCGACATCGAACTGGGACGGTGGCGGTTTGTGGGCGGGTGGTGCGGGAATTGCGGCGGATGCAGCGGGTAATTTGTATGTCGCGACCGGAAACGGAAAATTTAGTCAGTCACCTCCGCTGCAATTGGGCAACAGCATTGTCAAATTCGCCGCGAGCAGTGGAGCTTTTTCCGTTGCGGACTATTTCAGTCCATTTAATACAGACGCCTTGAATGCTTATGATATAGATGTCGGGTCCGGCGGTGTTGTTTTGCTTCCGGATCAACCTGGAGTTCATCCACACTTATTAGTACAGTCCGGCAAAGAAGGACGCATCTATGTGGTCGATCGCGATCAGATGACCACCAACAATCAACATTACTGCCAAGGGTGCGCGTCCGATCCGGAAATAGTTCAGGAGTCCGCAGCGAACCAGGTTGGCGGTGTTCGTGGGTTGCCTGCCTACTGGAACAATACGACGTACTGGTGGGGAACGGATGATTACCTAAAAACTATTCCGGTGGTCAATGACACTCTGGATTTTGCACACCTTACGAGATCAAATAGTTTTTCCAGTTATCCGGGCGCCACCCCTGCGATCTCCGCCAACGGAAATACAAATGGAATCGTATGGACGGTAAACAGCAGTTCATACGGGGCGACGGGTCCGCCTGCAGCTCCGGCGATCCTTCTGGCGCATGATGCCGGCAACATCACGCATGAACTCTATGATTCGACTCAAGCCATAAACAATCGCGATACGGCGGGCAACGCAGTTAAGTTTGCGGTTCCCACGGTGGCGAACGGAAAAGTTTACATAGGTACAGTTAGCGAAGTGGATGTATATGGATTACTGAACGCTACTCCGCAGGCTGCGACGCCGGTTATTAGCCCGGCTTCAGGGACATACCAAAACTCCGTTACTGTTTCCATTACGGACTCCATGTCCAAGGCTTCCATTTTTTACACTACTGATGGAAATACTCCCACAACTGCTTCAACAAGGTACGTGAAGCCATTCGTGTTGAACTCCTCGGCCACGGTAAAAGCTATAGCAACGGGAACTGGATTCCTCAACAGCAAGGTGGCCTCGGCTTCGTTCACCATCGTGAACCCATCGATTATTTATGAGCCAGAATCCATGCCGGCCATTAGTTCTGGACCCCTAGTCGAAAAACTTTCGTATTCTGGTTTTACCGATGGGATGGGCGTTTTTTTCAATGCTGCTAAACTCGGGGACAACATCGCCTACAAATTGAACATAGCCAAGCCGGGAACTTACGATGTGAAAGTGGGAATCAAAAAATTCACTACTCGAGGCATATGGCAGTTAACCGTGAATGGCAGGAGTGTTGGCCCGTTCCGAGACGGATATGCGGCTTCGGAGGCTTTTGCGGAGTTTGATCTTGGAAATATGATTGTAACCGCAGCAGGGGATGCTGCTTTCAAGTTCATCGCTGTTGGGCGTAATTCCGCGAGCACGGGCTACACGATGGCGTTCGACTATATTAAGCTCACGCTACGATAGTAAAGTCTGCGATAACATTTATTCAAAGTGTTTAAGGGCGATTGGTAATAACTTCTCGCCGTAGTGCCTCGTTTTGGGAAGATTGTGCGTGTGCTGTCTAGCAAACAGGGCCTGTGGCGTTTATACTCCTCGAAGATAAATGCAACCCCATGGACCGAACCCAATGAACCAGGCGACCCCTGCCGAAAAAGGCGTCACGCTTGTCGGAGAACGAAACGGTCTTCGGCTAGCTATTCTGAATAAATACTCGACGAAGACTCAGGGAAAAATCATCGCCTCGCCCAATTCTCCGGACTTAATCGATGGAGTGCAGATCGAGGGTTTGAAGGTTCATCCGGACGACCGAGGAAGCTTCATGGAGTTAGCGCGCCTGGGATCAACCGGGATTGCGGGCCGGATGGCGGGCGGAAGTGGCGCGCAAATTCAGGTATCAACAACACTGGCGTACGCGGGAACCATCAAGGCCATTCACTACCACTACCAGCAAACGGATCTTTGGGCCCCCATCAGCGGCATGCTACAAGTATTTTTGTACGATTTGCGGCGCACTTCCCGGACTTTTGGCGCGATTAACACTGTTTACGCGGGCCAGTTGCAACCCTGGGAAATTCTGATTCCACCTGGAGTCGGCCACGGATATAAAGTGCTGGGCACGCAGCCCGCTCAGTTAGTTTACGTGACGGACCGCTACTACGACCCCGCCGACGAAGGCCGGTTAGCGTATGACCACCCGGAAATTGGCTACGATTGGGAAACGCAGCGCAAATAAAAAAATGCGAATCCTAGTGATCGGGGCAACAGGTCTGCTGGGAAGAGTCCTTGTTGAAGAGTGGGAAGGCGACACGGTTAGGGGAATTGGTTCCCGTGATCTGGACATTCGGGATGAAGAACGCTCGAAAGAATATCTATGTCAATACCGTCCAGACTGGACGATTCTTTTGGCTGCGTATACGGACGTTGACGGTTGCGAAACGAATCCGGGACGTGCTCGCGAAGTGAACTGCGAGGGTGCTATCCATATTGCGCGGGCGGCGGGTGAAGTGGGATGCAAATTGCTTTTCCTCAGCAGCGATTACGTTTTCAGTGGGCTAAAGAACACTCCCTACGAGACCACGGACGAAACGTGCCCGATCAATGTCTACGGCAAATCGAAGGCAGAGGCCGAAAAAAGTATCCAAGCTATCCTGCCAGACTGTTGCATAGTCAGAACATCCTGGCTTTTCGGGGCGACCGGCCGCTGTTTTCCCAACACTGTGCTGGGGCTAGCCAAGCGGGAGAAGAGGTTGCGCGTAGTAAACGACCAAACTGGCAGTCCAACTTTTAACCGGGATGTGGCGAAGGCGATCGTAAAACTTGTGCGTTCCGACGCGCAGGGGATTTATCATGCAAGTAATTCGGGAGAGTGCACTTGGTATGATTTCACGCGCGAGCTGGTGAGGATTGCCGGCTTACGAGATGTAAGCGTTGAAGCGATCGGCACTGCAGATATGCCGCGGCCTGCGCGACGTCCAAAATATTCCGCACTCTCGAATAGCAGTCTGGAAAAGCATGGGATTCGAATGAGACCTTGGCAGACAACGGTTCTTGATTACATGGTTGAACGCGGTGGGACATCCCAGTCCGCGGCGGAGATTGTTCCCGGTCCGGGCGTAGCAGATCCGAACGGGGCAAATCCGAGCATGGCGAATCCAACGAAATCAGGGAAGCAGTGATGAAGGGTATTGTTTTGGCGGGAGGGACGGGCTCGCGACTTCATCCTTTGACGCGGGTCACCAACAAACATCTTCTTCCGATTTATGACAAACCGATGATCTACTACCCGTTACAGACGCTTGTGGACGCGGGTATAAACGACATATTGATTGTGACGGGAGGAAGCAGCGCGGGTGATTTTTTGCGGTTACTGCGAAACGGCAAAGATTTTGGTCTGCAACAGCTTAATTTTGCCTACCAGGAGGGAGAAGGCGGGATTGCGGATGCATTGCGGCTGGCAGAATATTTTGCGCACGGCGAAAAGATTTGCGTAATTCTCGGAGACAACATCATTCAAAGCAGCGTTCTCCCGGCAAAGCAAAAATTCGAAGAGCAGGACCGGGGGGCCAAGGTACTGCTCAAAGAGGTTCCCGATGCGGAGCGGTTCGGAGTTCCGGTTTTCGATAAAGGACGAATTGTGCGTATTGAAGAGAAGCCAAAATCGCCGGCGTCATCTTATGCGGTCATTGGGCTATATTTTTACGATGCCACGGTGTTCGAACGGATACGCACATTGCGTCCTTCCAAGCGGCAAGAGTATGAAATCACCGACGTAAATAATTCTTATGTAGCCGGAAATCAGCTCACGCATGAGATTCTGGAGGGGTGGTGGACAGATGCGGGCACGTTCGAATCTTTATGGCGGGCGAATAATCTGGTGAGAGAAAACTCAGTGAGCAAGGTTGGACAACCTCAAACCTCGGTAGAAACAGACTGACAGTGCGCATACTTGTCACGGGCGGGGCAGGATTTATCGGATCGAATTTTGTCCATCAAACGCTGCAAGATTACCCCTCAGACGAACTTGTAATCATAGACAAGCTCACTTACGCGGGAAATTTGCGTAATTTGGAAGGATTGCTAGCCGACCCGCGGGTAAAATTTGTGCGGCTGGATATTTGCGATGTATCCTTGCGCGAAAGCGTTGGCAATTGCGAGGCCGCGGTTCACTTTGCCGCGGAAAGCCACGTGGATCGAAGCATCGAAGATGCCAGGCCATTTGTGCGAACTAACGTGGAGGGAACTTGGAATGTAATCGACGCCTGCCGCGGGAGCGGCGTGGCGCGATTCCTTCATGTGAGCACCGACGAAGTTTATGGCAGCGTGGGGCAGGACGAAAAATCGAGAGAAGATTCGCCGCTCGCGCCGACCAGCCCCTATGCAGCGAGCAAAGCAGCGTCGGATCTTATGGTGCTGGCGGCGTTCAAGACTTACGGATTTCCTGCCATCATTACACGTTGCACAAACAACTACGGCCCTTTTCAATTCCCGGAAAAATTTATCCCGCTGATGATTTCTCAAGCGCTGGCTAATGATGCCCTCCCGGTTTACGGCGATGGACGAAACGTCCGCGACTGGATTCATGTTTCGGATCACTGCCGGGCGCTTAACCTGATCCTTCGACAAGGAAAGTTAGGCGAGATCTACAATGTCAGTGCAGGATGCGAATTAGAGAACATCGAGGTAGCCCGAAAGATTTTGCGGATATTGAACCGGCCAGAGAGTTTGGTGAAATTTATCACCGACCGCCTGGCACATGATCGACGATACGCGCTAGACAGTGGCAAGTTAAGGGCTGAATTGGGTTGGCGGCCGAGTTATCAATTCGATTACGGTCTCAAAGAGACTATCGATTGGTATCAGAAGAACCCGGTCTGGCTAGCCGAGGCCCGAACCGGCGAATACCAGAAGTATTTCGAACGTCATTACACGCGTGGAGTCTTCCGTATTTCGTAGGTTTGGCTCCGTCATCCACTAGGTGCAGCAACCGTGACTTGCTAAGCTCGTAAACAATAGCAACAACAAGGGTTATAATAAAACCAGGAATTTCCCGTATTGACAACGGGCCTCTTGTTCCCTGTACGATATAGAGCAGCAAGCCGTAGAAGTTGGCTATACGATTCACTTCGGAAGACGAATGGCGGCCGGTTTATGGGCGTCGTGAGATCCAGGGGAGAAACGCGGGATGCAGGCAGCGCCACGGCGGTCGCAACTCTTATGGCTATCTAGCCTTATTGTAATTCTTGGAACCCTACAGGGATGTGTGACTTTAGGGGGCGGCGGGACCCCAAAACCCGGCCCCAATCCGCTGGTTATCGCAACCGTTTCTCCCTTAACGGGTGGGCGCGTTGGCAGGACTTATTCCACAGTCCTGAACGCATCTGGTGGGGCAGCTCCGTACAAGTGGGGCGTTAGGGGCGGAGTGCTTCCTCCAGGGTTAGTGCTTTCGAGCTTGGGACAAATAACGGGCAGCCCAAGCACAATAGGCTCGTTTGACTTCACGGCCGAAGTATCCGATTCAGCAGCTCGAGCGGTAGCTGGCGCATTCAACGTGTCGATTGGACCGCCCGAACTCGTAATCTCTACAAGTTCTCTGCCAAGTGGTTCAGTTGGCGCTCCGTATAGCGCAACACTTACGGGAAGTGGGGGGACCAGTCCTTACACGTGGACAGTCAGTGCCGGGACATTGCCTGCTGGGCTTTCGTTAAATGCGTCAAACGGTGCAATTACGGGTACCCCGACGGCGGCGATTAGTGCCACGCCTTTGACATTTAAGTTGACGGATTCAGAGTCCCCAGCTGATGCAACGACCGTAACACTGGCGCTTACGATTGCCCCGGCGACGCTACAAATCACGAGCACGTCACTACCGAACGGTCAGGTGGGCACGTCCTATACCGCAACACTTGCGGCGGGTGGTGGGGTTACTCCGTATACCTGGGCGCTGGCGAATGGAACGCTGCCGGCTGGGCTTTCTTTGAATGCGGCGACTGGCGTGATTAGCGGCACCCCGACAGCAACGAGCAACACGAGTCCACTGACGTTCAAGGTGAGCGATTCAGAGTCGCCTTCCATTTCAGCGACCGTGACACTTCCCCTTACCATTGCCGCAGTAGCGCCAGCGCTGCAAATCACGACCTCGTCGTTGCAAAACGGACAAGTTGGTACTGCCTATAGCGCAACACTTGCGGCGAGTGGTGGGGTTACTCCGTATACGTGGGCGCTGGTGAGTGGAACGCTGCCGGCGGGACTTTCTTTGAATGCAGCGACGGCGGGGGTCATTGGCGGTACTCCAACGGCGTCAAGCAATGCTACTTCGCTAACTTTTAGGGTCACTGATTCAGCTTCGCCCGCGGCTTCGGCAACTGCGACGCTTTCACTGACGATTGCGGCCGCACCAACGCCGCCGCTACAAATCACGACCTCATCGTTGCCGAATGGACAAGTCGGCGGTGCCTATACCGCAACACTTGCGGCCACTGGTGGAGTTACCCCGTATACATGGGCGCTGGCGAGTGGAACGCTGCCGGCTGGACTTTCTTTGAATGCGGCGACTGGGGTTATTAGCGGCACTCCAACGGCGTCAAGCAATGCTACGTCGCTGACTTTTAAAGTCACTGATTCTGCGTCACCCGCGGCGTCGGCAACGACAACGCTTTCGCTGACGATTGCTGGGCCAGCGCTGCAGATCACTACCTCGTCGTTGCCGAACGGCCAGGTGGGAACAGCGTATAGCGCGACTCTCGCTGCGACCGGGGGAACCAGTCCCTATACCTGGACGCTCGCGAGCGGAACTCTTCCGGCTGGCCTTTCTTTGAATGCGGGGACCGGTGTTATCAGCGGTACTCCAACAGCGTCAAGCACTGGTACGTCGCTAACTTTTAAAGTCACTGATTCGGCTTCGCCCGCAGCGTCGGCAACCGCAACGTTTGCGCTGACGGTTACGGGGCCAGCGCTGCAGATCACAACGACGTCATTGCCGGACGGTCAGGTAGGAACAGCGTATAGCGCGACGCTCGCTGCGACCGGGGGGGCCAGTCCCTATACCTGGACACTCGCGGGTGGAACGCTGCCGGCTGGACTTTCTTTGAACTCGGCGACCGGCGTCATTAGCGGCACTCCAACGGCGTCAAGCAGTGCTACGTCGCGGACTTTTAAAGTCACTGATTCGGCTTCACCCGCAGCGTCGGCAACCGCAACGCTTTCGTTGACGATTGCGGGGCCAACGCTGACAATCACTACTACGTCATTGCCTGACGGGGTGGTTGGTGCCGCATATAGCGCGACACTTGCTGCGAGTGGCGGCACGGCTCCGTACTCCTGGACACTTACGAGTGGCACGCTTCCTGCTGGTCTTTCGCTGAATGCGTCAACCGGGGCAGTCAGTGGAACTCCGACGGCAGCGAGCAATGCTGTTGCACTTGCGTTCAAGGTAACAGACTCAAACACTCCGGCATCATCTCAAACGTCCAGCCTGGCACTGACCATTGCATCTTCTTCCAACGCAGCCGTAGCAATAGTCCCAACAGTCGCAACGGTAAATTTCACGCAGACGCAACAGTTCGCGGCGACGGTGACGGGAACTACGAATACATCCGTTAATTGGTATGTGGACAACATCGCTGGAGGCTCGGCTGCTGTTGGAACGATCAGCCCGGCTGGCCTTTATACTCCCCCTGCCGCCGTCCGCTCTCACAAGGTCACAGCAATTAGTGCCGTCAACTCGAATGCCACCGCTGACGCAACTCTGTACGTTTCAAATTCTCCGGGCGTGCTTTCTTATCACAATGACAATTTGCGAACCGGACTTAATTCCGCCGAAACCGTTTTGACCCCGTCCAACGTTAATTCGACTCAGTTTGGAAAGCTTTTCTCTTGGCCGGTTGATGGCCAAATATTCGGTCAGCCTCTTTACGTTCCGAGTCTAACCATCGGCTCGCAAGTTCATAACGTAATTTTTGTGGCCACGGAACACGACAGTGTTTACGCCTGGGATGCCACTAGTGGGTCTCAAACTCCGCTATGGCAAACCAGTTTCATAAATCCTGCTGCCGGCATCACTGCGGTGCCGTGTGCTGAAGCTCTTAACGATTGCGTGACCGTATACCCAGAGTTCGGGATTACCAGCACGCCGGTGATTGATTCCGCCTCGGGCACACTTTATGTGGTGGCTGAAACCAAGGAGGCAGCGGGAAACACGACGAATTACGTTTACCGGCTGCACGCTCTTAGTCTTTCAACCGGCGCAGAAAAGTTCGGCGGCCCGGTGGTGATTCAAGGGAATTTTTCGGGAGTAGCATTTGATCCTCTACCGCACATCCAGCGCGCCGGGCTGCTGTTGGCTAACGGGGTGGTCTACGTTGCCTTTGCATCGCACGGCGACACCAGCCCTTGGTACGGCTGGGTGTTGAGCTACAACGCTTCCAGCCTGCAACAGGTGATGGCTTTCAATACGGCGCCCCTTGCAGGAGGAGCGTCCGTCTGGCAATCAGGCTGCGCACCTGCAGCGGATGCTAATGGCAAGATTTATTTTGTTACCGGCAACGGCAATTTCACTGCCAACGTGGGCGGAACCGACTACGGAGATACGGTTTTAAAGTTAGATGCAAACGGCGCCGTGACCGATTACTTCACACCGAACGCCCAAGCAACGCTGAATGCGGCAGATCTAGATCTTGGGTCCGGGGGACCACTGCTGGTGCCGGATCAAACGGGAACGTATCCACACCTTCTTATTACCGCGGGCAAACAAGGTGTGATTTATGTGCTAAATCGCGACAACATGGGTAAGTACGGCGCGAGTGCGGATACATCGTTGCAGTCTCTGGCGGCTCTTTCAGGAGGATTATTTGGGACCCCAGCTTTCTGGAACAATTTTGTTTATTTTGCTGCGTGGAATGATTCGCTAAAGGCCTTTCAGTTGAATAATTTTACTCTGACTCAATCATCCAGCAGTGCGCTGACTTTCGCGTTTCCCGGCGCTACGCCCTCGGTATCAGCCAATGGAAACACGAATGGCATCGTGTGGGCCCTTCAGGCAGACGTACAAAGTAACACGGTGCTCACGACAGTACCAAATGTCATATTGCACGCTTTTGACGCCACGAATGTTGCGACAGAACTTTACAACAGCAGCCAAGCGGCGAATGGCAGAGACACTGCAGGAGGCGCGGTGAAATTCGCGGTACCAACGGTTGCCGACGGCAGGGTCTATGTAGGAAACAGCAACCAAGTGACGGTGTACGGACTACTACCCTGATTTCCGGAAACTGCCTTAGCGAAAAGCAACAAAGGTCTGACGGTAACGGCTGACACCTGACCGTAACGGCCGACAGGTTGATGCTTGAAAAGCAGACGAAACAATTCTGCGTTCAATTCTAATTCACTAGGCGTAAAATAAGTTCGTACGGGTGCGACTAAACTGAACGTATGGCTTTAAGGACGAGGGAATGATCCGGTCGGCTGTCAGGAAAGTTCGAGGCTATTTGCAAACCGCGAGATTACGCGCACTCGGGACAGAGCCCGGATGGGCGCAAGTTGAAGGCGGGTTCGAGATGTTCATCGACCCGAATGACTCTCTCGATCAAGAATTTTACCTTGGAACTTTTGAACCAGCCATGCGCGAGCTGATCGCCCAGGTTGTTCGAGCAGGGGACACGTGTCTTGATATTGGAGCGCAAAAGGGATACGTAAGTCTTACGATGGCGCAGGCCGTGGGTGATTCCGGTAAGGTTTTCTCGTTCGAAGCGGATGCGCGGGCAGCGGAAAAATTTCTTGCAAACGTTAAGCGTTCGAAACAATCGTCGATCCATCTGATGCAGTTCGCCTTGGGCGAGAAAGAAGGTACTTGCACCTTTGTTCTTAGCGATGTGCTCGGTTGGTCGAGCCGTTTTCCAAACGAACTTGCCAAGAATGCGGTGCATAAGGTTGTGGAAGTCCCCATGCATTCTCTCGATGCAATCATTGAGCGGAAAGAGTTGGATGTAAATTTCGAAAAACTGTCATTCATTAAAATGGACGTTGAAGGCTCGGAGCCGTTCGTCATAAAGGGCATGCGAAAGCTGTTAGCGACCGCCAGGCCAATTGTGTTCCTGGAAGTTAATTATGATTCCCTGGCGGCTGCGGGTTCGAGCGCGGAGGAGGTTCAGGAACTCCTGCAAGATTTGGGTTACAATCTTTATCACCCGAGCATCGATCGCTATTTTCGCAAGGTGTCTCTTGAGCCGTGCAATAATCTGAGTGGATTGCGTCCGACCAACTCTCACTTTACAAATGTTGTGGCTGTACACCGGGCGGTTTTGGGACCAACCAACAAAATATCTCGCCTGATTACGCAACGTAATTAAGCGTTTCTTCTCGCCCTTACCTGGCATTGCGACCCAACTGCACCTTGGCATCGTTCTTGCAATAGAGACCGGTACGAGCCCTACCCGCCCAGTGGCAGGGTCTATGACGTGAGGTGTCCCCCTCGTGTCGTTGCAAACGATAGAAAGTAAGGTAGTTATATCGTGCAATCGAGCTCGCTTGATTAGCCCGAAGTTTGGAAAGAACCAGCCAGAGGCATGTCCCAGCGATTTTCCACAAATCGCCCAGTAAATGCCCTCGGTATTCTTGGAATCGCTGCATAGGAGAGCTACGAACCATGACGTCGCGTAAATGCCTATCCTTGGTGGCCGTAGCTCTTTTGGTATTCGCACAGGGATGTGCCACATTAGGGGGCGGCGGCACTCCGAAAGCGGGCCCAAATCCGGTTATCGCAACCCCTTCACCCTTGGTCGGGACCAGTAGTACGGCTGCGGCCGTTGCGTGGCTTCCTTCGTGGCTATACCGTAGTGCGGTAACGGTGGCGAATCCTGGTGGGACGATACTGGCTAACTATCAGGTTCATGTGGTGTTGGGTGCTTCGTTTGATTTCACCAAGACTCAGGCGAATGGCGCGGACATTCGTTTCACCGCGAGTGATGGTGTAACGGCACTTCCCTTCTGGATTGAGAGCTGGGATGCTACGGCCGCTAGCGCCAGCCTGTGGGTCAAAGTGCCTACGATCGACGCTGTGAATGGCGCCACGCTGTACATGTACTACGGAAATTCCACGGCTGTGAGCGCTTCCAGCGGTAGCTCCACGTTTGATTTCTTTGACGACTTCAGTTCGGGTTCGATTGACACCACCAAGTGGACCTCCAGCGGTGGAACCTGGACGGTGGTGAGCGCCGCAAGACTAAGACCAAGAGCCGCCGGTCTTGCCAGCACGATGGCGCAAGGTTCTACGGTTCGGCCACCCAATCAGATTCTTTACAGCTCGACCTACAGTGCTGGCGATTACATCTTCGAAGTTAACGGCCTGCAACAGAGTGGACGCCACTGGGGTATCGGCACTAGAGTGAACGGGCCATTGAATTTCTATTCCGCCAACCTATATGCCGACCTGGGTACCACCAACAATCTGTATGGATATAAGTGGTTGAACAACGACGGGACTGGGATGGCCACCCGCTTAGGAGCCACCGCTGTAGGCACCATTAATCTCAACACCTGGTACAAACTGCGCATGGCGGTGCATGGATCTTCCATCGATGTGTATCTCAACGATGTGCTTAAGCTTCAGGCCACCGACACCCAATGGGCCACCGGAGGAGTAGCGCTGTTTGGCGGCGAGAACATGGTTGCCAACTTTGCTGCGGTTCGTACCCGGCAATATGCCGCAGTGGAGCCAACTGTTAGTGTCGGGCCTTTGACCACTTCAAGCGGCACTGCGGTTGTTGCCTCACTGGCCTTGAATCCGGCGAGTGTAGTCGGCGGAAATAGTTCTCAAGGCACAGTTACGCTGAGCGGACCTGCTCCAAGCGGCGGAGCAGTTATTAGTCTGAGCAGCAGCGCTACGGCAGCGCAGGTACCGGCCAGTGTAACGGTGGCAGCGAGCGCCACGACGGCTACTTTCTCGATTACCACAAGCGCTGTTACTACACCGACGAATTCTACAATCACGGCCAGCTATAGCGGCACTTCTCAAACGGCTACTTTGACAGTTCTCCCTCCAATCAAAATCAGCTCATTGACGCTGAACCCAACCAGCGTAGTCGGTGGCACCAGTTCGCAAGGTACGGTCACTCTGACTTCGGCAGCTCCGAACGGCGGAATTTCCGTAAGCCTCAGCAGCGACAACACGGCTGCGCAGGTACCTGCCAGCGTAACGGTGGCAGCCAATGCCACGACCTCTACCTTTTCGATCACCACTACTGGTGTGACCACACAAACGACGGCCAATATCACTGCGTCCTATAACGGTTCGTCACAGATCGCGCCGTTAACGGTTGCTACCGCGTCTGCAACTTTCCGTAGTGCACTTACAGTGGCGAATCCTGGCGGGGGCACACTGACTGGCTATCAGGTTCATGTGGTGTTGGGAGCTTCGTTTGATTTCACCAAAGCTCAGGCGAATGGCGCGGATATTCGCTTCACCGCCAGTGATGGTGTTACGGGACTTCCCTTCTGGATTGAGAACTGGAATCCTGCAGCTTCCAGCGCCAGCCTGTGGGTCAAAGTACCTACCATCGACGCCGTGAATGGCGCCACGCTGTACATGTACTACGGAAATTCCACGGCTGTGAGCGCTTCCAGCGGTAGCTCCACGTTTGATTTCTTTGACGACTTCAGTTTGGGTTCGATTGACGCCACCAAGTGGACCTCCAGCGGCGGAACCTGGTCGGTGGTGACCGGCACAGAACCCAACGGTCTTACCGGCACGATAGCGCAAGGTTCTACGGTTCGGCCACCCAATCAGATTCTTTACAGCTCGACCTACAGCGCTGGCGATTACATCTTTGAAGCTAACGGGCTGCAACAGAGCGGACGACACTGGGGTATCGGCACCAGAGTGAACGGGCCAACGAATTTCTATTCCGCCAATCTGTATGCGGATCTGAATACCACCAACAATCTGTTCGCATATAAGTGGTTAAACAACGATGGAACTGGAACTGCCATCCGGTTGGGAGCCACCGCTGTAGGCGCCATCAATCTCAACAGCTGGTACAAGCTGCGCATGGCGGTGCACGGATCTTCTATCGATGTGTATCTCAACGATGTGCTTAAGCTTCAGGCCAGCGACACGCAATGGGCTACCGGAGGAGTAGCGCTGTTTGGCGGCGAGAACATGGTTGCCAACTTCGCTTATGTTCGCGCCCGGCAATATGCCGCAGTGGAGCCAACTGTTAGTGTCGGGCCTTGGACCACTTCAAGCGGCGGTGTGGTTGTTACCTCACTGGCTTTGAATCCGGCGAGTGTAGTCGGCGGAAATAGTTCTCAAGGCACAGTTACGCTGAGCGGACCTGCTCCAAGCGGCGGAACAGTTGTCACTCTGACCAGCAGCGCTACGGCAGCGCAGCTGCCGGCCAGTGTAACGGTGGCAGCCAGCGCCACGACGGCTACTTTCTCGATTACCACAAGCGCTGTTACTGCATCGACGATTTCTACAATCACGGCCAGCTATAGCGGCAGCTCTCAAACGGCTACTTTAACAATTGGCCCCGTAATTAAAGTCAGCTCGTTGGCGCTGAACCCAAACAGTGTAGTTGGGGGCACCAGTTCGCAAGGCACGGTCACTCTGACTTCGGCAGCTCCGAGCGGCGGAATTTCCGTAAGCCTCAGCAGCGACAACACGGCTGCGCAGGTACCGGCCAGTGTAACGGTACCGGTAAATGCTACCAGCGTGGTCTTCACCATCATTACTACGAGTGTGACCACGCAGGCCACAGCCAATATCACTGCGTCCTACAACGGTTCGTCACAGCTCGCGCCGTTAACGGTTGCTACGGCGGGTGCAACTTACCGTAGTGCGATAACTGTGGCGAATCCTGGCGGGGGCACACTGACTGGCTATCAGGTTCATGTGGTGTTGGGAGCTTCGTTTGATTTCACCAAGACTCAGGCGAATGGCGCGGACATTCGTTTCACCGCGAGTGATGGTGTAACGGCACTTCCCTTCTGGATTGAGAGCT
>DATNME010000029.1:0-17512 GCA_035602385.1 Candidatus Dormiibacterota bacterium
CCAGATATGCCCCATTATAAGGATCGTCTTGCAACGCGCGCTTCACCAATACTTCGGCTTCATCCAGCCTTATCCCGCGATCAGCCAGCATGTATCCGTAATAGTTCAGTACCGCATCATTCTTGGGGTCTACTTCCAGCACCTTTTTGAATTCTATCTCTGCGCGATCATAAAGCTTTTGCCGCTCGTAAATGGCTCCGAGCAAATACCAAGCCATTTCTTTGTCGCGCGGCCCACCCGGAAGCGCTTCCGCGGCCCTAGCAGCCGCCTCCGCTTCTTTAAATCGTTGTCCCCGCTCGTAAATCTGCGCGAGGTTCAAATACGTCTCGCGATCTGGCATCGCGGTTTTTGAATCTCCCGCTCGCAGTAACTTTACTGCTTCGTCCGTTTGCTGATTTTCCGCGAGCAACAGCGCCATGCTGACGCGGATTCCGGGATCCTTTGGATATTTTGCCAACGCTTCTTTTCCGGTTTGTAACGCTTTGGGCAAATCCTTTTCGCCACGATAGGTTTCCATCAGCAGTTGTCGGGCCTTGCGATCTTCTTCATCTCCCAAGTGTCCCAGATCTTCATAGGTATAAACCGCGGCTTGATAATTTTGCGTCTCGCGGTACAGCTGCCCCAACTGTTGATACAAAATCGCCAGTGAATGACGGCGCGTCGGCAGCGTCGCTGCTTGAGCTTTTACGCCAGCGGCGGCGTTTGACAAAACTCGAATTGCGTCTTCGAACCGACCCTGTGCCTGGTAGGTCATCGCTTCGTTGTACATCACTTCCAGGCTGCCCGGCGCGTATTGCCGCGCCTTAACTAGATTTTCTTCCGACTTATCCAGTTGATGCAGTTCGCGATAAATTTGTGCCAGCCGCACATAAACATCCGCATCATCCGGCATCAAATCCGCGAGCTTCTGGTACACGGCAAGCGCTTCCTGATATTTTTCTTCCGCGACTAAGGTCTGACCCAGGCCGCGTTGATGGCTTAATTCGGAAGGCTCCATCTCTGCCGCTTTGCGATAGGCTTTTTCCGCTTTCGCAAGGTCCTTTGTCTGCGTATATGCGTCTCCCAGCAGATCCAGAGTCGTGGGCGACGCCGAATGCTTGGCAATCCCCTCCAGAAATCCAACGGCTTCCGCGGATTTTCCTTGATCAAGAAGCAGCTGCATGAATTGTTCAACCGCGGCGTCATTTTCTCCATCTTGCTTCAACACCGCGCGAAGCACTTCTTCGGCCTTGTCGGGTTCATTGTGTAACCGATATAAACGCGCCAGCCACAATGCCGATTCCGTATCTGTAGGTTCTAAGCGAAAGATTTCGCGGTACTGCTCAATGGCTTTAGCCGCGATTTCCGCCTGCCCACTACCCGGATTCATATCTCCGAGGCTCCTGAGGTAAATCCGCCCCAATAGCCGCCGTGGCGCTGGGTCGTTGGGGTCACGCTTTAAAATCTCCTGCGCTTCGGTCACCGCATCCTTCACGCGCTGGGCTTTCCAATACATTTCCGCCAAGCGTTCACCGATTACGGGTGACTTAGGGTCGAGCGCATAGGCCTTTTTGTACGCATCAATCGATTTCGTCGCAAACTCCGGGCTGCTCGTGGACTCGTACTGCTGCTCATAAATGTGGCCCATCGTAAAATCGTAATAAGCTTCGGCGCGCGGGTTCAGCGTGCTCGCGGCCTTACTTGCATCTGGACGATTGTCCTGCGTCTTCGCGGGGGTCTGCGCTCCCGCAACGCTCCAGCCCATGCTTGCCAACCCAATTGTTATCGCCACTCGGCTTAAATTCATGTATTCCCCATAAAACTCAAGTATCACACGCGCATCAGGGCTGGTCAAAACCTCAAAACATTTCAGTTCCCTGCAAAACAAACTGCAATCTTGGTCAGCCTTAGAAGATAGGATGCGCGAGGGAACGCAGGTGTTGGCAAAAAAGGAGGTTGACTTCCTACCGTATTACTGCAACTATCGAAATATGAAGAGGCCCGACCCGCTGCTGGTCACCCGCTGCGCTGACCGTTTCTCAGCTCTGGGCGCCGGGCCGCGCCTGCAAATCCTGCGGCTGCTGCTTTCCGCGCACCCCACGGGGATGATCGCCGGAGAGATTCAGGACGAACTGGGCATTCCAGCCTCTACCCTTTCTCATCACCTGGAAAAACTGAGGCATGTTGGACTTGTAGCCGTTCGCCGCGAGGGCACCTTTTTGTGGTACTCCGCCGACACCAGCGCACTGCGGGAAGTGCTTGGTTTTCTGTATGACGAATGCTGCACGCGCAGCAGCGCCGTCGCCCCCAGTGAAATTATTCGAATCTCGGCTAAAGGATAACTGCCATGAACGAAAGTAACCTGCAAGACGTAGTAAAGCAAAAATACGGCGAGGCTGCGCAGCGTGCCGCCGGTGGCACCACCGCGTGTTGCGGAGGCGGCGCGCAATTGAGCGGATGCGACCCTATCACGAAGAATCTCTATGACGACGCTGAAAAAAATTCCCTGCCCGAAAAAGCGGTTGCCGCTTCTCTCGGTTGCGGGAATCCCACGGCACTGGCCCAATTGAAAGCCGGTGAAATCGTCCTGGATCTCGGTTCGGGTGGCGGCATCGATGTTCTTCTTTCCGCGCGCCGTGTTGGCCCAACCGGCAAAGCCTATGGCCTGGATATGACCGACGAAATGCTGGCGCTGGCTCGCGAAAATCAAAAAAAAGCCGGCGTGAAAAACGCTGAATTCCTCCAGGGAACGATTGAAAATATCCCACTCCCAGAGAACGCCGTCGACGTGATTATCTCCAACTGTGTAATTAATCTTTCAGGAGACAAAGATCGCGTGCTGAGAGAGGCGTTTCGCGTCCTGAAGCCTGGCGGCCGGCTGGCCGTTTCCGACGTGGTGGTTCGCGGGGAAGTTCCCGACGATATTCGCAAAAGCATGGAGCTATGGGTCGGCTGCATTGCTGGCGCGCTTGAAGAAAATGAATACCGCTCCAAGCTGCTTGCCGCGGGTTTCGAATCGGTCGACGTCGATCCCACGCGCGTTTACAGGGCCGATGAAGCCGCCGAATTCCTTACCGCCGCTGGACTGGATGCCGCCGCTGTAGGTCCGCAAATCGACGGCAAATTCATAAGCGCGTTCATCCGGGCGGAAAAGCCAGCCGCAAAAGCGTCTTGCTGTGGTCCAACGTGCTGCTCGTGACTCTGCTGCGCACAACTCTTCCGCCGGTAGCCTCGGAGCCTAGCGAATGGCGCAACGCATCCTGATACTTTGCACCGGCAATTCGGCACGCAGCCAAATGGCCGAGGGCCTGCTTCGTTTTCTGAGCCACGGGTCGTTGGATGTTCATAGCGCGGGCACAAAACCCGTCGACGTCAATCCCTTCGCCATTGAAGCCATGCGGGAAATCGGTGTTGACATCTCCGCGCATCGATCCAAGTCCGTCGCCGAATTTGCGGGGCAGAAATTCGACACGGTAATCACGGTTTGCGATTCTGCTGCCGAACACTGCCCTGTATTTCCCGGCTCGCCTCAGCGGATTCACTGGAGCCTTCCTGACCCGGCCGCTGTTCCGGGTTCTTCCGAAGAGAGACGCGCGGCCTTTCGCCAGGTTCGCATGCAACTTGAGTCACGCCTCCGCGAATTTCTGGCGAGCGTCAGTCGCAAGTAAAATCACGACGTTCCCGCAAAGACACGCGGTATAAAATGCAAGCGAATAAGAAATCAGCTAGTCTCGCCTTATGGGAGAAGCGCTCATGTCCGGACGTCCATCGCGCCGCCAATTCATTGCTGCTGCCACAGGCGCCGCTGCTTCAGCCATTCTCGTGGGTGGCGCTAACGCTTCACCTTCCCCAACTGAGTATTTCAAACTTTCCGTGATCACCGATGAAATCACGCAGGACCTTGCTCGAGCCTTGGAAATCGCCTCGCACGAATTTGGGCTTCGCTACGTGGAATTGCGGGGCCTCTGGAAGAAGAACATCATCGCCCTGGATGCCAAGGAAATTGCCGAGGTTCGCGGCTTGCTTGACCGCTTCCAATTGCAAGTGACCGACGTTGCCAGCCCTCTTTTCAAAACTGATTTTCCAGGCGCCCCCAAATCCTCGTTCAGCCCGCCGAAACCTCAGTACGGCGCGGATTTTTCTTTCAATCAGCAGGACGAGGTCTGGGAACGAGCCGTCGCCGTTGCCAGATCTCTGGGGACCAATCGCATCCGCTGCTTCGATTTTTGGCGTCTCAAGGACCAAAAACCGTATCGCGCCGCCATGAACGAAGCACTTCGCAAAGCCGCTATTCGCGCTCAAAAAGAAAACATAGTTTTGCTGCTCGAAAACGAGTTCGAATGCAACACCGCTACCGGCGCGGAAGCGGTACAAACTCTTGACGAAGTGCAATCACCGAATTTTTTCTTAAATTGGGATCCTGGGAACGCAGCATACGCCGGAGAAATTGCTTTCCCGGATGGGTACTCTGGCCTGCCTAAGAACCGCATCGGGCATATGCATTGCAAAGACGTGATTCGAAAACCCGATGGCTCTTTTGCATGGGCAGCGATGGGTAGCGGTATCATCGACTATGTCAGTCAGTTTCGTGCTCTGATGAAAGATGGTTATCGTGGAACCATGAGCCTGGAAACCCACTGGAATGGCGCCAGCTCACCGGAAGAATCTACTCGCCAAAGTATGCGCGGGATGAAAGAACAACTCCAGAAAGCAGGGGCGGTGTCTTTGGAAATGGAGAAAAAGTCCACATGACTGCCAGCAATCTATCCCGGAGAAAATTTCTCGAACTGGGCGGACTCACGCTGACCGGCTCGGCCCTCAGCGCTAAGGCGTCAAGCTATGCCCGCATTCTCGGCGCGAACGACCGCGTTCGCGTTGGCGTCGTGGGTTTCTCTGACCGTTTCCAATCTGCCCTTGCTCCTTCGTTCCTGGCGCACGCCAAAGAATTGAATTTCGAATTGTCTGCCATCTCCGACATTTGGAACCGCCGCCGGGAAGAAGGCGTAGCTCATCTTCATAAGCTGACTAACCGAGAAATCGCTCCCGCACGCAACAATGAGGAACTCTACGCCCGCGCGGATATCGACGCGGTGATCATTGCCACTGCTGACTTCCAGCACGCGCAACACGCTATACAGGCCGTGAAGGCGGGACGCGATGTCTACGTGGAAAAACCACTCGCGCATACCATGGAGGACGCTCGCGAAATTCGCGCGGCGGTTCGCTCCACTGGAAAGATTTTTCAGGTGGGCACGCAACGCCGTAGCGCGGCAAACTATGGTCGCGCCTTCGAGTTCATCCGCTCCGGCGCTTTTGGCGATATAGTCAGCGTGGAGATGACCTGGAACGTGAACCAGCCCGGCCGGTGGCGGCGTCCACAATTAGTCGCCGCTCTTCGCGAGCGAGACACCGATTGGAAGCGCTTTCTGATCAATCGCCCGTTCGAACCGTTCGATGCGCGCAAGTATGTGGAGTTCCGGCTCTTTTGGCCTTATTCCTGCGGGATTCCGGATCAATGGATGGTCCATCAGATTGATACCGTTCATTGGTTCACGGGCTTGCCGCGGCCGCGCAGCGTGGTCGCCAACGGCGGCATTTATCTATGGCACGATGGACGCAAAAACTGGGACACCATGACCGCGGTGTTCGATTACGGTCCGCTCGACGATCCTTCCAAGGGGTTTCAAGTTGTTTATTCTTCCCGCCAAACGAACTCCGCCGGCAGCGTCAAGGAACTCTACTATTCGAATGGAGGTCTGCTGGATCTCGATAAAAACGTTATTACTTCCGAGGGCGGCCTTGATGCGAATTCGGCCGGCGAAATGAACATGAAATCCAATCAACTGCAACGCCGCTCCCTCGCCAGTGCCCCGTCCGCCGTGGAAACCGCCGCCGCAGCCGGTGGGGATGACGCTACGTCCGCGCACATGCGCAACTGGATGGAATGCGTTCGCTCGCGCAAAACGCCCAATGCCGGCATTGAAGCCGGTTACAGTCACTCGATCGCTATTTGCATGACCGTCGCAGCGATTCAGTCCGGACGGCGCGTCACCTTCGACGACTCAGCGCAAGAGGTAGTTCTGGCTTAACTTAATTCTGACGATAGATCATCGCGGCTAGAAGCGAATCTTCAGCCCGAGTTGAATGGCGCGCGGGCCGCCTGAGCCGATAACAGGATTGGCCGCTGCAACGTCTGGCGTGATATTCGAAGCACCGAAAGCGCCCGGCACAGAAGGATCGACGTTGCCAAGTTGCCCTCCGACTCCATAGGGATTGGCAAATTCGGGATGGTTAAACAGGTTGAAGAATTCCCCACGAAGCTGCACATTCAAGCGCTCACTGAATTTCCAGATCTTTACCACGGAAAAATCCACATTGCGATATCCGGGGCCGCGGAAAATGTTACGACCCATGGTGCCAAACGTTCCCGGACCAGGCGGGGTTAGAATGCCAGTGCCTTTCACGTAGCATCCTAGCGACTGCAAAGAAGCCAGCAAACCTGGAGTTGTCGCCAGCGCTTTGCACGCTGAATTACTGTCACCCGGAAAATAGGGGATGCCTCCGTTGCGCGATGGCGAAAAATCAGCGGGATTCCCAATGAAATTCCATCGGTCGCTGAATTCACCGGTTAGGCTGACGTCACTGCCATTGCTGAAGCCATCCACAACGCTCCAGGGCAAGCCCCCTTGAAGAACGATAATGGAGTTGAGCTGCCAGCCTTCCAGCAGGTGACCCCAAGTCTTTACATCCGGGACATCGTAAGTAACGGAGAAGGTGAAACGGTGGCGGATGTCCAGGTCACTGTTGCCGTACTCGCCGCGGGGGTTGAGGCTATTTTGCGGTTGTTGGGCGCGGTTCAAAGACGCCTGATCGATGGAATGTGCCCACGTATAACCCGCGATGAAGGACAAGCCATGCGAGTAACGCTGCGTGTAGCTCGTTTGCAAGCCGTGATATTTGGACTCGTAATCATTCGAAAGGTAATTGATCACACCTAAAAACGGAAATCTAAGGTTGAACGGACGACCGGCCTGTTCGCAGTGGTTACACGCAATGATTACGCCGCTTGGATTAAAAACGTTTACAGCGCTATTCTCCGCGGGAGAACGGGGATCCACTTGATTGATATCCACTACGCTGTACAGCTTGGTCCCCTTGTTTCCGACATAGGCGACCGTAAGCGAAGAATTTTTGGTGACCGCTTGTTCGACGTTTAAATTCCAGGAGATGACGTACGGCGTTCGCAAATTGCGGTTCACTGCCAAAATGTTGCACGGCGAGGCGCTGCAATCGACAGATGAATTAAAAATGGGGCCGGCGGTAGTCCAATTCAATGAACTAGTGTCGATAGAAGCAGCAACAATCTTGCCGCCGCCGGGTGATACGCCCGCTGCACCAGTGGGAATAACGGCGAGACCAGAGGTAGAAGCGTTATTCGTTCCGTTTTGTCCGATAAACGTGGAAATGTGGGGAATCTCATAGATGATACCCGCACCGGCGCGAATGACTGTCTTCGATCTGCCCGTTGGATCCCAGACGATACTGAGTCGAGGGCCGAAATTATTATGGTCACCGTTATAGGGTGATTTGACCTGCTGGCCGACCTGAACTAGGCCAACCTTAGGATCGAAATTGCCGAGGAGATTGTTACGCTCCTTAATAACTGTACCGAGGTCATAGCGCAAACCGGCGTTGATCGTGAGATGGTTGGAAACGCGCCAGTCATCCTGAATGAACATGCCGAATCCCTTGATGTTCACGTGTCGATGAGAATCACCCACGAAAATTCGACCGTCTCTCGGGGCGCCTGCAATAAAATCCTCAAGAGGAGTACTTCCCGGAAATGCTTTCCCCGAGTTGGTTCCGAACCTGATACGGGTTTTGCCGTAACGATCGCGCAAGTTATCGGTGCTCCCGTAGCGGTATTCAGCGCCAAATTTGAGGGCGTGTGTACCGCGGGTATAGGAAACGTTGTCAGAAAACTGATAAGTCTGATTCGGCGTGGTGAGTAAAGGCCAGCCGTGATTGCCCCCAAGCGAAGTGAATCCAGAAACAGCTATCTCAGGAAATCCAAAGTTCACCGGAGTTGTAACGCCAGTATTAATGCCATAAGTGGTTGGATTGACGCTGGCGTCAACCGTCAAGATGGATTGATTGAAGCGGTTGTAGCCGAACTTAAATTCATTTACCAGGCGCGAGCTCTTGGCCCAAGTCCAGTTGGCGCCTAAGACTTGTGCGCGCGTTACTGCCTGTGATTGCCAAATTGGTTGAAGCACCGAAATATCCCGCTCCGTTTGAATGCTGTCGCCAATGAAATAACGAGCGGTGATCGAATGCTTATCGTTAAGGTGATAGTCGATTTTAGCGAGGCCGTTATCCTCCCGGTTCTTGTTCGGAAATCCTACCGCAAGAAAATTCGGTCCCTGAGAATTCGTTCCTGGGTTCGCGGGATAGAGTTGCGCCAGTTTCAGACTTAACGGACTTGGGGTCAACCCGGCTGCCTGTACTGCAGTGATTGCATCCGGAATGCTGTTTGCGGGATCGCCCTGAGGTTTGGCAGCGCTCACTAATGAAACCGTAGCCGGGCTATTCAAAATCTCGGAGTTGCCAACAAGGTCGCGAACTCCTTCGTAAGCTAAAAAGTAAAAGAATTTGTTTTTGACGATTGGGGCGCCAAGCGTTGCGCCGAACTGATGGAGCCGCAATGGCTTGTGTGGATCAGGCTTGGGATTAAAGTAATTGCGCGCGTCGAAGGCGTTGTTGCGCTCAAAGTCGTAAATCGTGCCGTGATACTCGTTCGTCCCGGATTTGAGACCAACGTTCACGATTGCTCCTGGCTTCCATCCATATTCCGCCGGCGGCTGCTCCTGGGCGTTAAATTCCTGAATGGCATCGATGGGAAGGTGCGTTGCCGGAGTACCTTGCACGCCTTCGGCATTGATTACCGTTGTCGCGTAGTACGGATCGTTGTTGTCGATGCCATCCACGATGAAGTTGTTGTCCTCGGGACGATTTCCATTGGAGCTAATCGAGAGAAAACCGCCGCCCGGGTAGCGTTGAACACCGGGCCGAAGGGTGACAAGATTCTGAAAATCGCGGCCATTGAGAGGCAGATCGTTGATGGTTTTATTGCTTATGGTGCCGCCCAGAGTGTCGTTCGTATTTTCGACGAGCGGAACATCTTCGGTGACCGTAACCGTTTCGGTGACCGCACCGGTAGGCAATTCGAAATCGATGCGGACGTCCTTAGCGACTTGTAGTTCGACTGCAGTGCGCTCCAGGGATTTGAATCCGGACGCTTCCGCGCGAACCTTATAAATCCCCGGGGCCAGGTTGGGGGCGACGAATTCGCCGGCCTCATCGGTATTCACGGTGCGCGAAAAACCTCTCTGCGTATCGGTGATAACCACAGTCGCGGAGGCAAGCGCGCCGCCAGACTTGTCATGCACGCTGCCAAGAATGCGTCCAGTATTGGTTTGAGCGAGGGCACAAAAGGAAGTAAATAAAATGCAGAAGACAATTCCAAAAAAGCGTGACAATTTCATAATACGGCCTCCGAGCGAAACAAAATGTTGGCACCTGGGGTGACACTTATGGACCGCTGAAGACCATTCGAGATGCTTTTGCAGTGCATGTTATACCGCATGAACGGAAAAAACCACCGATGAAAATTTTTAATGAAACAGAATCAAAAATTATAAAAGGAGGGCCCAACCGGCACACAGCCGCTGATTCAAACTGAATTAGCTACGCTTGGAATTTAGATACGAACTCAGCTGGGCCAGAGCTTCCGGCATGTTCTGGCGGCCAAAACCGAAGCGGATGTGCCGGGGTTGGTCATAAACCGTGCCAGGGAGAAGAAGCACGCCGGAATCGCGGAGCACGGCTTCGCAAAACGTGGGGACATCACCTTTTGACTTGTATTGCACGAAGCCGATGGGACCGGCGTTTGGCCTGCTCCAGGAAAAAAGGTCTTGTCGAGCCACGATGAAATCACTCAGAAGCTTCAGATTGCGCAAAACAATTTCGCGATTGCGAAGAACTAGTTTTTCGCGATGGCGCAAAGCGAGCGCGGTAAGGAATTCGCTCGGCGCGCTGCTGCAAATTGTGGTGTAAAACTTGAATTCCAGGCACTTGCGAAGAATTTCCTGATCACGCGACGCAAACCACGCCAAGCGGAGCCCCGGAAGACCATAGGTCTTGCTCATCGAACCCAGGCTGACGGCGCGTTCATACAAATCGCAGGCCGCGGGCAAGCGCTGGGCAGGATCGTGCTCCAATTCGCGATAGACCTCGTCGCTGAAGACAATAATATTGTGAGCGGCCGCGAGGTTCATGACTTGCTGAAAAGTCTCCAGCGGCATATTCAACCCGGTTGGGTTGTGCGGCGTGTTGATGTAAATAATTTTTGTGTTCGGCTGGATGAGCTTTTTTAAAGCGCCGAGGTCGTGCTCCCAGGCATTCCGCGGATGTCGCCGCCACTGGCTGACTTCTGCTCCGGTACTGCGCGCGACGGTAAGTGCGCTTTCATAGCAAGGCGTTTCCACGATGACATGGTCCCCGGCGCCAACCAGCGCATGGTAAAAGATAAAGATTCCTTCTTCTGCCGCGGCAAGCACCAAAGCGTCATCGGGTCCGATCTTTGTATAGATGGGCGCGATGGCTTGCCGCAACCACGGAGCGCCTGGCGACTCCGTATAGCCGCACCAATGCTGCAGAAATAGTTCCTTCGCGTCCGGCTCAAAATCCAGAAGGTCCTGCACGCGGCAAGACTCAGCGTCCGAGCAGGACAAAAGATACTTTGCCGAAAATTCATGCTTTCCAAAATATTGCTCGATGCGAAACGGTTCGATGTGCATATGGCAATTCTCACAAGATATGCCGGCGGCATCCAGCGGCAATTTGCTGTGATGCAAGGGTCGAGGAATGGGAATGGTTTGTCGAAAAACTGTTGCCTAGTAGGGCACACTACCGGAAAGTACTATCCTTCGCTTCCCATCATTTGCCTATCTTAGCAGGCACGGGTACCACGAATTACGGCGGTCCGTTGCTGGTCGCTGGCTATAAAACAAACTTCTGATAAAAGTGGAGAAAATTGCAATGAGAAAACTGTCGCTGCTACTAACCCTTGCGTTTGGAATCGTGCTGGCTGGCTGCAACAATAGCCCCAGTGCGCCGATTGCCGTGGTGCTGGCACCGGCTACCGCCCCTACGCTTGGAGCCGGGCAGACTGTAAATGTGACGGCGACAGTGACGAATGACAGTGCCAGCAAGGGAGTGACGTGGAGCTTAACCGGCGCAGGTACCCTTACCGGGCAAACGACCACGGGGGTCACATATACGGCGCCAGCGACAATCGCAGCTTCGTCCACCGCCACAGTCACAGCGACTTCGGTCGCAGACCCCACCAAGACTGCAGTTCTAACGATTAATTTGGTTGCGATTACCGTGGTATTGAATCCAAACACTGCGCAGACGCTGGATCAGGGAACAACGCTGGCGATCACCGCGACGGTCAGCAATGACGCCGCGAATAAGGGCGTCACGTGGACTCTAATGGGAGCGGGTTCACTGACGAATCAAACGACAACTTCGGTGACATACAACGCGCCCGCGCTGGTGACCAGTGCTTCGAGCCCGGCTATTAGCGCAACTTCGGTTTCTGACGGCACCAAGAGCGCATCAGTCACCGTTAATCTCGTGCTCCCGCCATCAGTCAACACCCCCGCGCCAGCCGCAGGCACCGTGGGCGTGGCTTACACGACCTCGCTTACCGCCACTAACGGAGTGCCACCTTATAGCTGGAGCATCACTGCTGGAACCCTCCCCACTGGCCTGACTCTTTCTGGAAACACAATTTCGGGTATGCCGACGGCGTATGGCACTTCAAACTTTACGGTACAGGTGAAGGACGCATCGAACCTGACGGCTACCGCCAGCCTGAGCATCAAGATCAATCCAGCGGCGGTCAACGTCACTACCACCACGCTGCCGAACGGGATAGTTAATTCAGCATACAGCGCGACGCTACAGTCCACCGGCGGCGCGACGCCGATTACCTGGTCCATTTCGGCGGGAGCGCTTCCTACCGGGTTGGCATTGGCTGCTAATGGCAACATAACTGGCACACCGACCACGGCGGGTACATCGAGCTTCACGGTTAAGGCTACTGATTCGAGCATACCTGCGCTGACGGCCACAAAAGCTCTCAGCATTGTTGTAGTTCCAGTGCTTGCTATTTCTTCGTCTTCGCTTCCGAATGGCGTAACCAACGCGGCCTATAGCGCAACGCTGCAATCTAGCGGAGGCGCAGCACCCATCACTTGGAGCGTCACGACGGGAACGCTGCCGGCCGGTCTTACTTTGACCGCTGGTACTGGCGTAATTTCCGGCACTCCGACGACAGCGGCTACGAGCAACTTTACCGTAACGGCCAAGGATTCGACGTCTCCGACAGCGCAAACAGCGGTAAAGGCGCTGAGCATCACCGTTGTTCAGCAACTCGTGATCACCAACAGCTCGCTTCCGACCGGCGCGGTGAATTCAGTTTATAGCGCGACGCTGCAATCGAGCGGCGGAACTCCAACGGTAAGCTGGACAGTGACGGCCGGCACGCTGCCTGCAGGTTTAACACTGAACTCGACCACTGGGGTGATTTCGGGAACTCCTACTACAGCGGGAACTTCTTCTGTCACGGTGCAGGCAACGGATTCGAGCACGCCACAGCAGACCCCGACCAAGCAATTCAACATTATTATCAATCCCGTGCTCGCCATCACTACTACTCCACCGATGCCGAGCGGGACAGTCGGCACAGCTTATAGCCAGACTTTGATGACCAATGGCGGCGGCATTGCGCCGATTAGCTGGAGCGTGACAGTTGGAGCGCTGCCGGGCGGATTGACATTGAATGCAACTACGGGCGTCATCTCCGGAACGCCAACAACCGCGACGGGCAGTCCGTTTAATTTCACCGTGAAAGCTAGCGATTCCGGTACGCCGATTCAGACGAGCACCAAGGCGTTGAGCATTTCGATCGCAACCGCGCCATTGTCGGTGTTGACAACCGGCTTGCCAGACGGAGTTGTAGGACAGAGCTACAGCGGGGCAATGCTGCAAAGCGCTGGCGGAAATCCGCCGGTAACCTGGAGCATTTCGGTTGGGGCACTGCCGGCCGGATTGGCGCTGAATCCAAACACCGGCGCCATTACCGGATCGCCGACCGCCGCGGGCACAACATTCACGGTGATGGCGACGGACTCGACTACGCCGACCGCACAAACAGCAACCAAACAGCTCACTATCAAAGTGAATCCGGTGCTTACGGTGACCACCACCAGCTTGCCTGGTGGCACGGTCAACACGCCTTACAGCGCCACGTTGGTATCGAGCGGCGGTGCAGCACCCATCACTTGGACGGTCACGACGGGAGCGCTGCCGGCCGGTCTTACTTTGACCGCCGGTACTGGCGTAATTTCCGGCACTCCAACGACAGCGGCTACGAGCAACTTTACCGTAACGGCCACGGATTCGACGTCTCCGACGGCACAAACAGCGGCAAAGGCGTTAAGCATTACCGTCAGCGTGGCTCCGCTGGTGATCACTACTACCAGTCTGCCGAACGGCGTGGCGACCTCAAACTATAACCAGACTTTGCAGTTTAATGGCGGCACGAATCCCGTCACGTGGAGCATCACGGCAGGAACGCTCCCCGCTGGCTTGACTCTCAGTGGAAACACGATTTCGGGTACGCCTACGACGCCAGGCACCAGCCCCTTCACCGTCAAGGCGACCGACTCCACGGCACCTACGGCGCAGACGGCCACGGCCAACCTGAGCATCACCGTAAATAGCGCAGCTTGCGGTACAGGAGGAAGCCTTACGCTGCTCACGGGGCAGTATGCGTTCGCGATGGAGGGCTTCGACACGAACGGGGGAGTGTTTCCCGAAGGCATCGCCGGCATGTTCGACGCCGACGGCGCGGGACACATTGCCAACACCGTTGGAGTCTACGACATCAACGATGCAAGTTCGTTCGGAGTTGCAAGCCTGAGTATCTCTTCGGCTACCAGCTCTTACACGATCGGACCGGACGGACGAGGTTGCCTGGTGATAGGCCTGACTGGCGGTGGAGGCGCGACGTTCCGTTTCTCGTTGGGTAATGTCACAGGCGGCGTGGCATACACAGGTCACATGATCGAGTTCGACAATACCGGTGCGTTTAAAACCGGCATTCTCCGGAAACAGGATCCGGCGGCGTTCTCGAACGCGCAGATCAGCGGTAACTATGCCTTCGGAGGGACTGGTGCAAAAGCCAGTTCGGGGAAGTATGCCATCGCTGGTACGTTTACTGCTAGCGGAACGACTAGCGGAACGATTACCGCTGGGCAGATGGACATCAATGACAACGGTAACGTGAACAACACCGGCGCCGCATTCACGTATCCTCCAACGCCGATCGCGTTCACGGGATCTTATAGCATCGCTACCAATGGACGCGGAACGCTTACAATCACTACTAGTACATCAACTATTAAGGCAAATCTGTACGTGGTGTCGGCGAGCGAAGTGCTGATGCTCAGCGCCGATTTGCAGACAGCGAATCCTTTGATTGTGGGTTCGGCCCTGCGGACGACGCAATCGACATTCGCCACAAACTCGCTAAACGCTCCGGGCATTGTGTACACCACAGGACTGGGAAACAACGGCGGAGCAGTCGGCAGCCGAGTTTCTGGGGCCATCTTCTCGCCCAACAGCGCCGGTGGTTTTACGTTCAACGGTTACACAAATAACGCCGGCTCGATCCAGACGAACTCGGCCCCTCTCAACCTTACTTACAGCGTGGCCGCCAACGGACGCGTCACCATCGTAGGCTCTTCCGGCGGAAGTACCCCTCTTTTCTACCTGGTTGGTCCGAACAAGGCGTTTGTCCTCTTCACCGATAAGGTCGGGAACACCCCGAAGGTTGAGTCTGGTTTCCTGGATCCGCAGGCACCCGGCCCCTTCACGACCAGCTCGGCAAACGGCACCTATGCCTTTGGGACCATGTGGCCGAGCGTAGTCAACGTTGCTGACACTGCAGGTGTCGCTACCTTCACATCTCCGAACGTAAACGGAACCAGCGACGCCGCCTCGCCTGCGTCGAAGAGTCCGAACGCGACATTCGCCGACACCTATTCCGTGGATTCGACGGGCCTCGGGGTGGTTCCCGCGGGCTGCACGATCATTGACACACCGGGCACACCGGGCACATGCCATTCTATCTTCTACATCATTTCGCCCACGAAGGCGGTAGTGCTCGATATGAGTTCAAGCACTACGGCTACGAACCCGGAGCTGCAGGTCGCGGACAAATAACCCGCGTATTCGAACGAAACCGGATAACTTAGTTCCACCGAAAGGGCCGGCGCTGTCGCGCCGGCCCTTTCCTTTTTACGGGACCGTCTTATGGGGCGGCCGGGGTGCAATTTCCGAGCCGACGAGCGTATGATAGGCCTCGCAGTCCTCAGTCACCCTACCCCGGCGGAGGGCTGTTCATGGCTCACCGCTTTACTGTCCCTGTCGAAGAAGAGTTTCGATGGGTAACTTTCGCCACTTACCGCAGATCAGATATTGGGCCAGTCTCCGCGATGGGAACGCGCGGCGGAGACCCGGGAGCGAGGAGAATCTAGAGCCAGAAAAGCAGTAATCAATAGAGCACCACGGGTCGAGAGTACTATTTCCCTCCGGGCAAAAGTACTATTCACGCTTTACCATCCTTTTACTTATCATTAGCATGGGCAGCGGAAGGCCTGCATGTACTGCGGCGGCCTCTCGCTGGCTAATTGAGCGAACCTTTCGGTGAAGGTGGAGAACCTGCAATGAGAAAACTGTCCGTGCTGCTATCGCTTGTGTTTGGACTCGTGCTGACTGGCTGCGTTAGCATACACACGCCGAACGTGACCCCGCCACCGGCTCCGCCATCGGTCACCAGCACCGCGCCACCAGCTGGGACGGTCGGCGTGGCTTACACGACATCGCTCACCGCTACCAACGGAACGCAACCTTACAGCTGGAGCATCACGGCAGGAACCCTCCCCGCTGGCTTGACTCTCAGTGGAAACACGATTTCGGGTACGCCTACGACGGCTGGCACGTCAAACTTTACGGTACAGGTGAAGGATGCGGCGAACTTGACGGGCACCGCCAACCTGAGCATCACGATCATTGCAGCGACGATTAGCATCACCACCACTACGCTGCCGAACGGGATAGTCAGTTCAACATACAGCGCGGCGCTGCAGTCCACCGGCGGCACGGCACCGATTACCTGGTCGATTACGACTGGCGCACTTCCCGCGGGATTGGCATTGGCTGCTAATGGCAACATAACTGGCACACCGACCGCACCCGGTACATCGAATTTTACGGTTCAGGCTGCTGATTCCAGCGCGCCAGCGCTCACGGCGACAAAGGCGCTGAGCATCACCGTAGTCACAGGGCTTGCCATTACTACGTCTTCGCTTCCGAATGGCGTAACCAACACGGCCTACAACGCAGCACTGCAATCCACAGGAGGGGTAGCGCCGGTTAGCTGGTCGGTAACGGTTGGCACGCTTCCTGCGGGACTTTCGTTGAACGCCGCAAGTGGCGCGATTACGGGGACGCCCACAGCCGCGGGGACTTCAAGTTTCACCGTTCAGGCAACAGATTCGGGTACGCCGAGCCAAACGGTCACGAAGGCGCTGAGCATTACCATTGTTCAACAACTGGTCATCACCAACAGCTCACTACCTTCGGGCGCGGTGAATTCGGTTTATAGCGCTACGCTGCAATCGAGCGGCGGAACTCCAGCTGTAACTTGGACAGTGACTGGCGGTGCGCTGCCTGCAGGTTTGGCGCTTAACTCGGCCACTGGCGTGATTTCGGGAACTCCTACTACAGCGGGAACTTCCTCTGTCACCGTGCAGGCGACGGATTCGGGCACGCCCCAGCAGACTCCGACCAAGCAATTCAACATCATCATCAACCCCGCACTCGCCATCACTACTACTTCACCGATGCCGAGCGGGACAGTCGGCACAGCTTACAACCAGACTTTGATGACCAATGGCGGCGGCGTTGCGCCGATTACCTGGAGCGTCACAGCTGGAGCGTTGCCGGGCGGATTGACGCTGAATGCAACTACGGGCGTCATCTCCGGAACGCCAACAACCGCGACGGGCAGTCCGTTTAGCTTCACGGTACAAGCTGCCGATTCCGGCGCGCCTCAGCAGACGAGCACTAAGGCGTTGAGCATTTCGATCGGAACCTCATCCCTGACGGTGGCGACAACCAGCTTGCCAGACGGAGTTGTAGGACAGAGCTACAGCGGGGCAACGCTGCAAAGCGCCGGAGGAAATCCGCCGGTAACCTGGAGCATTTCGGTGGGCGCACTGCCGGCCGGATTGACGCTGAATCCAAACACCGGCGCCATTACCGGATCGCCGACCGCCGCGGGCACAACATTCACGGTGATGGCGACGGACTCGACTACGCCGACCGCACAAACAGC
>DATNME010000030.1:0-55340 GCA_035602385.1 Candidatus Dormiibacterota bacterium
TGCGGCGCGATTCATTCGCCGGCACTTTTGCTTCGCTCCGGCCTAGTGAATGAAAATATCGGGAAACATTTGCGCCTCCATCCAGTGTCAAACATTTGCGGCGTGTTTGACGAAGAAATTCGGCCGTGGGAAGGAACGATGCAGGCGATTTATTCCGATGAGCAAGTATCCATGACCGGCAATTACGGTGTGAAGTACGAAACCACATCTCTGCAGCCGGTAATTGCCGCGGCAGTAATTCCGTGGCGCAACCCAGAGCAATATCGAGCACTTTTGGAAAAGGTTGCATATACCTCGGCAATTGGCGTGTTGGTGCGAGACCGCGATGGAGGACAGGTAACCATTGATCGCGAAGGTCATCCGGTTGCGCACTATGCGCTTTCGGAATTCGATCGAGGCCATTTGCGGCGCGGATTTCTTGGAGCAGCGCAAATTCTGGAGGCGGCCGGGGCGCGGCTGATTTATTCGCCGCACGCAAAGTTTTGTTCCTACGAACCAGAAAGGGGATCGTTAACTACTTTCACGGAGCAGATGGATCGCGCCGGCTGGGCTTCCGGACGACTGGCGCTATTTTCATTTCACATCATGGGAACCGCACGTCTGGGCAGTTCCGCGAAAACATCGGTGACCAATCCCGATGGGGAAACTTGGGAAGTGAAGAATCTTTATGTGATGGATGGCGCGTCATTTCCGAGCGCTTCCGGAGTGAATCCGATGGTATCGATTGAAGCCATTGCTCATCGCAATGCAAGTATTCTTGCCGCGAAGCTTTAAAAGCATGACTGTTTTGGTGGCTACTGAAGTAAGCGGTATAATGTGGGGATGCCGAATAGTCAGGGAAGCGCACTGATGCATGGGACTACCGTGCTGTGCGTGCGCAAAGAAAATAAGGTTGTGCTGGTTGCCGACGGACAAGTAACCCTCGGAGACCACGTGTTGAAACATACGGCGCGCAAGACGCGGCGGCTTTACAACGACAAAGTGGTTGCGGGGTTCGCGGGGTCCACCGCGGATGCGATTACGCTTTTTGAACGATTCGAAGGCAAGCTTCAGGAATTTTCCGGTAACCTACAAAAGGCGGGCGTGGAATTAGCCAAAGAGTGGCGCAAAGATCGAGCGTTGCGGCATTTGGAAGCGCTTTTGATCGTGGCGGATGCGAAAGGAACGTTTGTTCTTTCCGGCAACGGTGACGTAATCGAGCCGGATGATGGAATGGTGGCAATCGGTTCGGGAGGTTCGTACGCGCTGGCGGCAGCGCGCGCGATGCAGAAGCATTCAAAACTGGCGATCAAGGAAATAGCGCTGGAGGCGATGCGAATCGCCAGCGAAATTTGCATTTATACCAATGCGAACTTTACGGTAGAAGAATTATAGGCACGGAAGTTTTGTTTTGAAATTTTAGGTCGAAAAGAGATTTCGACAGAAGGCACTATGCCGAGCAAGACGGAAAAAGAAATTACCTTACACCCCGGAAACAACGGCGCGGGAAGCACTGACAGTTCAGAGATACTGCCGGCGCTGGATGACATGACTCCGCGGGAAATTGTCGCGGAACTGGACAAATATATTGTTGGACAAAACGCCGCCAAGCGCGCGGTGGCGGTGGCGCTGCGGAACCGCGTGCGGCGGCAAAAACTTCCGCCGGAAATTGCCGAAGATGTCCTGCCAAAAAATATTTTGATGATCGGACCGACCGGCGTTGGTAAAACGGAAATCGCCCGCCGCCTGGCACGGCTGGCGGGCTGCCCTTTTGTAAAGGTGGAAGCGTCGAAATATACGGAAGTTGGTTACGTTGGGCGCGATGTGGAATCGATGGTGCGTGATCTGGTAGAGACGTCCATCGACATGATCCGTGAAGAAAAATTGGACGAGGTCGCCGACCGGGCGGAACAAGCGGCGGAAGAGCGCGTGCTTGATTTATTGCTTCCGCCTGCACCGCCGCTTTCGGCGGGATCATCGGAAGCGGACGCGAACGTAGAACGCGAGCAGAGCCAGCGCACACGAGAAAAATTGCGCGTGCAACTGCGCGAAGGAAAACTGGACCAGCGCATGGTGGACCTGGAAGTACGCGAACGGGCCATGCCGTCGTTTGAAATTATTTCCAATCAGGGACCGGAAGAGATGGATGTCAACATCAAGGACATGCTTTCCGGATTTTTTGGACAACAGAAAAAAAAGCGCAAGATGAGCGTAGCCGACGCCTTTGAATATCTGGTGCAGGAAGAGGAAAACAAGCTTCTGGATATGGAGCAGGTAACTCGCGCGGCGGTGGAACGCGCGGAGCAGATGGGCATTATTTTTATCGATGAAATTGATAAAGTTGCGGGCCGTGAATCGGGACATGGGCCGGACGTATCGCGTGAGGGGGTCCAGCGAGATATTTTGCCGATCATCGAGGGAACCACGGTTAACACCCGCTACGGAATGATCCGCACGGATCATATATTGTTTATTGCCGCCGGAGCGTTTCACGTGACCAAACCCTCGGATTTGATTCCCGAGCTTCAAGGGCGCCTGCCGATACGCGTGGAGTTGCAGTCGCTGAAGGAAGAGGATTTCGTGCGTATTCTGACCGAGCCAAAGAACGCGTTGACGAAGCAGTACGTTGCGCTGCTGGAGACAGAAGGCGTGAAGTTGAATATCACCGAGGACGCGGTTCTAGCGATTGCGCGTTTTGCGACCAGCGTAAACGAGCAAACAGAAAATATCGGGGCGCGACGGCTGCATACCATACTGGAAAAAGTACTCGACGAAATATCATTTGAAGCGCCAGACCTGAAAAAGAAGAACGTAAAGGTGGATGGGGCTTACGTAACCAAGCAACTCGCCGACATCGTGAAGAATCAGGATTTGAGCCGATATATTCTGTAAATGCTGCATTCGCCACGGATTCCTTCAGAAGAAAGAAAAGCGGGAATATCGAAGACCTGGAGCGGACGCGAGTGAGCATCCGGACTGCGAAACTCCAAGCAAGTTGTAAATTGAGTTTTTATTTCCGGGTTTTGTCCCTCGCATTGCTACTTAGTACGGGCTGCGGAGCTCCAGGTGAGCCCGTTCCTCCGGCACCTCCTATTCCCGCTGCAATCAGCGAACTGGAAGTGGCTCAGGCCGGCGACGGCGCAGAGTTAAGTTTCACGTTGCCGCGAAAAACCGCCGGCGGTGAACAATTAAACGAAGTACCCGCGATTGAAATCCTTCGTAGTCACGGAAACGCAGATGCCAAGTCTTTTCGAGTGGTAGGGCAAATTCCCGGAGCGCTGGCGCAAAATTTTATTTCATCCGGCCGCATGCAATATTTTGACCCTTTGCCTCCGGCGGATACGGAAGCGCATCCTGAGATTCCTTTTTTCTACCGGGTTCGAACGCGTGTTTCCACGAAGTTCACTTCCGCGGATTCCAATACCGCGATGTTGCTGATGGCGCCGGTTGCGGAGCGGATTACAAAACTTGAAGCAGTGGTTACAGAAGCGGCGGTGGAATTGAGCTGGCCGATGCCAACCCGTACTTCTGGCGGTAACGCGCTTCGCAGCCCGATTACGTTTGCGATATATCGTGGCGAGCTGGACCCGGCGTCCGCGCAGGCTGCGGCAACGGACATAGCAAAGGCAGTATGGAAGGGACCTTTCCAACAAATTGGGAAGTCCGAGAGCAACATTTTTCGGGATACCGGGTTTGAATTCGGGAAGACGTACGTTTACACCGTACGAACCGTAACCATGAACGGAAATGTTCCAGTGGAATCCGCCGACTCGGCTGCAGCAATTGTGACTCCGCAAGACGTCTTTCCTCCGGCAGCGCCACAGAACGTGGTCGCCGCTGTGGTACCGGGAGCGCAATCCGGAACCATGAGCGTGGAGCTGTCATGGTCGATCGGAGTTGAAACCGATCTGGCGGGATATCGCGTCTATAGAAGCGAGGAGCAAGGCGTGCGCGGAGTTCTGCTAACAAAGGAGTTGTTGCTGACTCCGGCATATCAGGATAATTCGGTGGCTATCAACCATCATTACTGGTACACCATAACTGCCGTTGACCACTTCAATAACGAAAGCCTGCCCAGCGTGGTTTCGATAGCAGTAAGCTCGCCATCTTTGTAAAGGTGGCATTGCGGTTGAAAAATATTTGAAAGCTGGCGGGCCTCTATGGCATTTCGCGAAAATAAATCAGGCTACAGTTGGTTGGCGATTTTCGGCGACCCTGCGGTGCGCATGGGAATTTACACCGGTACATGTCTGGGAATCACTTTTTCCCTGTGGATGTACCTTGCCAACCGCGTGCCTTCGCTGGAACGATTTGCGTCGCAACGGAATGCGGCGGCGGCGGTGATGCTTGGATTGTTAGCAGTGATTCCGACCATGAAATACTTTCGCGATCCCGGCAAGATGCTGACGGCCAGCCTGATCGGGTGGACGATTCTCACTTTTTTCTACCGGCTGATGTGCTCGTTTTATGGTTTGTTAAGCGAAAAGTACAGTCCATTCCACATTTTCATGCTGGGGGCGGTGTTGTACCTGATCGCCGGCACGATTTCGTGGATTGGCACGGTAATTTGGCGAGTGCGGGAAACACACGATTCGCATTTCAAACATCATTCCCACCATTAGACACGCAAAAATCACCGCGCGTTCTAATACGAAGTGCCATTCAGGGGCTATTGCGTAATCCAGCGCATGCTTGAACGCATTGTTTCTTTTTACACCGCATCCTTCTGTAAGATATGGAATCGAAGTGGCGCGGGGGGAGCGTAAGTGAATCAACTGCTTTCGGATTGGAAATTATTTCTTGGGCTGATTGGAGGCGCCGTTGCGGCCATTTTCCTGATCGCGTACGCCTTTATCCGGCCCGACGTGGATTCGGAACAAGCAGAACGCAAACGGCGCCTGCACCTGAATCAAATTGGGCGAATTGCCGAAGGTCAAATCGTGGAATTAATGGAGAACGCGGCGGAATCTCCGGTTGAGAGAAAGCGATTATTTGGTACCCAGGCCCGACCTATGGCAGACAAAAGGACACGGCACTTAGTTTCCTACAGCTACGCAATATCCGGCGTGACTTATCACACCGCACAAGATATTACCGGCCTGGAAAGCCAGGTTCGTTTCGACCGCTTGGTAGCGGGACAGCCGGCAAGCGTAAAATATGACGCCGCAAATCCCAGCGATTCGATATTGGTTGCGGATGACTGGTCCGGTTTGCGCTGATCTCCTGATTGAGACCTCTCAGTTTCCGAATTTCCTCTCGAATGCGTTATCCTCTTGCATGCATGGAACGCGCTTGCATCGGTAAAATAATTTGCCACGAAAGAGCTTTTTGCCGGAGCTTTTTTAGGAGTAGTGTTGCCGCGGGAGATAGTTGGGTCGCGGCCCATCTTTCGGTTCCAATCTTCGGCAAAAATCTAGCGTCATCCCCGGGAGGGCCGGTTGTCTGAAAGAAAGAGCGAATTAGAGGGACAAACGGAGCATGAAGATAGGATGGAAGCGCTGCGCCGCATCTCCGCTGAAGCGGAAGCAGGCGGCGGAGTGGAACGGCGCGAACGCGAGCATAAAGCCGGGAAGCTTACGGCTCGCGAACGGATTGATTTGCTATTGGATGAAGGAAGTTTTGAAGAACTCGATAAATTTATGCGGCATCGCTGCACCGATTTTGGGATGGAAGAACAGCGCCCCGCCGGCGATGGTTTTGTTACAGGTTTCGGGCGGATTGATGGCCGGCTGGTTTATGTTTTCGCGCAGGACTTTACAGTTTTTGGCGGGTCACTTTCAGAAAGCAACGCTCTGAAAATCTGCAAAATCATGGACCTGGCGATGCGCGGAGGAGCCCCGGTGATTGGACTGAATGATTCCGGCGGCGCGCGCATTCAAGAAGGGATTATGTCACTGGCTGGTTACGCGGACATATTTTTGCGTAACACTCTGGCCAGCGGAGTTGTTCCGCAGATCAGCGCGGTGATGGGCCCGTGCGCCGGCGGCGCGGTGTACTCGCCGGCGATTACCGATTTTATTTTTATGACGCGGGAAACTTCGTACATGTTTGTTACCGGGCCGGATGTAATCAAGACGGTGACGCATGAAGAAGTCACGAAACAGGAATTGGGCGGCGCAATGACGCACAACGCCACCAGCGGTGTGGCGCATTTTATTGCTCGCGATGACGCCGATTGCTGCGCGATGATTCGCGAGCTGATGAGCTTTTTGCCTTCAAATAATATGGAGTGTGCGCCCAGGCGAGTGAGTTCTGACCCGGCAGGCCGGCGCGATGAAGCCCTGAATACCATTGTTCCGGAGGATCGGCAGAAACCGTACGACATTAAAGATGTGATTCATTCCATCGCCGACGAGAATTACTTTTTTGAAGTACACGAACAATTTGCGAAAAATCTGGTGGTGGGGTTTGCCAGAATGGATGGCCGGCCGGTGGGAATTGTAGCCAACCAACCGGCATTTCTGGCTGGGGTACTGGATATTAATGCGTCCGTCAAGGGTGCGCGATTCGTGCGATTCTGCGATGCTTTTAATATTCCGCTGGTCACCCTTGAAGATGTTCCTGGCTTTTTGCCTGGCACGCAGCAGGAATTTGGCGGAATCATCAAACACGGCGCAAAATTGCTGTACGCTTATGCGGAAGCCACGGTTCCAAAAATCACGGTGATTACGCGAAAGGCGTATGGCGGCGCTTACTGCGTTATGTCCAGCAAACACATTCGCACCGATGCTAATTTTGCATGGCCCACCGCGGAAATTGCGGTGATGGGACCTGAAGGGGCGGTGAATATCGTTTATCGCCGGGAACTGGAAAAAATTTCCGGTGACGAGCGAGAAAAGCTACGAAGTGAAAAAATCACGGAGTTCCGTGAACTTTTCGCAAATCCATTCGTTGCCGCCGAACGCGGGTACATCGACGCAGTCATAGAACCAGCGGAAACCAGAAGCAAGATCATCACCTCGTTGCGATCGCTGGAAAATAAACGCGACATGAGTCCCAAGAAAAAGCACGGCAACATCCCGCTATAAGATTTGGCGTTTGGCCAACCAGTGCGCGCGCTACTTCAGCAAATACTCCCGCAAAAATTCCACCGTGGCGTAAAACTGGAAGTCCTGGTTGGCTTTCTTGCGGTAGCCGTGGCCTTCGTCCTTTGCGATGAGCAGCCATACCGGCGTCCCTTGCTTCTTCAGCGCTTCCGCGATCTGCTGCGATTCGCTTACTGGCACGCGCGGATCGTTTTTCCCGGCGATCACGAACATCGGCTTTTTGATTTTCTCGATGTTGTTCATCGGCGCGATTCTTTCCAGGAACTCGCGCATCTTCGGGTCGCGTTCATCGCCATACTCCACGCGGCGCAGGTCCCGCCGGTACGCTTCGGTGTGTTCCAGGAAGGTCACCAGGTTGGACATGCCCACAACATCGACAGAGCAGCGAATCCGGTCGCTGTAAAATGTCGACACTGCCAGCGTCATGTGTCCGCCATAACTTCCGCCGGCCACGGCGATACGCTGCGTATCCAAGTCCGGCCGCGTCGCAATCCAGTCAAAGAGCGCGTTGATATCCTTGTACGTGTCTTCGCGCTTGAATCCGTTGTCCAGGATCGTGAACGTCTTCCCATATCCCGTTGATCCGCGGACGTTCGGATATATCAGCGCAATCCCCAGTTTGTTCAAGTAGTAGTTGCTGCGCCCCAAAAACACGGGCTGCATCTGCCCTTCCGGCCCGCCATGAATCACCACCAGCACCGGCCGCTTACCGGTAAATTTCGCCGCCGGCTTGTACAAGAATCCTGAAATCTCCCTGCCATCAAAACTCTTCCACTTCACCAACTCCGCTTGTGGAAACGCATTCGTCTTAACGGCGGATTCACTGAACGTCCATCGTTCGGCCATTTGGTGGGCAACATTGAACGCCCAGCAATCTGCAGGCGTGGTCGCCATTTGCATTGTGAAACCAATCTCCTTGCCGTCCGGGCTCCAGCGGACGCCGCCGATCACGACAGGCATTCGCTGGTTAGTAGGGATGTTCTCACCGCTGCGAGTTATTATCGAAGTTTGAAAAGTACGCGTCTTTTCACCGGTCGCGGTCTTCAACACGTACAAGACGCTGATTCCCTCTTCATTAGCAACGAACGCGATGTGCTTGCCATCCTTGGAGACATCGAATGTGTCGACGTCCCAGGGAATGTCCGCAGTCAAGGATTTGTGTTGCTTCGTTGCCAAGTCGACGTACGTGAGCCGGTGGAACTCCGAATCCTTGTCCGTCGTGGTATAGATTCCCTTGCCGTCCCTGCTGAATCGCCCGTCGCCGTAAGAAACTTTCTCGCTCGCCTTTCTTGGGGTCAGCTCGGTCTTCTCTCCCGTGGTGGTGTCGACCAGCCACAGATACGCTTCGTTGATCGACAATTCTTCCTTCAGCAAAATTTGCTTATCACTCGGTGACCAATCCAGCGGCTCCCATCCTCCGCCGTCCAATTTCGTCAGCAGGCGATCAGTTTTCGGGTCTGCGGGATTCATCACCCACAGATCCGTGTCTTTCCCGGTGCGCCGCGTGGACATGTATGCGATCTGATCCCCGCCCGAAGACCACGGTCCCAGCAGGTTCCGCGCCTTTCCGTCAGTCAGCAGCGTTACGTCCCCGGTTGCTATGCCGTAGCGATAGAGCTGATACCATTCACCTCCGCCAATATCCTTCGCAAAAACAATATAATCGCCGCCGTTCGGATGAAATTTTCCATTGCTCACCGCATCCGGAAAAAATGTAAGCTGCTGCCGCGCGCCGCCCGGCGACTTTACCAAATGCAATTGCGGTGTGTCCGCAAACCGCGTGGCAATGAGCATCTCGGGGCGCGTTGGATTCCAGTCCGCCAGCGTCGCGCTGCGGTAGGAGCCGTACCTCCCGGCCGTTTCCACCAAAGACGCCGGGACCGGCGGAACCCCCTCCACAATAAGACTCTCCGGCGGCGCAATTACCGCCTCTTGCGCGGCTGTTTCGTAAGGGCGCAGCCCGATCCCGGCACAAAGACAGAGCGTTGCTACGCCCAGACTCGCGGTCAGTTTCCGCTTCATGGTTCCCCCCTGAATTATTCCGACGCACCTTCTTACACCTCCGCCGCCAGTAGGCGCAACCAGTTGTAGGGTGGGTTTGAGCGTTTCCCGGGCGCGAAGCCGCGAGCGGTCTTTTCGCCACGGAACATAATTGAACACGCAACCCGCCGTGCACGAAATCCTCCGCTGGCACGTGCTAAGATTTCTCAGCGTCATCAGGCTCAAATGTTCAAGAAAATTCTGATCGCGAACCGCGGCGAGATCGCAGTGCGAATTTTGCGCGCATGCCGCGAGCTCGGAATTCGCGCGGTGGCAGTATTTAGTGAGGCGGATCGTGCGTCCCTACATGTGCGGCTAGCCGATGAAGCTTATCCCATTGGCCCGGCCTCGTCGCGCGAGAGTTATCTGAGGCTCGATAGAATAATGGAGGTAGCGCGACGTTCTGGATGCGACGCGGTGCATCCAGGTTATGGATTTTTGGCGGAAAATCCCGCGCTGCCGCGCGCATGCAGCGCCGCGGGCATTACCTTTATTGGTCCAAGCGCTGAAGCTATGGAAGCGCTGGGGTCAAAGACGGCAGGTCGACAGTTGGCTCGCCGAGCGGATGTTCCTACAGTCCCCGGGACGAATGAAGCTATCGAAAAAATGGAACAGGGCCGGGCCATGGCGCAAAGCATGGGCTACCCGGTTTTGCTGAAAGCGATAGCGGGTGGCGGCGGGAAGGGAATGCGCGTGGTGCGGGACGACGCGTCTTTCGCTTCCTCATGGCGGGACGCTGCTTCGGAGGCTATGAACGCATTCGGCGACTCGCGCGTATTTCTTGAAAAATATTTGGAAAAAGCGCGACACGTTGAAGTGCAGATTTTGGCGGATGCGCATGGACGTGTGGTCTCGCTTGGCGAGCGCGAATGCTCGGTGCAGCGGCGGCATCAAAAAGTAATTGAGGAGGCGCCCTCGTCCATCGTAACCCCTGAGCTTCGTCAGAAAATGGGAGAAGCGGCGGTGCGCATCGCGCGCGCGGGCCGGTACGTAAACGCCGGCACCGTGGAATTTTTGGTGGACCAGCAGCTGAATTTTTACTTTCTCGAGGTGAACACTCGTCTGCAGGTGGAACACCCCGTAACCGAGCAGGTGACCGGATTGGATCTCGTAAAGCTGCAAATTGCGATTGCGGCGGGACACCGGCTGCCGTTCGCGTGGGAAACCATCACACCCCGCGGGCACGCCATGGAAGTGCGCATTTACGCTGAAGACCCTGACAATAATTTTTTTCCATCGCCGGGAAAAATCATTTCGCGAACCACACCATCCGGGCCAGGAATCAGGTTGGACGATGGTGTATATGAGGGATGGACGGTCCCCGTGGATTACGATCCGCTGCTAAGCAAATTGATTGCGTGGGGAAACAGCCGGGAAGAAACGATAGCGAGGCTTAGCCGCGCCCTGGACGAATATACCATCATGGGAATTCGCACGAATGTCAGCTTATTCAAGCGCCTCTTGACTGAGCCCGATTTTATTCGTTCGGAAATTCACACCAAGTGGCTGGATGAACTTCTGGCCCAGCCAAAGCGTGCTGTGGCAGAAGATTCACATAGTGGCGCGGAAGATGCGGTCGCAATAGCCGCAGCATTCTGGCAGATGAATGAACAAGCAAAGCAGAAGAGCCTTAAAGGTGAGGCATCACCGAGTCATGAAACATCCCGATGGAAATTTGAAGGACGGCGGGAGCAATTGGATCGAACGCCATGAAATTCGAAGTACAATTTCGCGGCGCGGGAGTTGCAAGACCGGCACGAACGGTGGAATTGCTGCTGGAAAACGCACAATGGAACGTGACCCTGGACGGAAAGCAATTATCCGCAGACGTTGTAGAAATAACGCCCAATACTTTTTCTATTCTTCAGAATGGCAGAGCTTTTGAAATTCGAATCGTGCGGCGTCCTGACGGTTCTCTTCAGGCGGAAACCAACGGAGAAGAATTTTCAATCGAAGTGCTCGATCGCCGAGCGTGGCGTGGGCGACATTCCGCGGGGGAAGTGGACGGGCGACAGCAGATTACCGCTCCGATGCCCGGGAAAATAGTAAGGGTGCTGGTGCAAGAAGGCGAGCAGGTGGAAGTCGGCCAGGGTCTGTTGGTGGTGGAAGCGATGAAAATGCAAAACGAAATACGTTCACCCAAAAATGGGAAAGTCGAGCGTGTCCATGTGAAGGAAGGGCAAACGGTAAACTCCGGGGAGATTCTTGCGTGGGTGAATTGAGTTGTACCGGATCGAAATGCAGTTAATTTTCCACGTGCACTTCAAGAAATAATCAAAGTACGAAATTAAGTTAAGGCTGACCGGGTTTTGCCGGGGAATTAGATTTGGCGGCGTCGGGAAGATTGCCGTTGGCTTCGATGACCTGCTCTGCGAGGTAGTCCTTGACCGTTGCGCCATCGCGCGCTGAGGCGAGGTACGCGGCACGAAGCAATTGTTCCTTGCGATTGCGCAGGGTATCGCGAACCGTCTGTTGCACCTGAGGATCCGTGATGCTGCGTTGCCCCGCGTTTTCGCGAGTGACCAACTTAAGAATCAGAAAACCTTCCTTGGTAGCAATGGGCGGACTCACCTGGCCCGTCTTCAAGGTTAAAACCATTTTCTTCAGTGATGGATCGGCTTGGTTCAGTGCGGATTCCGGCATGTAACCCAGGTCTCCGCCGGTAGCCGCGGAGTTCATGTCCTCCGAATAGTCCATGGCCAATTGAGCAAAATCCGCTCCGCTATTTAGCTTATCCACCAGCATCTTTATTTTGCGTTGGGCTTCGGCTTCGTTGGTGGCGTCATCGTTCTTGCGATTGCGAATTTGCGGTTCTTTGCGCGGCGTCACCAGGATTTTGGCCATGCGATATTGCGGTTCGGCGACATTAAACTGGTTTTTGTTTGCCGCGTAAAAATCGGCTACATCCTTATCGGTGATAGAAATCTTCGCAACCACTTCGCGATTCATCAGCTTGGTGATGGAGAGATCGCGCCGCAGCTCGCTCTTGAGATCGTCGACGGAGACGCCTCGCTGTTTCAACTGGCGCTGGAACTCGTCCTCGGTGTAGGGGCTTTTCAATTCGGTGAATTTGTCTTCGACTTCGCCGTCACTCGCCTGAAGATTAAGAGTTTTTGCGCGCTCCAGAAGAATCTCGTTGTTAATGAGTTGGTCCAGGACATTGAGCTTCAGCGAGAGAGCTTCTTCCTGAGACGGCTCCGGACCTTCGGGGTTCAAGCGCGTGCGATAATATTTGTCCACTTCATCGCGTTTGATTTCCTTGCCGTTGACCACCGCCCAAACGTCCGCAGCGTGAGCCTGCGGTTTGTTGCATCCCGCAATCGAGGCGAACAGCAGCGCGCCCAAGGGAAGAGCAGCGACCGCATGGTTCCAGACATGGCGCCGCTTGACGCGAAAGGAAATCACGGAAGGTCGATTCAAAGGTATTGTCTCAGGCAGCTTTTTGCACGCGACCCAAACGAATGCACGCGGTGCAGACACGAACTTGCTTGCGCACCCCTGCCACAACGGCGCGAACGCGTTTCAGGTTTGGATTCCAACGACGACGCCGGGTATTATTCGCGTGGCTGATTACGTTGCCGAACGCGGGGCCCTTACCGCACAACTCACACTTCATTGCCATAGTATTCCTGCTTTATAAATGTGGGATTCCAAGCTCTCTATTCTAGCAGACGGGCAGGCGTACGCAAAGAACTCAGGTGGAGAGCGTTTTGCTAATGCGGCTTGAATGTCTTCCCGGTCTCAACCAGCGTCTTCAGGCGTGAAAGAATACGTGGCCATCCATCGGCGCAAGCAGCGTAGGTGGGGTCATCTTCGGCCCACTCGTCATGCGTCACCGTTACTTTTGTGGCTTCGGTCTCGGGCACAAGTTCGATAGTTACGCGCGAGGCCTTGTCATTTTGGCCCATTGCGAAGGTATGCTGAAAGACCTTTGGCGGCTCAAAGCGCAGGACCTTCCCCCGGACGTAGGTCATGGGCTTGCCATCAGGGCCCGGGCCCACCCATGCGAGTGAGCCACCAGGTTTAGAGTCGACTTGAAACTCGGCGCCAGAGTAGATGGTGCGGTTCGACTCCCGGGACACAAAGCCTTCCCACACCTTCTCCGGGGTGGCGGCAAAGTAGAAGGTATATTTCAGTGGTGGTTGAGGGGCCATGATTGCTCCTGACTCTCCTGCGCCATTTTACACCCACCGGCAAAACCAATAAGGCCAGCTCTACCGGGCATCGCATAGGAACCCAGTTACAAAATTGTGCCTACTGGACTGAGTGCGTCTCTTTATGTCAAAAAGAATTGCTAGGAGAGCATAGCAACTAAACGGAGCCTCCGAAACTCAGTTTTAGGCTTGAGAAATGGCCGATTGGAATCGAACACTCAAATTAACCCGGGGAACAGAGCATGATCGTTGAATACACACGCTACAGAATTGACGAGAAAAGACGGAGTGATTTCGAACTGGGTTATAAAAAAGCAGGAGAGTCTCTCGAGGCTTCCAGCCACTGCCTCGCTTACGAGTTATCGCACTGCAAAGAAGATGCTGATCACTATCTTTTGCGAATTGAATGGGATTCCGAGCAGGGGCACCTGAAAGGCTTTCGCAGCAGCCCGGAATTCAGGTCATTGTTTGCCGCGATTCAGCCGTATGTAAAGGATATTGAAGAAATGCGGCATTATGAAGCGCTGCAGACAAGCTCGCGAGATCGCGCCAAACTCTAAATTTTCCCCGGCCTTCTACCCGCCGCTCTGGCAACTAGTTCGTAGTGGTTGGGATCATTCTGCCGGAAAACGGTAATCAATCCTGCTCCACCGACCACGTAGATGCGTTTGCGCGACGCGTCAAAATAAACACAGCAACGCTGTCTTGAACCTGAAATCGTGAGATGTTGTAAGTAGGTTTAATCATTACAGTACAGTTTACGAACCACTGCAAATGCTTTAAAATCAATAGCAGTCCCTACAATGGGCGTGTAGCTCAGCTGGGAGAGCACCTGCTTTGCAAGCAGGGGGTCACCGGTTCGATCCCGGTCACGTCCACCAACTTAATTTCCGCTCCCTCAATCATTTACGCTGCAATTTCTACTGCACTATTTTGGCGCGATTTCGGGACAATCGGTACAACGGACACATTATCCCGAAGAACGAATCCGTAGCCAACTCGGATGGCCTCATCGAGACGTATTTGGAGTTCCTCGTGAAGATGCGAGTAGACCTCGGACATGGTTTCTGGCTTATGCGCCATCCAGAAGTTGTTCAGGTCTTCCAGACAGCGAGCACCACGCAGCCACGTCTTACGGAATCGCTTGAATGAGTGCCAGCCCATTCCTTCCTCATCTAATCCCATCTTGGCAAGACGAGGCGTGAGCCAGCGATCTTCCAGGTTGCCATACAGATGGGGCGTGCCGTTCGCCGTATGAAACAGCAGACTTGTTTTTCCGACTGCATAGCATCGCAGGTACTCTGTGATGTCAGGGTGTAAATCAACCTGTCTCTTAGCAGCGGCGCTCTTGAGGTATTTCACGATTGTGGGTGAGTCTTTCTCCACCTGTTGTTCGACAATGATAGTGCGACCGTCGTTCGTGAAATGACGGGTCTCCACTGCAAGTGCCTCAGAAACTCTCATGCCTGTCGCAGCGAGCAGGACATACAATGCTTGCTCCTGATCGCGGCTTGCTTTGATGAGTTCTGAGATTGCGATTGCTTTGAGCGATGGACGTTTCTGTTCCGCATGCTCAACGATGGGAAGGTCCATAGTTTCAGCGTCCCATTTTCGGTTATGGATAGGTTCACCGTTCGGGCTCGTCCGGGATTCCACGACTTGCTTAACATGTTCGATGTACTTGTTCACGGTTCGTGGCTTGAGTCCTGATGAAACCATTTTGTCGATAAGCGGTTTCACCGATAGATTGTCTACGTTCGCTAGTGGGATGCTTCCAATCGCAGGAAGAATCCATTTGTCTAATGCTCCCTGGATTGTGACCGCATAGCTCTGCCTAATCGGCTTGCGCTTGCGATTCTGTAAATAGTGCAGCCAAAATTCCGATTGCTCGCGGAATGTGCCTTCGCCGTCCTGCTTTACGACTTCCTTGAAGTACTCGGCGGAGTCGGCACCACTTGCTCGGATAATTTCCCTCGCCTTCCGTTTGCGTTCGCTCTTGGACAACAAACCGGGACCAGAAATCGGACAAACACGTTCTCGAACGTGCATCCGTCTTTCTTGACCGGGAATGTCTTTCCAAAATCTCACGACAAACCATCTTCCTGATTTTTCGATGTGACCATCTTGACCAGTTCTGCGTGACAAGGACTTGCCTCGTTTCCGCTTCGCTGGCGTCGCTGGCGAAAACTCTAGCACACAGTTCGCACACGAGGAACCGAGGGAATTGTCTTGTCCCTGTGCGGCTTCCCACGTCTCCGCGATGTGGATGGACTCACGAAAGGTCATGCCAAGAAGTCTTGTCCTTCCAAATAGGGATCGCCGCCTTCAGCACAGCAATTGGGTCTCGATTTCCGATGGCCTCTTGAATTGGTATACCTTCGAAATAGGAAAGCATTTCCAGCGGGAATCCCTTCAAGTCTTCTACCGGGACACTTTTCACACGCGAGGGCGTTTCTATTGCGTCCCACAGTTCGCCAATGTCCATCTTCCTTATCCACCAACCGGTTGATTTCTTTCTTTCCCAAAGGATGATTGACTGTGAAGTCGTAAATATTCGTGCACGCTTAGGAAGGTGCTCAAGGGTGTGCACTATCTTTTCCCCCGCCAAATACTTTGTTAGGTAGGCCACGACGCGATGCGGATCGATGTACTGAATGTCGACGTGCTCACCGCCACCGACGCTTTGCCACTTCTTTTTAAGCCACGCGAACTCGAAGTAACTATTGAGAAGCACATGTAGATGGGCTAACTCTGTTTTTTTCTGAAATTCCAGTACGCAGAAGAAATCAATAGTCTTGCCTTGCTTCTCTGCAAGTAGAACTCTCATTGAACGCCAACAACGGCGGATATATCTGTCCGATGGTTGACCCTTCGATAGTTTTTTGGGGTCAAGTGTGAGCGTGAGCATTCTTGTTAACTTATGTTTGGTGGTAATTTCGTCTAGCCGTTGCCTTAGTTTTTTTAGCTTTGGCTTTCGGCAGCGGTCACAACGCAGAGACCGACAGAACAGACACGAGTACCCGAACTTACCCGGTTTGCCCTTTAGTGGGCCTATGACAGAGAAATTAGCGCATCCAAATCGCTTGTTTGTATGTGTTTGCACTTAATCTATAAACCCCGGTGAACTAAGAAACCTTAAAGTCAAAGGCAACACCTAAACCAACTGCTGCCCCACTCCCCCCGCCCTCTCCCCGCGCGAACGACACGCGCGGGGAAAGGGCGCGCGTTTAGGCTCAGGGCCTGCAAGGGCGCATTCCCCCCGATCAATCTCCTCGGCAGAGATCAGGCCCGTCGCTCCGAGTTCCACGCCTGGATTGCTCGGATTTTCGCCAACCTTCTGCCGAAGCTCGCTAAGACTTGTCTTGTTTGCGCAGTCGAAGGACACAGTGGTAAGGCCCGTATGACTCTCCGCCCCAGACAAGTCAAAATCGTGTCCCGTGGCCATGCGCACACGCGCCAATAGGCATCCCTCGCAGAAGTGGCCAAGTGGAATCGATCTCTGGCACCGGGTCGGCTCGGCAGTCCTTCTCCACCCGCAGGCGGTAAGGTGGAGCCTAAGATAGGTGGGGTTGGGGCACTTCTCGTGGCAGTCTCGGCAGCGATATTCTTTGCGCATTTTATTTTTCCGTGCGCGCAAAGTGTCTCAAAAATCGTAAAGTGACGTTCAGAAGAAACAGGATTTTGGCAGGCGAAAGCGTTACAACTACTTGGTATTAAAGGGAATGCACTAAGGGAAATTGGCCGAAAATTTCGTTTCGTTTCGGTCTACTCTTCGAGTAATTCGGTCGTCCAAGTGCTTATTTGGGCGCGCATGGAATTTGGATTTTCGCCGAACTTTGTCAGAGCGGACTTTCCGAAACCCTTAAAGCCACTCTTTTGCAGCCAGCGGGCCCTCGCTTCAGCTTTCAAGCCGAGGTCGCGACACTCAAGGAGAAGCTCGCGGTCTTTTCTGGAAAGGCCCGTTGATGTCTCGACTGCCAGACCCTTCAAACTCTCTGTGAGATCGAATAGACCCTGGAGAAGTCGCTTCTGTCGATGGAGAAGTGTCTTCTGCCTATCGGCATCGTTCGAATCGACGAGGAAGGCCTTCAAGAGTTTCTCCACCAATTGCATGTCGTTTTGGTTAGGCGTTCGCCAGTCGATTTGTCCTGGGCGAAAGAAATCCACAAAGCAAGCCAGAGCATAGAGGGCGAACTTACGATTATTATCTTCGTTGCTCCAATCGTTTTCATAAAATAAATCCGCCATGTGCGAGGTTGAGAGCCAGTCGCCATACGTCTCTCGTGAGATAGTTTTAATCAAGAATTTTCGAAGGAATTCAGCATCCTCGTCTCGAAGCTCATTCCGTTTTCTCGCGCTCGCGATGATTGCGGGAACGCTTGTGTCCTTCAATTGCGGGCGACCAACGAGACGGTCTCCAAGACCGTCAGGGTGCTTGACGAGTTGTACTATAAGGGGCCTTGCATCGGGTGGCGCTTGGTGGCGGCCCCGCAAGGTGTCTCCAATCCAGTCCTGAAAGGCACCATGAATCTGCGGAGTGCCAAGTCGTCCATTGCTGCGGAACAACGGACGGATCGAATTCATGCCCCCACGGACTCGCGTGCGAAATTCATACTATGCAAGCGTATAGTGACTGACGAATGGGAGACAAGCGTGCACATGCAGATTGTCGTTTCGGGCGCTTCAGCCTCGCTTGGCAGACACCTTGTCCAATTAACACCGCACGTGCGCACGCGACGCTCCCGCCCTAAGCTAACGTGTTCCTGGTATTTAGAAATTTCCCGGCGTCGCACGTGCGTTACGGCCGGCACATTCAACGTGCCGGCCCTACGAAATCCCTTTGCTGCACGTGCGCACGTGATTGTTTACCACAGGCTGCGACAGCCGTTTAGAGGGTAAAGTTTAAGTTAGCGTCGCACGTGCACGTGCACGCCCTTAAATCCAAGCCTAATTCCCAGGTCAAAGTTCTCCTTCAATAATCCCGGTTTGCCGCACGTGCGTCGCGAGGATGAACTGATTTGGCGTTTTTTAAAATCATGCCTTCAACACGTAGCTTTTCCCTGATGTGAGCTTGTGACTGTCGCGAGCGCAACGCAAACGCATTTGTTTTCCGGCTTACCTCATTTTCGATTTGGTTTATCCGGCACTAGGAACATTTGGCCGATTTTTTTCCAACGTCCGCCTGCTTGCAAGCTTCCGTTTGTGGATACGATTAAATCATTTCGGCTGTTCCCGAACTTTATACTTGACATATACGTTAGCGGTCTATAGCGTGCAGCCGTTCTCGTGAGTGCTGTGCGGGGAGAGTCGATGCACAAACGGTTCTACGTAGTATTTTTCTCGTTAGTCCTTATTCCTTCTTTCGCTTCGGCCCAATCTAAGCCAAATTGGGGGCGCGACTATGTTTACGGCATAGGTGGGCGGCTAACGGTCACCGTCGAGCCGGACACCTATGCCCCTTCGACGCCGACCGGTTTCAGCTACACATTCGACACACCCAACTGCCTTCTGAACCTCTCGTGGAATGCTGCTGCAGACATCGGATCAGGAGTCAGTAAATATAATATTTACAAGGACAGCGTACTTTTTGATTCTGTAACGGGGACAAGCGATTCGCTAATACAGGGCCTGCACTCATCAGTTCATACCTACACGCTCAGCGCCGTCGATGTCGCTGGGAACGAAAGTGGCCGCGCTGCCAAGACCATTTCCTGGCCCGGCTGTACTGGCGGCCCTGTGATACCCCAAACACAGAATCTTCCACGGGGTCTCCCTCGTAATGCGAACACAGTCGTTGCTGTCCGCGAAGCGACATTCTATTTATGGGAATCAAGAATTCCGGTCGGAAATAAAGACTTATTCCTCGTTCGGCTCAGACGGCTACAGAAAAGCGGCCAATTGACGCTATTTGCTCCTGCGCACGATTTCCCTGGAGGCGGGCTATGAGAATCGGCTCTGCCAGCGTGCGCGCGTTTGTTTGCCTTGCCGTGCTGTTTTCAATTGAGGCCCCAGGGTTACTCGCCTCGTTTAATCCGCCATCAGCGGTTACTTATAACGCCGCTGCTTACGCGTCAAGGGCCGGACTCAAAAACTCCACGGGCTTCACCAGTCTGGCGACATACGCTAGCCCAGCGTCGTGTCCGATCAAAGTGAATCTCTTCAGCGAGGATGTGAGTTACTCGGCTTTAGTCTTGGGTCTTCGCGGTCGCGCCGGATTGGACCTGAGTCTCACGATTTCGTACAACTCAAAAGCTTGGATAAAGAACGGCAACACAATATATTTCGACGGTGACAAGGGTTGGCCTTCCGCAGGATGGCGACTCGGATTTGGGAGAATCGACGGTGTTTATGCGGGGACTGACGGCTATAACCATTACTACCTCACGCTATCCGATGGAAGTATTCACGATCTCCGCTACAACGGGGCTGATAGCCTGTACGAATCCATAGACTCAACTTATTTTGATTTCAATGATTCCACGGGAATCCTTCGTCAGCGGGACGGAACACAGTTCACATTTGCGCTCATCGGCGGTACTGGCGGCTATGTTCTGCCGATTCAGGTGAAGGATCGCAATGGAAACTACATCACCATAAATTATTCAGGCACGGGGCAAAACATTTCGAGCATCGTTGACACCGTCGGCAGAACGATATCGTTCACCTACAACGGCGATGGCACTCTGGCAACTATCAGTAAGACAGGTTTCGGCGGTGCAGCCCGCACTTGGAATTTTGGTTATTCAAATGTAACCCTCAACTACTCCTTTTCAAGCACACTCACTATCAACGCTCCTACAAATGGGAGCGCGGTGAAAATGCTGTCGTCTATCACCTACCCCAACGGCACGCAAGCCACTTTCCAATACAACGGCTACGCCCAGCTAATCGAAGTGGACATGCTCTCCAACAATTCCACATTACGGGGTAAATATTTGGTGGGGTGGCAGACTGCCCCGTCAGGCGGCTGGACAGATTCACCGGTACCATCGCAAGTCGGAAACTTTGATGGTTCAACTACCAATAATTGGATTCTTGCGTTTAACACTTACTCAACGACAGTCACTGACCCTGCGAGTGTTCCCCGGACGACCACCTTCCTGCAGACTGGTGGTTGGGACGATGGCCTTCCGAACCAAACGCAAATTGGATCCCCTGTTTTGGAAACATTCCAAAATGCTTGGGGCAATGATGGTAACTCCATCAATCAGCGCATCACGAGCGTCACGACAACTCTCAACGACACAAGTCAACAGTTCCAGGTCCAGACGGATTACACGACCTATGGAAATATCCAGGAGGTAAGAGACTACGATTACGGACTGACAACTCTGTTGCGCAAAACCCACACCACTTACATCACCGGTGCCAACTACACCACTCGCCACATCCTGAACCTTCCTTCTACCGTCGTTGTCTATGATGGGACAGGCACCGCGAAGGCAAACACTGCGTACACGTACGACGGTGGAACGGTCACATCAGCCACAGGCGCAAGCAATCACGACGACACAAATTACGGCACGGGATTCCTATACCGTGGTTTCATTACACTCCTAACGCAGTATTCCGATCCCGTAACGCCGTCGGGCGCGATTACGCACAATAAGGGTTACGATATGGTCGGGAATTTGCGAACTGAGACGGCAGATTGCTGTATCCAAAAACAATACAACTTTTCTTCGACCACGCAGTTCTCACAACCGGACAGCGTCATTCGCGGTTCCGGAACTACGCTGACTACGAGCACGACATACGACAGCAATACGGGGCTTGTGGCCAGTTCCACGGATGAAAATAATCAAGTCACCAACTACAACTACGACGTAGCGGATCGCATGACCTCGACGACTAGGCCGGACAACACAGTTCTTTCCACGAGCTACGACGACGCCGCTGCAAGTCCCAGTCTAACGGACACCACGCCAATCGCTTCTTCCACGAGCAAAAAGAAAATTACTCTGCTCGATGGGCTGGGACGGCAAATCCGTATCACGATTGAGGATGCCTCAGCAGCAGTCTATACAAAGTTAGATACGGTTTATGATGGTCTCGGACGGGTCTCGCAGGTTGGCCTTCCCTACACGGGCAGCGGTGGTTCCTATTGGATTCAAAAGCAATATGATGGCCTCGGGCGGATCACAAAGGAAATTCCTCCAGACGGGTCCATAAGTTCGAACAATTATAGCTACAGCTATTTGGGAAACGCGCTTACAAGTACGGATTACGCCGGCAATCAAATAAAGCAGAAGGCCGATGCTCTCGGCCGGAGCATTGAAACCGATGAACCCGACCCAGCGAACGGGAACACGCTGACGCTGGTCACATCCTACGTGTACGATCCGATGGGCCAGAACACGAAGATCACTCAGGGTGTTCAGACCCGCACATTTGTATTTGACGGACTGAGCCGTAAGACGAGCGAAGCGACGCCCGAGGCCGGAACTGTTAGCTATGTCTACAATAATTATAGCTTGGTGTCCTCTAAAACTGATGCTCGCGGCGTTGTGACCACTTTCACTTATGACCCCAGCCTGAACCGCATTTCTCAAATTTCTTACACGACCACCGGAACCACGGCTCAGGCTACGCCCTCTGTCAGTTATTCCTATGGGACAAGCCCAACCCTCTACAACAACGGAAGTCTCATCACGATGACCGACGGTGTCGGATCGGAGCGTTATTCCTACGACCAGCTCGGTAGGAGAACCCAGGTTCAGAAAGTTATCAACAACGTGACTTACACCATAGGTTACTCGTACAACTTGGCGAATGAACTCGTGAACCGGACCTATCCTTCGGGACGCGTGGTCAAGAATGGCTACGACGCAATCGGCCGTTTACTCAGCTTGCAAAACAATTCCACGTCGGCCTATTACCTGTCCAACGCTTCGTATAATGCCGCAAGTCAACCTACGGCATTTACCTATGGCAACAACGTGAGCGCCGCCTTCGGCTATTCCGCGCAGAGATATCAGCTGAGCTCGCTCAGCTATGTGCAAGGCAGCACCACGCTTTTCGGCCTCACCTACGGCTACACCCAGAACGGCGGCAACAACGGCCAGATTACCGGCATCACAGATACCGTGGACTCAGGCCGGACCGAAAACTATACCTTCGATGCCCTCCATCGTCTTTCCACAGCCGTGACGGGTGGCTCGACGAACTACCCAAAATGGGGCCTTTCCTGGACTTACGACCGCTATGGCAACAGGATCGCGCAAACTGTAACAGCCGGCTCCGCGTATTCCAGTTCCCTAACAGCGGACCCGAATACCAACCACGTCACTGCCATCGGCACGTCCAGTCTTTCGTACGACTCTAGCGGGAACCTCACTCAGGACGATCAATACAAGTATGTTTATGACGCGGAAAACCGCCTCGTGCAACTTCAGCAGCTGAATGGCTCCACAATCGCGACGTACTCCATGGATGGAAACGGGACGCGTGTCATTAAGGTTGTGGGAACAAGTCGCACGTACTCCGTCTACGACGGAAAGAATCTGATTTCGGAATTCAGCGATACCTCCACCACAACCTATACAGCAGGGACCACGCCGCAACAAGCCCCTGCGGATTCTGTTTCTATCCTGCTCTATCACCATTCAGACCATCTCACCACGCGCAGTACCACCGACAATTTTGGAAACGCGGCAAGTCTGGAAGGCCACTACCCCTATGGCGAGAGCTGGTATGAGACCGGCACAGCTTCACCAAGTGTGCCTCGGAAGTTCACGACTTACAGCAAAGACACAGAAGCAAGCAACGCCATGCTGAATTATGCTCTCGCCCGCCAGCATTCGGCGCGCATCGGCCGCTTCCAAATGCCTGACCCGGTGATGGGGAAACATGCTGGGCCACAAAAATTGAACCGATATGCATATGTGGGAGGAGACCCCATCAGCCGAATCGATCCGCGGGGATTCTACTATCAGGAATGGCCCACCGATGACGGTTGGTCGGGTTGCAGGAGCTTTTGGGGTTGTGGTGGAGGCGCAGGGGGAGGTGGTGGCATCTGCATTGATATCTTTGGTTTCCTGATCGGTGATTGTAATTCATCACCATCGGCACCTCCACCTCCAAGCGCTTGCGCTGGTGCCGTAAACCCGGTGGACCTCCAGACATTCCATGAACTGATCGACTGCTCCCATGGGGACAAAAAAATACATCAAGCCACAGCCCAGGTCATAGGTTTCAGAGAAGGCGTGATAGTAACCAGTATTACAACTGATTCTGACAGTACCATACAACTTGAAGGAGGCCCGACGAGAAATGAGCTCGCTCCTCTTATCTTTTATCAGAATTACCGTACGAATCTTGGCGGTAGCATCAACTGGAGAGCTGAGTGGACATGTGACGGAAACGCACAAACTCCTCTGGAGGCAACAACAATTGTTGACTGCAACGGTGGGATCCAAACTCTTGGGCCTCGGCATAATATTCATGGCGGCAGGCTTATTACCGCCTTTGAGTGAGAGCCGCCCCTTCGAATCTCAGAAATTTTGTGATGGGGCTGAGGTTCCAGTTACACTTAGTGATGATCGCGATTCTCCAATAAGGATCGTGAAGAACATTTTGCAATCTGATGATGAAACAACGGGATGGATCGAATTCACAAATCAAAGCAAACAAACCATTCTTGGCGTTAGCCTGGTAGTACGCTATACATCACCGTCAGGAAAATCTCCTGTATGGATCTACTACGGGACTTCATTTCATAAAGCTAAATCTACGATGATGAAATTACGAAAACCGCTTTCTCCTAGCCTCTCTGCCAATCTCATCGGTACGAGCACATTCGTCGCGACCTCATGTCCCGGCTCGGGGCACGTGGAAAGAATGGAGATTCAATTCTCGGATGGCACGCAATACGTTAAGGGCACCGAGAACGAAATTCGTGACATTGCTCCTGCTAACCTTTCTTTGCCAAAAATGAAGGCAGGGCAACTTCCATCAGATGGTTCGATATTCTTAGTGCGAATCGACCTAGATTTGGGCGGTACCGTCACCGACGTGTCCGTGGTCAAGGGTTCACTGGAACATCCGCCAGAAGTGCTGGTAAAAGCGATGAAAGCCTGGAAGTTTGACACATTCTCGTATCAGGATTCAGAGTACGTGGGTACAGTGTACGCAGTTGTGCGGATAGACAGAACAAGGTGCGAATTGCGTCACTGCCCGTTTCCCGTCGATGCCCATAATCTCCCGAGCCCTTTTTTGTTGATAGACCTGGTCGTTTCTCGAGGTGATGACGGCTACGATCGGACTGAGACCTATGTAGGAGCAAGCCCCGTTAGCAGAAGTGGCGTCCGCTACGACATGCAAGACGACTCAAAAAATTAGGGGAAAGCCGGGAACAGACGGGACGTTTTCCGATACTTAGGCATCCGCATACTCCGTTCGAATAGATACTTTATAGTTATCTATTGACTGTCGATAACTAATCTCTGCTATATTCCCGTATGTTCACTCGAATCGCCATTCGAATCCACCGCTCCCCGCAAGTTTTACTCCTGCTGGCCCTCTACTCGCCACTTATCACTCACTTGCCCGCCGGGGCGGGCCACTAAATTGTTCAGAATGAACACTTGCAAAATGGATATGGAGTGCCGGACAAACTACCCATTGTTCTAGAGTTTCAACCAACCGACGCCGTCCCTACTCACCACTGCTTCTTAGCCCAGCCGGAAGCGTATCCAAAGACTTTCGCCTTCTTCACTCTCCAAAGGGAATCATCTCAACCTGATCGTTGGCAAGCCTACTACAACGGCTATCCTGTAGACGATACGTTTCCAAAAAGCGTTGTAGTCAATTAGGCTGATAAATGACCCTATTCTGCCCTAACTCCGCGCAGGGAATCATACGAGACTTCGGAGCCCTCGAAGGAACTATAATGGGTACAGAATTGGGTACAACAAAGAAAGGAAGAATGAAGCACCTCGTATTTTGTCATCCGCCAACGACGGAAACGATAACTGGAAGGAAAGTAGCATGCCTATTGCAAGTTGGTCAGAACGAATGGCTTCCTCAAAGGGAAAGTATACTATTATTTTATTTTTCGTCTTTGGTTTCCTAAATTTCCTGGTACATTTCACCTACAAAGGGACCGGAAGAATCAGCTTTTCATACCTTAGCTTGGTCTTAGTGTTTATAGAGTACTCGAAGAACCTAACCGGGTCCCCCCTTGTTGGAACCGTCGTTTTTGGTTTGTTCATCATTGTCCTGTTCAGGGGGATCATGGCGATGTTCAGAACGAGAATGCAGATTGTCGCGTGGCTTCTCTTGATCATCGTGTTCCTTTCAGCTTTGCCGATTTTTGATTTCAGGAATATCATCTTATAGACAGGCCAGCGTTGTTCCGAGCACTGTTAACAGAGCTCATGCCTTCACGCGTGTCTTTGAGCCGCATCAAGGCGCAATGCTGCTAGCTCGGGACAACTTCGGGATATTTTGAGGAGCGGAATTCTTGCTCGGTTTCCGTGTAAGCGACACCAACAAAGCTGTTTAGTGTTTTACCCGGTCTGCTTTGCAAGCAGGGGGTCACCGGTTCGATCCCGGTCACGTCCACCACCTATGTCCCGACCTCGCCCAACAAGTCATTTGGAAAGTGCAGAAATGACGCCACAATGCCGAAGCAACGCTGGATGCGATAGCGGCGCGCGAAAGAAAATACAATGAAACTACGGTCTTTCGGAAAAACAAATTCCTCGGAAGAGATTCAGCTTTATACCCTCGCGAATAAAAATGGCGTGGAAATTGGGATCATCAATTACGGCGGCGTAATAGCCTCTCTAAAGGTGCCGGATCGCAGCGGCAAATTTGAAGACGTGGTGCTGGGCTACAACGAACTTGAAGGCTGGTTACGAGACGCGTGTCATTTCGGCGGAATTATTGGACGTTATGCGAATCGCATCGCGCTGGGAGAGTTCACGCTGAATGACAAAGCGTACAAGCTCGCGCGCAATAACGGGGAAAATCATTTGCACGGAGGCCATAAGGGGTTCGACCGCGTAGTCTGGACCGCAAGAGATGTATCGCGGCGCGACTCGGATGCGCTGCAACTGGAATATGTAAGCGCAGCAGGGGAGGAAGGCTATCCTGGAGCACTTACAACACAAGTCATTTATTCGTTGACTGATGAAAATGAATTGAAGATTCAATACGCCGCGACGACGGACGACGACACGGTTATAAATTTTACGAATCACTCTTATTTCAATTTGACTGGTGATACTGAAAAGAATGTTCTGGCCCATGAAGTGATGTTGAATGCCGCGCATTTTACTCCGGCTGATTCCACGCTTATTCCGACTGGAGAAATTCGCGATGTTGCAGGCACGCCATTTGATTTTCGGAGAAGCATACGCATCGGTGCGCGGATAGATGATGCTGATCCACAGTTGAAATATGGGGAAGGCTATGACCATAACTGGGTTTTAAATTTGAATTCCGAGAGAATGTTGCGGTTGGCCGCCCGCGTGCGTGAACCCATCACGGGCCGATCATTAGAGGTGCACACATCGGAGCCCGGAATTCAGTTTTACACCGGAAACCAGCTTGATGGGAGTGTACGTGGGAAGAAAGGAAAGTATTCGAGGCGATCTGGTTTTTGCCTGGAGACGCAGCATTTCCCGGACTCGCCCAACCACCCGGAATTTCCATCGACGGTCCTGAAACCCGGTGGACGATTTGAATCGACGACAGTGTTTAAGTTCAGTGTGGAGTAATCCAGAAAGTCTCCGCGTTGTGATCTAACTTAATTCCTACACAAAATATTATTTTTGTTTCGATTCCTCCTTCAGGGTTTTTTCCTGCAACATCCCGCCCATAGTGCATCTCACTGCAACTTAAGACAAACCCGAGACAAAAAATTTACATTCTTATGACCCGACGGCGGCAACTCATAGTTCGGATTGCTTTACGCTCTTGCTCGGAAGTTTTCACGACCAAGAAAACCACTAAATTCGAAGGGAGAATGGTATGCCAGGTTTTTGCAAAACAACGAAAATAGCTACGCTGGTTAGTTTCTTAACGTTATTACCGGCTGCGAGTTTTGGGCAGCACTATCAACAAACAAATTTGGTTTCCAATGTTCCAAAAGAATTTCCGAATCCCGGTAATACGCCGCCCGTGAAATTGGACCCGGTGCTGCAAAATCCGTGGGGACTGGTGGCCGGGCCCGGCGGTCCATTCTGGGATTCAAATAACGGCAGCGGTACTTCAACGCTTTACGATGGGACCGGCGCGCTTGTGCCGCTAAACCAGGGTGGACAAACCTTCAACGGCATGCCAGTTCCGCAGAACGGCATTTTGGTTCCTAATGCGCCCAGCCAACCTGCACCAGGTTCCCCCACGGCAGTTATGTTCAACGGGAGCGGAAGCGATTTTCTGATCCAGGGGAATCCGGCGATTTTTATTTACGCGACCGAAGATGGAACGATTTCCGGATGGGCGCCCAATGCATACGGTGGAAACTTCTTGAGCGCGATTATTGCTGCGGACAATTCGCAAATACCAAACGCCAAGAATGGCGCGGTCTATAAAGGCGCGACAATTGCGGAGATCCACGGGAAAAAATATATTCTGGCTGCAAATTTCCGCAGCGGATTAATCGAAGTCTTTGATTCGAAATTTCAGTCAGTGGATATCGACGACGATGCTTTTGACGATGACCAAATGCCGAAAGACTTTGCTCCATTCAACGTCCAGGCTATCGGTCCTAACATTTACGTTACGTATGCAAAACAAGATGCGGCCAAGCACGACCCTGTCGGCGGCACGGGATTCGGACGCGTTAGCATTTTTAGTCCGGATGGCAAGCTGCTGGGGCGGTTGGAACATGGTTGGTTTTTTAACGCGCCATGGGGAATCACTCTTGCGCCTGGAACTTTTGGTGAATTCAGTCACGCGCTGCTAGTAGGCAATTTCCGCAGCGGCACGATTGGCGCATTTAATCCATTGACCGGCAAGTTCATGGGAATGCTCTTGCAACTAAACACCAAAAAGCCAGTGAAGATTGACGGGCTGTGGGCATTAGTATTCGGAAATGACAGCAATAATGCACCGGCTACGACGTTGTATTTCACCGCGGGTCCAGACAAAGAAAAGAATGGCCTGTTCGGCACATTGACGCCGGACCCGAATGAGCAGGGCGAGGGTGACGAGCAGTAGTAATCATCACTAGTAGAGTAGTGAAGTGAAGGGAAGCCACGCAAGGTATCGTGCTGGCTTCTCTTTTTTTTGCATCGACAACACCCGCCATCGCAAATAGACAAAACTAAGACATTCATTTGACGTGGGAATGACAACAGACAGCGAGTGCAACGTTATGTTTATGCCGTTAAATTCGGACTGCGAAAGAGATGGTCGACTCCATTCAGCAGTGCCGGAGCCAGCAAATAAAAGGAGACTAGCAATGAAAGAGAGCGAAAAATTAACAAAACCAAATGCAAGTCGCCGTTCGTTCTTTAAAAACGGAATCGTGGCAGCAGGCGCGATCACCGTCGGGTCCGGTGTCTTGGGTAAAGCAATGCCTGCGTTCGCCGCGGAAGGGGCGGAAGAGGGAAGTGGACGTCTCTCGAAGGGAGACGCGGCAATTCTGCGTTTCCTTGCTGCCGCCGAAATTCTTGAGACGGATCTGTGGCAGCAATACGCGGAACTTGGAGGCGCGGGAGCTATCGGCGGCCCGGCCGATCTTTATGTGAAAGGATTACAACAGCTGGATGCTGATATGCCGCAGTACATTTCAGATAACACTGACGACGAGTTAAGCCATGAGTTGTTCATCAACGCGTACCTCAAGTCGAAGGGCGCCGACACCGTTGACCTCAGCCAATTTGCGGAACTTGCACCCAGCCGGGTACCAGGTGTTCCCCAAGAGGGGCGTTTAACCAACTTGATGCATCTTAATGTGGACACCAGCTGGTGGACCAGGTACCGCAGTGGAGACAAGAACCCGGATTTTGGTGATCACTTTCCTCAAGCGATCCATATAAAAAACCGCACCGCGATCCCCAGAACGGAAGCAGACTTGGTCGCCGATGCCAGCAAACCCGGTGGCGTAGGGACTCGCACGCAGGCGATCGCCAACGTTGCTGGATTTCATTTTGGGACCATCGAACAGGGTGGTTCGAGCCTGTACCCATCCTTAGCGCAGCGCGTCAGCAATGTAGAAGTTTTGCGCATTGTGATGGCAATCGGCGGCACGGAAATATCGCACTTCCAAACGTGGCACGACAAAGCGGGCAATGCCGTTCATCTGACCGACGTTGATCCCGTAAATAAAACGAAGGTAGTTTTTCCAGACCTGAATGCGCCGCCATTCGGGGGCGAGATGTTTCAGACTAACCTGATCATGCCGGAGCCGACGGTTTTCCTTAATAAAAAGTTTCCCCGGGTGTCTATCATTCGGCCTACGGAAACCAAGGGAGCGGCGATGGGCGCTGTACAAGCTTTAACCGCAGATGGCCTTTTCATCGGTCAAAGCAGCCAATTTTTCCAGCTGTTGCGCGACTTGGCCGAGGATGCCGATGAAGCTCGCCGCGAGCGAGACGCGGAATAGGAAACGCACCGACCAGGCTACGGAGGCCGCGGAGTCGTTGCACTGTTCGCCCGCACCGGAAAAAGCCCGGTGCGGGCGAACATGTATTTACGGCAAGAAATTACTGGGGAGCGTAACGAGGCAGCTTAATAAAAATGGTTGTCCCTTCCGGCGTGGACTGTTCAACAGAAATGGAACCGGAGTGATCCTGAACAATCTTACTGGCGATAGCGAGGCCCAACCCCGTACCGTTTGGTTTTCCTGAGCTGACAAACGGGTCGAAAAGTGTATTGCGGATTGCTGACGGCACCCCAGGCCCGTTATCGGCGATGCGCGCTTCAAAACTCTGTGCGGTTGAAGAAATATCAATTTCAACCTTCCCATGAGATTGTGGAGCGGCTTCACAGGCATTCAGCACGAGATTGAAAAACATGCGCTCGATTTTTTTGGGATCGAACACGCCTGCCATTTCACCCGAGGTATTTAAAATGATGGGCCGGTCCCGAACCTCCAACCTGGCGCGTACCGCGTCGATGGCGCGTCGAATGGTCTGGTCCAGAGCACCCGGTACGGGAGAAAGCAGCCGTTCGCCGCGCGCCAATTCACGCAAAGAATCGAGCAGATCCACCATCTGTTCGGACGCAATCTTGATCTCGCTATAAATTTCATCGCGGCTGACGTGGAGTTTATCTGCTTCGTACAAGAATTCCGCGTTGGCTATCAAGGCGGCCAGGTAGTGACGCAGATCGTGAGAGATGGAACTGGCCGCTCGACCAAAAGCGGCGATTCGCTCGGTAGCGAGCTTTCGTTGTTGCGCGGCGAGAAGTTCATTTCTCATAGTGGAAAAGGCGCCAGCCAGTTCGGCCACCTCTCTGCTTCCTTGCGGGGTGATCGAATAGTTGTAGTCTCCAGCGGCAAGAGCGCTAACGCCGGAAACCAGATTATCGAGTGGGGAAGTAATGGTGCGAGAAACGTAGTTTAGCAATATAGCTGCAAGCACAACGGCAGAAATACCGAGTAGAAAAATCGTACGAGTGACGCGCTGAAGAAAACCGTTAACGGGCTGCAGCGACATCAGTACATAGCAAACCACCGGCGCAGGCGGGCCAGCCTGGATTAAAACGGACGCCACCTGGTATTGGTCGTTTCCAAGAGCGATGCTGCGGCTTCCCGAATGGGTGTCGTGCCCGCTAGCTATCCAGTTGTGCAATTCCGTTTCTTGAGGTGCGGGAAGCGTAGAGGCGATCACTTTATCGCCGGTGGCCAGGGCGATCTGGCTACCGGAGACCACCGCGAGTTGTTCGGCAACTTTAGAATCAATCTGGTAGCCCACGCAGATGATGCCGAGCTGGCGCTGTTCGGCCGCTTTCCCTGCAGTTATGGGACGAATGAAAACGCGGTAGAGTTGGCCATCGGCGTACCACCAGGATTCTTCATCTCCTTGTCGTAGCGAGCGCTTCAGAGCTTGCTCCGCAAGCTGGGATTTCCAATCGCCCTGCTTTAAGTGGAAGCCTAAAATTGTTCCATCAGATTTCGCCAGTAGAAATAAATCGCTTCCCGTGAGGGTCCAAAACGTTTTCGATGCGTCCTGAATCGTGGGACCGTGCTGCGTGGTCATTAGCGCCTTAAGGGTGGGCAGTTCCGCGAGCATCGCAACCGTTCTGGAGAGGTCCAGCTCACGTTCCTTTTGAACATTTTGGAATGCGCGGAGCGAAGAAGCCGTGCTGTCCCGCACTTGTTTGCTGACCTCTGACCTCACCGTATAACGAATGATGAAGAGCAGAGCGCCGGTGAGAGCAGAGATGATCAGCAGAGTTGCGATGAACAACTGGGTGCGCAATCTCAGGCGTGCCATGAAAGTCCTTGAGGCACCAGTCTAACGATCCTCGGCGAAGGGTTCGGGGAGGAATTTATATCCCACGCCATGCATGGTTATGAAATGCTCGGGATTGGCCGGATCCCGCTCGATTTTCTGTCGGAGACGCAGGATATGGTTATCAACGGTGCGGGTGGTGGGATAATGTTCATATCCCCACACCGAATTAAGTAGCTCCTCGCGAGTGATAACTCGTCCCGGAGACGCCGCAAAAAATTTAAGAAGCTTGAACTCTTGCGCAGTAAAAGCGATGGCTTCCGTCCCGCGCGCCGCAGTCATGCTGCGGAAATCAACGGCAAGATTGCCGAGCCGCAATATTTCTCGATCAGAGGTTTTTTTTGCGGCAAAGGAGTCGGATGGTGTGAATTCCGTGCGGCGCATGGCACGCCTGACCCGCGCGAGAAGCTCTTTAGGGCTAAAAGGCTTGGTAACGTAGTCGTCCGCACCCAACTCCAGCAACAGGACCTTGTCTTCCACTTCCGAGTTGGCGCTCAGAACCACGATGGGCACGGAAGCAGCGTGGGCTTTAAACAACCTGCAGAGTTCCTTGCCGGGCACGCGCGGAAGCGTTAAGTCGAGCACTACGACAGACGGCAGATGGCTACGGAAGCGGTCCAACCCCAGCTGGCCATCCGCAGCGACGTGCACTTCTAGGCCGTCTGCTTCGAACAAACGCTTAAGCGTTCGTTGCAGGGGAGCGCTGTCTTCAATTACCAGTACGCTTTCCATAATGCTTCGCAGTCAATTCCGTGGCCCAGAACCTTAGACGGATGGTAAGACGAATCGTAGACCTATCCCGGCGGAAGGGTCAACGTGCCAACATCGCAAAACCACTTCAATGTCTAAGACTTCGACGTCTCCAGAATCCCGCAAATTGCCAGGAGACTTGTCACTGGCGCGTCTGATGATTGTCAAAAATTTGTAACGGCCCTTTAACGCCCAATTCTGCGAGCCAGTTGCGACGAATGAGATGAAAAGGAATCTAGGGCTGCTGATATTCAGGGTTTGGCGGTGGCACATAGTCTTGTCCATACTTGTTCTTATGAGTCCAGGTGAAATTCGGGTCCAGTTGAACCTGAAACGTGGGCAATGTTCGCGTCGCGGACGAAATATTTACGACTCGATTCAAAGATTGCAGATCCTCCGGCTTGCTGCGCTCATACCAGATGTGCATCAAATAACGACCGGGCGGAACATCACGAATCCTGATCTGGCCAGAGCGGTCCGATATCGCGTAGTACGGCGTGTCTACCGCGACGACCACGGCACTCATTTCTGAGTGGATATTACAAAATAAAAAACTAACTCCTGGGCGATCAAAGCGCACCGTGCGTGTTGAGCCCGCTTCATAGAGGCCAAGATCGAAGGGTTTGCCGTCGTATAAAGAAAAAATATTGTGAAAAAAAGGATCTTTATTTGGGAATTGAACGACAGTGCCGACTTCCACGACCAACAGATGCGGCTCAAAATTTTTATTGCGTTGAATCAAACGCGGAGCTGAAGCTGGCGCCGATGGAACACTACTTGGTGGGGTCTTGTCCGGAGGACTAAGCCAGACCACGACATTAGAGAAGTCGTTCGCGTCAGAACGCAGCTGGGTTTCTGTTGCCGGCTTAATCAAGTCAACGTGGGTGGTAACGGAAACGCCTTGTGCCTGAGTATAAATAGGACATCCAATGATTCCGAAGCATAGGATCAGCAGACAGCCATGCATAGTACGGATGGAGCTTTTGTTCATTAAAAAAGATATCCCATGCTCAAACTAATCTGGTTGGCCTTTTCGGGCTTGGTATCGAGGGGATACGATTGTAGCCTGCGATACTCAAGGGAAAACAATACATCCGATCGTACCTGATAAACAAAATTGACGAAGTAACTTAAGTTTCGAGATTGTAACAGGCCATAGTATTGCGCCGTTGCGGGGAAGCGCCGCAGTTCCGCTGAATACGGATTGTCCTGTCCGAAGGCGGCATTTAGCTCGAAATTTGGTTTTGGTTTAATTTTCATTTGCAGCCAGCCTCCCATGGAATCCAAACCCCGAACTTGCGTCGCTGAATAAAGTAGGCTGTCCGAAAGCAGAATGCTCTGGCCTATGCCGCCCCCCAATCCACCCACGGCCCTCCCGCGATAAAATTCGCCCGATAAAACCATCCAGCTTGCGATAGGCAAATTCAAATCGGCGGTACCGGCCCAACTGTTCACATGGCGGCCCAATCCCCAACTTTGCCGAGCGTAATATCCGCCCGCACCCAGTGTGAAATCTCTTCCCAAAGCGCGGTGGCGCAATGCAACGCGTGCGGCGAAACCTGGCTGGCCGGATTGCTCTCCCGCAGTTGGATAACGGTAACCCGGCTGAGGGATGTCTCCGCTAAGCGAATCGAGAAATCCGCCTTGAACCAACAGAGTGTTCGATTCGGTAAGCGCGATTTGATGTTCAATCCGAACTTGCGGCGTCCAACTCCACAATCTGCCGGAATAGCTCAAAGGTGGAATGGCAAGAGAAGCGAGCGACGTCGGAGTTAAAGGCGCGAAGAATAAGTTGTCCTGGCCCGCGACAATCGAGGTGTGAGACCAATCAAGACGCAGCGTGCCGGTGCGCAAGCGAGCGATGCCCATGGCTACCCCATTTGGAACGCCAGTGAAACCTCCTGCGAAATCAAATTTGAGATTTGCGCTGGTGCGAGCGCCAGCCACGTCGGGACCGAAGACACTCAATTCGATTTGCGATTGACGCAGCGAGGCTCCAAAGGCGCGGGAAGATTGAAGGGGGTCGCGATGCACCGCAAGCTGCGGATAGTCAAGGTTATCGACGGTCCCTTGCGTGCCGAAGACATTGACCAGCGCAATTCCAGAAAGGCGCAAACGATATTTGGAGCCGCTTTCCACTTTCGTTTGATTTTGCTCTGCAATTCTCGCATCCGTGAGTTGCTGATTATCTTCAAGCTTGGCGATGCGCTGATCGAGAGTAGGCCCTTGGACAGTTTGGCCGGAAGACGATTGGCCGGAGGGCGAATTGGATACGGCGTAAATTTGCGACTTCGGCGCGTGGGTAACGGCGGCTAATTCCGCCCTGGCGGCACTCAGGTCATCGCGTAGCTGAGCTGTTTCAACTGATTGGCGTTGTTGGTTGCTGCGCAATTTACCGACCTCAGAATTCAGGCGCTGGATCTGAGCTTCGAGCGCACGAATCGCCTCGGCGACGGTCGGAGGCACCGAGTCCCCTGCAGCATTTGATGATCTTGTTTGAGCCTGATCCTGACCGAAAACGGAGTAGGGAATGGAACCGATCACACAGGCGACGAGCGCCATCGCAAACATGGAATTAGCGGCAATTCTTGCTCGCATGAACGACCTCCTGGGGACTCTTGGTGATCCGCGGGTCCACTCCGCCGCGAAAACCAATGGTATTTATCCGGCAGAGCGAGAGGATTCTAGCACTCTGAAGATTTTCATGTGTCAGGGCTACGCGACTTCCTTCGCCGCGCATTCCCTTAGACGCGCGAGTCGACTCGTTCGCTTTCCAATTGGAAGGAGGCGAGCGACGTATTCGAAGCTTTGTTGCCGCCGCTCCAGGCCAGCGCTCCCAAGGCCAACAGCGCAGGAAAACACTCCAGCACGTAGCGAGGCTCGCAAGTCTGTAATTGCGTCAAAAATGCAGTGCGAATCAGGATGAAGGCTACAACTACGGCGATGCCAGGACATGTGCGCCAACGCTTTACACCCAGCAAGGCCATCCCGGCATATATAAAATTCAGAAGAGTGAAACCTACGGTAACGGTAAAATCCGCATAATTATTGTGCCACGCATCACCGGGCGGCCAAATTTTCCCAGAGTACGGCAGCAATGTGATCCTGGGCGTAAGCCACATTGCCGCGGTCCGTTCGATAGGAATCCATAAGTAGGTGCGAAAGGGATGACGGGAGGCACGCTCGCGAGCCAAATTCGCAAATTCCTGATCCGTCAGAGCGCTCATCCCGTGTTCATGGTTGTACCGTTCCAGCAGTGCAGCCACTCGACGATACTCGTCGGCAGAATCGTACGCGTAAGGTGGAACATCGCTCAGCGCGATGGGCGCTCGGGGCAACTTCCACGTAAATAGATAGGCGTCGCGAGAACGGAACATCCACGTTTTCGTCCAGGCATAAAATCCAGTGGGCATTCGGACGCCAAATCTTTCTGCGTACCGTGGCGCTAGAAATTGCACGCGGCCGAGGGTGTGAGCATTGCGAGCAGCCCAGGGAGCAAGCGGCAGCAACAATCCTGCCGCGATGCAAAGGGTGGCTAGCGTAAGCGTTTTCAAATACACGGGGCGCCACCAGCGAATCCAATAGACGCCCACGACCGCCACGAGCAGCAGCGGAGTTTCCGGCCTGACGAGCGTACCCAGCGCAACGATTATTCCCCCTAGAAGCCAAGTCCGCACTGAGCGCGCCAGACCAGAAGTATCCCGAATTAAGTCAAAGCGATAAGCACTCGGCAGCAAAAATATGAGCAGAGCGATGGTTGTAAGTAGCGTGGCCAGAACTTCCGTGAGCGGAACGGCCGTAAAATTTGCCGTGAACGGGCACGACACGGACAGCCACAGCGCTGCGATCATCACGCGATTTCGCGCTGTTTCCGGCAGACCCTCGGCGAGGCGAGCCGCTAACAACGCGGTTAACAGGCAAGTAATGAGATCAAGAAAGGCCTGCGCAATAAGTACGGCGCTCCTGCTGGGCCCCGCCACCGAATAAACAGCCGCCAGGAATGTCGGATACCCGGGCACGCGTATGTCGGATGGGTCTAGCCGGCCGTCGAAATAAAAACCGTAAACGCCGTGATAAAGCCAATTTCGTGCCAACTCTTCGTAGTAGGGCGTGTCTCCTGTCGCGGAAGGGAAGTGCCAGATAAAGAATAGGCGCAGTGCTAAGCCCGCCAGAAGAGCGGCAAACAAATGAGTATAAAAAGATTTGGGCAGCCTCACGCTGCCCAAGTTTACTCCGGGATGGCGCAATCGTCAGTAGGTCGTAACCGAGGGGGCGGTATTTGCGCCGGTGGGACTTGGGTTCGTGTTAAACGAACACCGAAAAAAGCGCAAATCGCATCTTTCGCATCGAAAGGGTTTGACGAACAACTTGGGCAGGATTTTGCGTTCCAAAACTCCTATGCGCCGGGACTGATGGATGCGTTGGCTATGGCACTGCGGACAGCTCATCATCGATGTATCTTCTAATGCGCATGTAAACACAACTTTCCGGATTTTGGATTGGGTGAGGCGCGATGTCTGTCTTTTTTTGGACAGTAGGAACTGAAAAAAAGTGGCACCTGTGGAATTCAGTAGGAACGGTTACCAAATTGTAACGTGCTGATCCGGGCCCAAGAGTCTAATCATCTATTATTTCCCCGCAACTCAGGATTAGGCGTTTAGGGTGTGCGGAATCGTACATCGCTCTACGAATGTTAATCCCATACTCCCTAAGTTGATTTACGAAGCGTGTCCAGACCAAGGGGGACGCAAGGTGAGCCGCAGATATCGATTTATTGTGAATTCATTAGTTCTAACGACCGTACTCGCAGTTCCCGTAATTCTTACTGCCAGTAAGCCGCAAGAAAACGATCGCCAGGAAGAACGTCGCCGCAATAATGAGCGTCAACGCGAACGCAACAATCGCATCTATGATCGCGATCATCGCGACTATCACAACTGGAACGACAACGAGGACCAATATTATCGCCGGTACTTGGGTGAAAGACACCGGGACTATCGTCCTTTCACGCAGCAGAGACGCAGAGAACAACGGGATTATTGGAACTGGCGCCACTCACAAACCGACGAGCACCGCGACCAGGAACACCGCTAGAAAAGATAGAGCACTTGGTAATACTTAGACGACCAGAGAGGAGTTCGGCTCCGGGTTCCGAACTTCTACCTCCGATAAGGGCGACGAGGGAGATGCTGGTGAATAAAGAAAAAGAGATTTCCTCATTGAATGAAGGTGCACTCGGTTCAACCCCGCGGCGCAGCTTTGAGGATAGACTGCAATACTTGCTCGCCGACGAGGAGCAGATACTTAACTTTATCTCTGCTCGCGCACCGTTGCCGCGGATTTTGAATGCCATTTGTTGCTCTCTCGATTGCCAAATAGGGAATATGGTCTCGTTGATTTCGCTAGGAGCCGGCAAAAACACTCTGGACGAGATCTCCAGACATGCAAAACTATTTGGGCTTCATGTATTTTTCTCTGCTGGAATCGAAACAGGAAGTGGCGACGGAGTTGGATTTCTGGAAATGTACTGTTGTATTCAGCGTCGGCCATCTCTCGATGAAAAACAGTTGATCGAGCGTGCGGTAACCCTCGCAGCAATCGCCATCAAGCATTACAATGAAAGCGGCAAGAAGAAAGATTTTCTTCTCCATGCGCCGCCAACTCGAACATTTGAGCCAAGCCCGCCGACGAGTGTTAACTAGAAGCACTTTCCAGGAAACCATCCGGCCAAAAGGAGCTTCGAAACCTCTATTTGTGCAAGACGACATTCAAGAGCGAAGAATTGACTTGAAGCCCGCCATTATATTTGATGAAACCCAAGGTCCTGAATTTGTTCATAAAAAAATTGACACGCGAACGCGTGGTGCCAATCATTTCGGCAAGCGTCTCTTGCGAAACTTTGGGTAGCACTCCATGAGGCTGATCTTCTTTCCCATAGCGTGCCAGCAGAAGTAAGGCGCGAGCCAGCCGTTTTTCACTGGAATTAAAAAGCTGATCGATAAGATCCTGCTCCACCCTAATGTTTTTGGCCAGCATATGAGAGATGAACAGATCGGACAGGCCATGCTCGGTACGAAGCACGCGCATCATTTCATCTTTTCCTATAAATAGGATGGAGGTCGGCACCATTGCGGTCGAAGTCCCCATACACACGGATTGGGCGGCCAGGCAACCCTCGCCAAAAAAGTCGCCTGGACCTAAAATCGCTATTACAGCTTCTTTACCATCTTCATTAATAACGGAGAGCTTCACCCCGCCTGTCTGGATGTACATCACTCCGTTGGCAGGGTCGCCCTGGGAATAAATACTTTCCGACCGCGCGTACTTTATGATGCGTCGCGCCGCTCCCGCCGTATCAAGAAAAACCTGCAAATCGAACGAAGTCTTTTTTGCAGGTGCCTTTTTTGTTTTTGTCTTGCCCATTTTGGTGTGACGTAGCCCGTCCCCGGTTATTAAGTTTATATTATATCACCCTGGTATGAAGTAGCCTATTCAGCCGCCCGGGCCGCGAACAAACTGGCTGTATGTAATTGAACAGACGGCTAGTGAAGCAAAACCTACCATTATCGTGCTGTAAAGGGTAGTCGGTGCCCAGTTTGCCCAGGCATAATCCGTGCAAATTACAACGCGTTAGTTGTCTGATCTGCGCAAGCCCGAAAAAAGGAAAATATAATGCCTCTCATACAAATTCTTTTGGTCTTGATAGTCGTTGGCGTTCTGTTATGGCTGGTCAACAGCTTCATCCCCATGGCGGGAAGTATCAAATCCATTCTTAATGCTGTCGTGGTGATCTTTGTCGTCCTTTGGCTACTTAATGTTTTTGGATTGTTTCATTCCTTCTCCCGTATTCGCGTCGGGTCATCGAACGAGTCGCACGCGATACTATTACAGGCCTGAAGAAAAATCGGTTGAAGAACGCGTATCAGAAAAGGAGCCATTGTGCTTGGAACTATATTGATCGTGATTCTCATTTTGGCCTTGTTGGGAGCATTACCACGCTGGCCGCACAGCAGGAGCTGGGGTTATTTTCCTACCGGTGGCCTCGGACTGGTTCTTCTTATCGTAATCGTGCTGCTACTTCTCGGGCGTATCTAGAGCCCGCGCAAGGGTTATCACCAATGAATTCGCATCGATTGCGAAAGGACGCGCAACCGCGCCTCCTCGAGAAAATTATTCATCCACCGCGGAATTGTTCAGCGTGCCAATTCCTTCCACGCTAACTTCCAATACATCCCCGGCTACGAAGGGCCCGACTCCTTCGGGTGTGCCGGTAGAAATCAAATCGCCCGGCAGAAGCGTCATAATATCCGAGATGTAGCGAATCAAAGTATCGAGCGAGAAAACAAAATCTCGCGTGTTGCCTTGCTGATGGATTTTTCCATTGACTCGAGTCTCAATGTTAACGCCCGCCCACGGATCAATTTCATCGGTAACCAGCGGCCCTACCGGGCAAAAAGTATCGAAGCCTTTTGCGCGTGTCCATTGGCTGTCGGTTTTTTGCAAATCGCGCGCGGTGACGTCGTTTACCGCCGTATATCCTCGGATATACGGCCGAACGTCCGTTTGCGGCGGCAATTTGTAACAGGTTTTGGAAATTACCACGCCTAATTCGCCTTCGTAGTGCGTATTGGTGGACGCTTTGGGGCGTCGAATCTTTTCGCCTGCCGCGATGAGGGAAGTAGGCGGTTTAAAAAAAATGAGCGGTTCTTTTGGAACTTCGCTTCCCAATTCGGCGGCGTGCGCGCGATAATTTCGGCCCACGCAAATAATTTTCGATGGTTGCACGGGACACAAAAGCTTTGCGCTCGAGAAAATCACCGCCTCAATGCGCTGTATCCGGGCGTTTTGCCGGGCATCATGTTCTTCAAATGCGTCGGGAAGTAAATGGGTTATTTGGTCTATTCCTGCAACAGTCTCGACCACACCGTGCTTTGCTTCTCCGTTGAATCGGAAACGGCAATGCCGCATGAAAGTTCCTTCCCAGTATTAAACTTTAGTGAGCACTACTGCATTCAGACAGCACGAGCACCCTTGCGAGCGCTCCCGCCAGTTTGCACTTGTTAGACTATTTCGCTAGATTCCCGCGAATTACGGTAACAGAGGCTCTCGGCAAGGTATATAGAGTATCCGATACACCGGTCAACGTGCTCTTCGCAATGGGACCGTCTGGATCGGCAAACCCGTTCTTTAGATCCGAATGCCAGCGGTATTGTTCGGTTCCAAACGTAGCAAAATCCACGCGGCCGGCGAAAGCGTTTTTCTTTCCAGATTTTTCATTTTCAAACACAAGATGCACGGCATGGGCATTTAACTGATCCTTGTTTATCAGCATTAACGACCACTGCCCATCAGGGCGCAGCACCGCGTAAGACGTGACGAGTACATGACCGGCCGCGTCGTGGACGTCGCTCTCGCTCGGGAAAATTCGATGCTCGACGCTGCTACCCGCTTGCACCCATTCGAGGTTAATCATTTGCCCCGCGAAAAATTGCGAGTTTGGCTGCACGATCTGATCGTTCTCATCCACCATAAACATGCTGAAGGTCGATGGCGATGTGCCCTCGCAACCGTGCGAGGTTCTCTCCGGGATGTAGTGGAAATAGTAGACCGCTTTTCCTCCAGCCTGCAAAAATGAACCGACATAGTCTGTCCAAAAAAGCGCTGCGAAAATATCTACAAACGACGAGTCCGATCCCGCCGCGATATTTGACTCGGTGATAAACATTGGCACGCCAGGGGGCAATCCATCTTCCCTCCAGACATCAAGAATGTGACGGACCAGGAAAGGTTCCAGGTAAAGGTCGCTCCACTGCAATTTGCAGGGCTCGAACGGATAGTGCTCGAAGGAAACGAACGAAAGATCGCTTAGGCGGTTGTGTTCGCGGAGATAGTCAAAAAAGCGGCCCATCCAGGATGTGCGCCCCTGCGCATCCGGCCAGATCTGAATGTCTTTGTTGACGCCTTCAAAAATCGGTCCGCCGAGTTTCAGCTTCGGATCGATTTTGTGCAATGCCGTGGCCCATTGCAAGTAGAGCGCCCCGTAATCTTCTGGCAGGGTGTGCTTCCCGTCAGGCTCCTCGCCCATTTCCACATAAGAAATGGGATAACCACGTTTTTCGAGATAAGCAATTTCCGCCGCGGCATTTTCCGGAACGTCATACAACATCGCAACCGGAATCATCGCAGGCAAACCTCGAGTGATCCCGCTGGTATAAAAAAGATCGAAGCCGACTTGATCTCCCTTATCGTTTATTACCGCGCCTTCATGCCACGGATCAACCGACGAAACTACCGTGTTGGTTTGGGCGCGGTCGGCGGCGTGGCGGATCACATCATGAAAAGCCCCATCCGGAGTGGTTGTCCCCAGGTAAAGTTCACGAATCCCGTATCCCAGGCAATTGCGGCGGTCGGCGGAACCGTGTGTGTCGCACGTATTGGAAGATTCCGTCATCCAGATGCGCACGAATTGCACAGGAAGCGGTACGGTCGAAAGCTGCAGAGTCGCTTTTCCGCCTTGGCCTTTTGTTACTATGCCGCCTGGGAAAGTTACCCACGCTCCTTTAGTCGCGTCGCGAATCGGATCCAGACCGGTCCAGTACTGGACCAAATATTTTCGAGCAAATGGTTCGGCCCAATCGATGCGAATCGCGTTGATATCCTGGAGCGAGCCCATATCCACAAACACCCATTGCGGGTGCAGCGTATCGTCCTCGCCGGTATACGGCTTCGTCAAATATGGATTGCTCTTCCAATACGTGTCCTCATCACCGTCCGTTAAACGGGAATAACCGTGTCCGTCCGGATGCGTGAATCCTTGGTGTGCGAGGGGATACCCGTACGAGTGCCGTATAAATTCCGTTGGCATAGCGTTGCCAACGAAGTATCCCTTCTCGCCGGAGTCGCTCCACGTGCCCTGAGGATTCCAATGCCACGCCTCAACGAACAATTCGGTATTCTGCCGGTAGGTCACCGTTTGCCACCCGGCCGAAAGGATTTGTTTGATCATCGGCTCCGTAAATACTTTGTCAGTGATGGCTCGGGGAATGCGGTCTACGCCCGCGCCCAAAGCTTCCGTGGGGCGAAATGAATTGGTGACGTGCTCTGGCGTGATATCGACGCGCACGGTTTGAGCTGGAGAACTGGGAATGAAGCAAGCAACCAGCAAACTCAAAGCGGCAAAACGTCCACGCTTAGAGACACATTTAATCATTGAATCCCCCTGTTTTGACATGCGCCTGCGAACACACTAAGCCAGCTTCACTGGAGTAAGAGAACGCGGCGTACTCAGCCGCGTCACTCGTCCGCTAAAAGTAGAGCTTCAACCCAAATTGCAATTGGCGTGGACTGCCAATGGTACTGGTAATCTTTCCGAAGGTGGGCGATCCCACGAATGTGTTCGGCCCTTGGAAATGTGGATGGTTAAAAGTGTTGAATGACTCCGTGCGAAATTCCAGGTGCATTCCCTCCCGGAGTCTATCCAACAGAAATTCCTTGAAAACAGACATGGAAACGTCCCTGGCGCCGGGCTGGCGAACATTGCTGATGGTTCTCGGAGCGGTTCCCAACGCAAAGTCATCGTTAAACGCTGTGATGTTACCGGTAGCGGGGTCGACAGTCGGTGGCACATGCGACAACGCGCCCGGGTTCGCAAAGTAACTCGCGGTGTTCGTCACACTCGTATTGGTCAAGTCTTGGAGGCGCGTCGAGGAACGTCCCAGGTTGCCGGTTAGATTCGGCCGTTGTCCAAACGTGGGTATCGACCGTGCGTTCAATGAGCCGCTGATAAGCGGGATGATCGGTCGTCCTGTATCGATGCGGATGATGCCATTCGTTTGCCATCCTCCCACGATCACATTAAGGACCGCGGGCAGGTGACTTCCGAACTGTTTTCCTCGACCAAGTGGAAATTCGTAAACATAGCTGGCCTGGTAGATTTGTGGAATGTCGTAAACGGAAACGGCCCGTTCGGCGCGCAGGTCGTATGGATTTTGCACGGCAAGGGTTGCGCCGAAGGTCGTTCCCCCGCCCAGGAATGAGAAGCTATCGTCAGTCGCAGACGCATTGTCGATCGATTTAGACCAGGTGTAGGTCAATAAGAATTGCAGGCCGCTGGAAAACTCTTTCTCCACACGGACCTGGAGGGCATGGTAGATGGAATTTGCGATTGGCGGCGAGTCTCCCGCAAAACTTGTGTATTGCGGGAAGGGCACCTGCAGCTGGACCCCGGAGACCATATTGCCAAAAAGTGGAGCGGCGGGATCGCACACGAATTTCGTTCTGTCGCATACAGGGCCGTTGACTGCGGGGTCGTAATGGAGTGGATTCGCAACCGGTAGGGTCAACGCTAGAAGAGCTGCCTTAGACATAGTCAAGGCGCTAGGCGGCAGAAAGTTATGTTCCCGGAATCCACCAAGATAGAGATGGGTACCCTTCGTCCCGACATAAGTTGCATCCAAAAGGATCTTGAGAGGCAATTCCTTCTGGAATCCCAAGCTCCAAGTCTGCTGGTAAGGAATGTTTTGACTGACGCTGCGAATTGGCCCCGCGGTGGAACTGCCAATATCGGTGAACGCACCGAGACTGTTTCCCGGCGCGAGGATGTCCGCACACGTAAAGGGCGGATTCCTGAAACACGAAGGATTCTTGAATGTGTTGAACGGTGTTGCGCCGTCTGAAAGAGTTGTATTCCAGGCCGGCTGGATGTTGAAACCCTCGAAGCCCCACGGACCGGTACCCGAAGCACCGCTGCGCGGCGTCGAGAAATAGATACCGTAACCGCCGCGGACCACAAAGGTATGTGGCAACTGGTAAGCAAAGCCAAAACGCGGCTGGATGGCCTTGTAGTCGGTATAGTAGTTGTGGCGATCCTGGGGGCCGGCAAAAACGACGATGCCGTGCAGCGCCCCTAGCGGCGAGTTGGAAAGCGGCGAGAGGGCATTAGGATCTAGCCAGTTCATGCGGTTGAAACGCTCCGTGCGTGGCAAGGACAATTCGTAGCGCAAGCCCAAATTGAGAGTGAGTTTGGAGTTCACTCGGTAGTTGTCTTGAGCGAATTCGGCGAAACGGAAACTCTGCGTACTCACGGCATTGAGGAACCCGGAGAGGTTGCCGAAAGCACCAACGCCTGTCAAGAAACTTGCCAGCGCGTCGCCTCCCGAAGGTGTGGTCGTATCCTGGGCAGTGCCGGTGTTGTCAAAGTTAAAGAATCCGGAGGGCTGGCCTGGCTGGATGAAGTTAATGCGATGCATGCGGCCTTCGGCGCCGAACTTCAGCTCGTGCCTGTTGCGGACCCAACTGACGGCCCCGCCAAGCTGGTGGGTCTCTTGTCCCCAGCGCAGGATCGAAGAAAACCCCGGAGCGCCGATGGTGGTATTACTGTAATTCCCTCCAATACCAGCGCCCGGTAGAATCTTGAAACCTCGATTCAAGTAAGGCGCAAATCCGATCTTGGTAAAAGTCGCGTCGATATTTGGAAACTCGCCCCCGATACCTTTGGTGTTGTCGTAGGCTCGCAACCCCCCGTACGTCACCGTAAGCACCACCGTGGGACTGAAGGTGTGGGTGTGGTTAATGGCCAGGAGATGGCGAGTACTATGCGTGGGCCCGCTGGTAAAAGGGTCCGCCTCGTTCTTAAAAGCGTTAAAACTGGTATCGTTCTCTGTCGACTGCGAATATTTTACGCTGAACAAATCACTTTCGCTGAAACGGTGATCCACCTTGATATCGAATTGGTTTCGACTCGCTCCAGTAGTGCCGGACCGGGAAAAGTTGTTGGTTTGATTGACCCCTAAGTCCGAGGTGACGATGGTAGGCAACGGGAAGTATGTGATGAAGTTACGCGCGACCGGATCGATCAGATTGCCTGGTCCCGCCGCCAGCTGAAAAGGTGTTCCGTTCAAATTCGGATTTCCCGGACTATTGTACGTAGCCAAATTGTTGAACGGAATAAACGCGGAACGAAGAGCACCCCCATTGTTCGGCGTGCCGCTGTAAGGATCCCATAGCTGGCCTGCTTGAAACACCTTATTCTTTGAATCAAGGCACGTTCCAAACGTTGAGCTCGCAGGATTGTTGTCGAAGTGAGCCAGTTGACCAAAGTTATCCTGTTGCGTTGTACATATCTCACTGAAATTTCCAAGCGCGCTGGCGCCTATAGGGCAGGGACCTAGCCCTCTCTCGCACAAAGTAGGCACTGCCAGAGTCTGTGAAGCGAAATCCCTGTTCCTTCTCCCCTCGTAATTGAAAAAGAAGAAGGTCTTGTCCTTGCGAATGGGACCGCCGAGGACGCCTCCAAAGTTATTTCTCTTCAATGCCGGGAGCTTGTTTCCATTCTTGTTTGCGAACCATTCATTCGCATCCGTGGCAGAGTTGCGCAGAAACTCGTACAACGTGCCATGGAACTTGTTGGTTCCAGAGCGGGTGACCACGTTGAGGATGGTGCCACCTGCGAAGCCGTACTCGGAGGTGAAGTTGTTTTGCTGCACCTTGAATTCTTCGACGGAATCCACCGAAGGCTCGTACGGCAACGTGTGCAGTCCGCTGTTCTGCTCGAAATTGGTGACCGTCGCGCCGTCAATCAGCACGTCGGCGGTGGAGTTCCGGCCGCCGTTGGAATTGAAATTGACGCCACCGGCGCTACCGGGCACGTTCGTCTCGGTAACACCGGGTGCGAGAAATGTCAGATCTACGAAATTGCGGCCATTCAGCGGCAAGTCATTGACAAATTTGCGATTCACTACTTGGCCGGTGACGGCATCTTCGGTTTGCAGCTGCACGTTGCTGGCGTTCACCTCTACCGTTTCGTTCGAGCTTCCAACTTTTAGCGATAAATCGATGGACACATTTTGCGTAACGTCTACCTTAATGTTGTCTTTCACCTGGCTTTGAAAATTTGGAGCTTCCACGGTGAGCTTATATGTGCCGGGAGGAATCGAACGAAGCAAATACCTGCCGGCGTTGTCGGTGGCCGAATTAAAAACGAATCCCTTATCTTGATCGACCAGCGTAACCTTAGCGTTGGGGATGGCGCTGCCTGATGGGTCCGTGACCACGCCCGTCACAGATCCGGTATACAGCTGCGCACGAACGGCAGACCAAAAAGAAAGCATCAGCACGGCAAAGAGGGCCGTCCTGGCTAAAGTTCGAAGAATTCTCTTATCGGCGCCGCGTTCAGCGCTAATCCCTTGCTGCATCCACATTATTATTTTTGACTTCGCTGACATGACTCCCCCTTCACCCTTTTTCCCCGCAAAGGCGGCTCACCCCAATTACGCGAGGAACTATTGAAACGATTTATACCAGCAATTTCGCGAATTTGGAAAGGTAATTTTGCCGAAGATGGGGCTTGGCCGAAAGTAGCCGGTCAGGGAATTCTTGGCACGTTTGCTTTGAAATTTTTCAGGAAACCTTGGCTCTAGGCCCAAAGGAGGGTACCAACAAACTGACGCCGCGATTTTCCGGGAAGCAAATAACTCTTAGACTTACAACCCGAGGACTTGCTGCAAGACTTCGCGAAGTTGCTCTTGCTTCTCGCTGGTCAGCTTGGCGCCTTGCGACGTGAGATAAAACACGTCGATGGCTTTCTGGCCTTCCGTGTCGATCAGCGCAACTTCAATGTTGCATTCCAATTGCGCGAGGCTTGAGCCAATTTCGTAAAGCAGCCCCGGCCGATCATGCGTCACAATCTCCAACAAAGTGCAGCGCTCCGAGGAATTGTCGTCAAACCGCAAAGTGGAAGGCACCAGCACTTTCGGCGTACGGATTCCCGCCGGGCCGAGCTTTCCTTTTAGCAACGGCTCTAGCTGCGTTCTTCCATTGATTACGTCTTCGATGCTGCGTCGCAGTCGCGTCTTCTCGCTGGGATTCAATTCCAGCGTTCGGTGGCTGTCTACAAACTGGAAAGTGTCCAGCACCACGCCTGCATCATTGGCGAACGCATCCGCCTTGATAATGTTCATGCCCCACGCCGCCAACGTTCCCGCAATTGCCGAGAAAAGTGCCGGCCGGTCCGCGGTGAGCAGTGTGAGGAAATGCGCATGTCGCGTCTCCGCCAAATCGGTCTGTACTGGCTGCGACGGCAGTTTCTGATACATCGCGAAGTGTGAAGCGATTTCAGCGGCGGAATGCGCCGCAAGGTACCGGCGCGGGAAACCCTCCAGGAATCGCGCCGCTTCCGCTTTATTGCTGCCACCGGCCTGTTCCGAAAGACTTCGCAGCAGCGCGGACTCATCCGAAGCATGCAACCGGTCGCGATCCAGTGTTCGACTGAAATAGTTCGATGCCGCTACAAACAGCCGCCACAACATTTCGGCTTTCCAGGGCGTGAGCGCTTCCGGATTGACGGCATGAATGTCCGCGTATGTCAGTAAACACAGCCGCTGCAGGCGTTCTTGCGTTCCCACGGCATTCGCGAACGTCGCTACTGTCGCCGCATCGAAAATATCCCGCCGCTGTACTGTTGCTGACATGTCCAGATGTCGCTCGATTAGAAAATAAACTTCATTCTTTTCTTCGTCGGAAAGGCCCAGCCGCTCAGCCGCGGTATCCAGCGCCTCCAAGCCGCCGGTTACGTGATTGTCCACCGGCATCCCTTTGCCGATATCGTGCAGCAACAGTGCCAGGACCAAAAGGTCGCGCCGCTCGACTGCCTTCCAAAGGGGGCTGAAACGCGCTCCACGCTCATCCGTAGGATTTGCCAGTTCTTGAAGATGCTCAATCGTTCGCAGGGAATGTTCGTCGACGGTGTAGCGATGATAGAAATCACGAACTACCAGGGAGTCGATGGTGCGAAATTCCGGCAGCGCTTCTGCGAGCAGTCCCAGCCGGTGCATGGCGCGGAGCGCAACGCCGGGATACTCCGCGCCGAGAATTTCACGCAGTGCAGGCCAGGCAATCTGCTCGTTGCGTCTTCGTATCTCCGCGTGTGTCTGGACGTAACTGATGGCGCGTTCTGCATCGCGGCTTAGTGGAATACCGGTGCGCGCCGCTTCCGCAAAGACGCAAAAAATTACTGTGCGATCGGAAAGCGATGCTTCATCGACAATTTCCAGCAAGCCATCACGTACTACAAATGGTTTGCCATTCGGGATTTCGGATTTTGTTCCGCGCGCGGCGTTGAGTAAGCGCTGCCTCAACGATTGCGGCGTTTGCACTCGTTGTTCCATGTACCGCTGCAATTGCCGGTTTAATGTTCGCGCGTGTCGAAAGTAGATGCGCATCCATTCGGACACATCTTTCGGGTAGCTGTGCCCGCTGCCCAGCGACCGTTTGGCCGCTTCGGACTGCAATTCGTAAGTAAGGGTATTGTCATTTCGGCCGTTACTGTAGTGCAGGAAACATCGGATGGCGCTTAGAAAATCCACGGCTCGCGCGGTTAAGTCCGCTTCCACTTTTGCGGGGCCACGAAGTTCTTCCGCTTCGCCTATGATCTGCCGCAGCCACACCGTCGCCTGGTAATCGCGCATTCCCCCCGGCGATTCCTTCACGTTTGGCTCCAAATGAAATATGGTGTTCCCGTAACGCGCCAGGCGTTCTTTCGTTAGGGTGTGCAATTGCGCGCGCAAGAAGGGACGAGCCTGCTTCTCCGATCCCGGCAAAATTTTGGTATCAAGTTTTTCGAATAGGGAATTGTCTCCCGCCAGGAAGCGCCGGTCCAGCAATGCTAAATGAAATTCCGCGTTGTCCTCTTCAATACGTTTGCATTCGTCCAGAGTACGCCCCGCCGTACTCATTCGGAATCCCATATCCCACAGCGTGCGAGAAAAATCGGCGATCAACGCGCGATATTCTTTTTCCGATTTTTCATTCGTCACTAAAAACAGCAAATCCAGGTCCGAGTAAGGAAAAAGCAACCTTCGTCCATACCCGCCCAGCGCTACCAGACTCAATCCTTCGCCGGAGAGTCCCCGAGCTTTGAGCAAATCGCCATAAACTTGTTGAATACTTCCATCCGCCAGCTCACACAGAGAGGCAAGCGTTTGTCGCGAACTCGCTCCACTCTCAAATTTCTGCCGGATGCGCTGCCGTTCGGCTTCGCAACGCGCCGCGGGCGTAAGTTCGCTTACAGAGCTGTCTCGCTTCTTTCCCATGGGAATTTCCGGGTCTAGACCAGGCTGCGCCGCTGTAGTCATAAGCGTCCGCCTGCGATGTCCACCCCGGTCAAGAATATCTCACCATTGGCGATATTTCCCGTAATTGCAGCTATTTGTAGCGTCTCTACCATGCGTTCTACTTCTTTCCCTGGCTCTGCAAATTCCATTTAAGTTTGGCAAAAGCCTTTGGAAGCTACTCGCGAGTTTGGCATCCGGGGTGAATGCCCTGAGCCGATGTACAAAGCGCAAGCTCTGCTGCATCAAAGTATACTGTTCGCGCCGAATCGCTAACCTGCGAAATTTTCATCGCTCGGATTGATTTTTCAGATAACTGACGCGATGTTCAGGCGTTTCAGGTCGCTCACGTAACGGTCCGCGTCCCGCGTCGGTCGAGGTATCCGGTAACCGTCGGTCACGGAAAGGGTTATGCGAATCGCTGTTTTGAGGCTGACCTTATTCCCTTGAGAAACGTAAATCGGATTGACTCCGTAGCAGGTGCGCAGCGCCACACCCACCCGTTCGCCTCCCCCCTTTACATCCACCAGTGCGCTCCAGCTTCCCGCGGCATTTTTCAATTTTCCATGAGTTCCGATCAGAATGCTTTTTGCGCAGCCAATGGTCGGGCAGTCCAAAACCAGGCCTAAATGCGTCGCCAGTCCCATGCGCCGCGGATGTGCGATTCCCTGACCGTCGCAGAAGAGCAAGTCCGGCATTTTTTTCAGTTTTTTAAGGGCAGCCAAAAGCACCGGGATCTCTCGAAAGCTCAATAGCCCCGGCACGTACGGGAAGTTCAACTGTTCGCAGGCAAATACCCGCTCTATCTCGATCATCTCCGGATATTGGTAAAGGATCACGCCTCCAATGGCCATGTTCGCTTCATGCAATGCCCTCCAGCGTCCACGACTAGCCAATGCTTGTGAACCCTTCAGAACAAAAGCCGCGTCCAGACCCGCGACGGTTCGAATCTTTTTTACAACGTCGGTCCCTATCCAGCGCTTTCGCAGGGAATCCTGTATCTCGCGTGCTTCTTGCGTGGTCACATCCCACGAATGCCAATTTTCCGTGCGCATTGCCTTGTCCTTCGCCTTCTCCATCGTATAATGCTTGTGCCCGACTCGCAGCTTCACTTGGGCGGGGAATTTTGGATCCTAAGCCGATTGGTCGAAACATTCCGATGACACTGCATCCACCACTCGAAATTTCCGTCCGCGAATCCAACGGCGTCTATTTTGTCGCGGTTCACGGCCGGCTTACCATTGGTGATCCGAGCGATCACCTGAATGATCAGGCGGTGGCCATGATGAAGAAAGGCGCGCGCAACATCATCATTGACCTCAACGGAATTCCGCAAATTGATAGTTCCGGGATTTCTTCGCTGGTGCGTATTTCCATCGCGCTCGCCAGGGAGGGTGGCGCGCTTCACTTGGTTTGCGGACAAGGTCGCGTCCGCGACGCCCTTACCGTGACCCGTTTGGTCGAAGCCATTCCAACTTTTGACTCCGAATCCGCGGCTCTCGCCTGTTTTTAGGAAACCAACACCTGCTATAATCCGCGGCAATGCTGCGTCAATTTAGACTTTCTTTTTCGCTGGCAGCTATCCTCTTCGTGGGTAACGGCTCTGCCGGCGCCCAAAATTCTCCCGCGCCAATTCCGCTAGATCAGCAGACAAACTCGCAACTAGACCAGTTGGCTGGACGAGTCCTCGACCATCCCGATGGAAAAACGTGCCACAAAAAGAATTGCACAATTCTAGTGGCGAATTTTGTTGATCGATCTGGCAGCACGTCGTTGTTGGGGATGCAACTAGCCGACGCCCTCTCTGCTCAACTGGCGGCTAAAGGCGTCCGGACCATCGAGCGGGCCAAGCTGCAAGGTTTTCTCGAAGAAGAACGAATTCCATCTAAGCTTTTAGATGACCATGCAATGGCATGGCTTGCTTCCAGACTTTCCGCTTCTGCCGTGTTGATTGGCCGTCTTGAACAGGAAGGGATGGGTGTGCATCTCCGGGTTAGATTGCTGAGCGCACACGGTGTGGCGAATCAGGAAGATGAGATTGGCGTAGACCAAACAGTCCGTGGCGTTCAAGACGCCGACCGTTTTTTGGCTCCGGCGGAACCCTTCGGCGACGTGTTGCCTGTCAAAGCCACCCCGCAAGGAGAGAAAATTTTTGAGGCCGGTGTGAACGGCACAACCATGCCCTCCTGCTACGTCCGCCCAGACCCCGAGTATTCAGAAGGAGATCGAAAAGCAGGATTCCAAGGAACAATTGTCCTCGACGTGACCGTTAGGCCAGATGAACGTGTCGAGGACATTCGAATGCTCCGCGGCGCCCCTTTCGGCCTGAATGATAAAGCCCGCAAAACCGTGGCTGAATGGAAGTGCAAACCTGCATTACTTAATGGCACACCTGTGTTTGCCCGCGTTGAAGTGGAAGTTACGTTTCGTCTTTTTTAAGCGAATACGGACGTGCTATCCGCCTTTTTTCAGCTCGGCTAGCACCAGTTTGGCAACTTCTTTCAGCGTTTCGAATACGCCTTGCCCGGCGATCGCCACGCCTTCAATGACCGGCTCATTTTTCTTCTGCAATTGTTTTTTAAGCTCATCCACGGACATGGCATTCGGCAAATCGCGTTTATTTAGCTGCAATACGTAAGGAATCGTCTCAAAATTCAGGTTGTGCTCTTTAAGGTGCTCCTGCAGGTTTTCAAAAGTTTCAAAATTCGCATCCAGCCGTTCTTCCTGCGAGTCCGCCACAAAGACCACGCCATCAGCGCCCTTCAAAATCAATTTCCGGCTAGCTTCATAAAATACTTGTCCAGGCACGGTATACAAATGGAAGCGCGTTTTGAACCCTCGTACCGTCCCCAAATCCAGCGGCAAAAAATCGAAGAACAGCGTCCGGTCCGTTTCTGTCGCCAGCGAAATCATCTTGCCTTTCTGATTTTGCCCGGTGTGGTCGTAAATATATTGCAGGTTCGCGGTTTTTCCGCCCAGACCTGGACCGTAGTACACCAGCTTGCAATTGATTTCGCGCGCAGGAAAATTAATGAAGGGCACTTGTTGTTAACACGCCTCGGCCAGAAATTTATAGCATACGCTGGAAGACCAAACCACTTCCGCGCCACGGATCGTTTCCTGTCCGTTACTCACATCCAGTTTCCGCGAGAAACCCCTTCCGCGATACCCTAATTTTCGCGCCTGCCCCTGTTAGGTAACGCATACCTTTTTGGCAGCTTTGCTTACATTAAGGAGCCGCTCGTTGACGCGCGAAAACTCCTCTGCTACATTCCCCACATGGCTAAAGCGCGTAAGCCCTCGCCCGGCGCATCTAATAGACGAACCAGTAAATCTTCAGCGAAGGCTAAGCCAATGATTAAGAAGAACTTACCACCTCCACCTCCGCCCCAGCGCGGCGGAGTTGAAATGGTAGACCCTCGCGTCCAGGCGCAAATGAAGGTTTACGACGAGGCTTTGGGCCTGTTTCACCAGCAAAAGTTTGCTCGCGCCAAACAGGAACTCGAGAAAGTCATGGAGGGTCCCAGCAAGGAACTGATAGACCGCGCGCGCATGCATCTCAAAATTACTGAGCAGCGCATGAAGCCTTCCACCGAGCAGAACCCTCGCACTGCGGATGAACACTACCAGCGTGGCGTGGCGATGATGAATATTGGCCGCTGGGACGACGCGCGCGAAAGCCTCGAACGCGCTCGTAAGAACGCTCCCAAAGCGGACTTCGTGCATTACGCGCTGGCAGCCCTAGACTGTTTAACAGGGGAAGCCGATGCCGCAATGGCCAACCTCAAAATTGCCATCGAACTGCGGCCGGAAAATCGTTACCACGCGCGCAACGACGAAGATTTCGCTTTCCTTCAGGAAGATCCGCGCTTTACCGAACTGCTCTATCCTGAAAAAGAAGGTTATTCAGGCTGAACCCGCCATTCAAATAAGAGAGAGCGCGACTTATCCTTACGCTTGCGGACTCATTTCATTGCTAATGCTAAACCTTGCTAAAATTTCCGGTTTGCGCGATCCATCTTGAAGAAAAAGTCTCTCAAATCGAAAGCGCCGACCCGTGGCCTTCGCGTCGTTGCCTTGGGTGGCGGAACCGGCCTTTCCACGCTCCTTCGCGGACTTAAAGAACACGTAGTGCGCCGGCACGACAAAGGTCCGAGCCGTCAGCGTCCTATCGTGGATCTCACCGCCATCGTGACGGTTACGGATGACGGCGGCAGCTCCGGCAGGCTGCGTCGTGAAAATCGCGTTCCCCCGCCAGGAGATGTCCGCAATTGTATGGTCGCGTTGTCTCAGGACGAAGCGCTGCTCGGCCGTCTGTTCCAGTATCGCTTCCAGGCTGGCCGCGGGCTCCGAGGGCACAACTTCGGTAATTTATTTCTCGCGGCGCTCACTCACGTTACCGGAGATTTCGCCGAGGCCGTTCGTGTCAGCAGCAAGGTCCTTGCAATCCGCGGCCGTATATTTCCGTCCACGCTCTCGAATGTGCACCTCGTGGCTACACTGGAAAACGGTCGCGTGGTCCACGGCGAAACTCGAATTTCAGCCAGCCGAGTCCCCATACGCAAGCTGGCACTGTCGTCAAAAAATGTTCGGCCTCTCCCCAAAGCTTTGGAGGCCATTCAAGAGGCTGACTTGATCCTTCTGGGTCCCGGCTCGTTATACACCAGCATCATTCCAAACCTGCTGATCCCGGAAATTGCCGAGGCAATTGCGCACTCCAAGGCCAAGCGAGTGTACATCGCTAACCTCATGACCCAGCCCGGCGAATCGACGGGCTACACACTGAGCCACCATGTTGCTGCCATCCACAGCCACATTCCTCGAAAGTATGCTCGCCGCCGTTTTATTGATTGGGTGGTCGCCAATCGTAAATCCGTCTCCCCTGAAGTAGCGCGCCGTTATCGCGCGCAGGGCTCTGCACCCGTGGACATCGACCTGGAGCGCCTGCATGGTTCCGGAGTGCGCGTGGTCCTTGACCAACTTCTCGAAGAACACGGCGTCATTCGCCATAATTCAGCTCGTTTATCCGCCCTTCTCGTTGAAAAATTTTTACTCTCTCGGTGACAGACGTTTCCACAGAAAAAATTTCTCTATTTTTCGCTGATTCTTCCTCTTAGCACCGACACCGACGCTTTAGGTAAGACGATGTCCTGTCCGCTCTTCAAAATTTTCCTGCTCAGCGGCCCATCGGGATCGGCGTGGCTATTCGCTCCGTCCGGGTGCCAAACATATTGTTCCGCGCCGAAAGATATCATCGTCACCTCGCCTAGAAATTTCGCGGACGGTTCGCCCTTTTCTGCTGCAAATTCAATTTTAACGGGATGCGCATTCGATGGGTCCTTGTTCACGATCATCAACGACCACTCGCCATCCGGCCGCTTCGCCGCGTACGAAGTAATCAGCGCATGCCCGGCGTCATCTCTGATATCCACATCCGCGGGGAATAGTTGGTGCTTCCCCGCGCCGTGTTTAACCCACTCGAGATTAATCAGCTGGCTCGCAAAATATTGCGAAGCATGCTGCCGCACTTCGAGTTTTTCGTTAGCCACAAAATTTCCGTAGGTGCCGTATCCACCACAACCCGGCCGCAGCGGTTCCGGCTGAATTGGTGAGTGATAAAACACCGCGCCTCCACTCGCTAAAAACGACCCTGCGTTGTCCGCCAGCCATAGTGCCGCAAAAATATCCGCCATCGGCTGCGTTAATGCCCATGAAACGTTACTTTCCGTAATCATCAACGGAACATTATCCGGCACGCCATCGTCGCGCCATACCTGCAAAATGTGGCGGACCAACTCGGGCTCGCGATACAAATCTGCCCAGGTTATGTCGCAAGGCGCAAACGGGTAGTGTTCG
>DATNME010000031.1:0-17939 GCA_035602385.1 Candidatus Dormiibacterota bacterium
TGACATCGCCGAAATCAGCTGTCCCGCCACAAAAAGAAAACCATAAATCGTCGACGCCCAATGTGGCGAAATTGACATCACCCAATCGATCACCGCGAAGCTCATGGCCACCACGTAAAGAATGATGCCCGGCCCCGCAAGCATCTTCAGCCTGCGTCGCAATGCGCGATCCTCGCGATTTACATCCTGTTGCGTCGAAAGTCCGTTGAAAATAACCACCAGCGCAATCCAGATCAGGAAATAAATCGCCGACCGGATAATAAAAGAGTTGTACGTCAAATAATGTTGTTGGAAAGGTGACAGCGGCGCTTTCTTCAAGAGTTCCGGCGAAAGCCATTCGCGATACAGCGAGCCCATGCCGAATAAAATGGGCACAAACAGAACCACCACCAGCCAAAGCGTGCGCGTAGCCGCTTCCAACGGACGTCGAATCACGATGCCCCACTGGCCGCCGGTCAAATGCTGCAGCATCAAAAGTCCCAGCGAACCCATCGTCAGTCCCAGCACCAGCATGAATCCCGGCAGATACGATCGGTAAAACTGTTCCGGTGTGCGAACCCATCCGAGTGCGCCCAGCATCAATCCAATTGCGCCGATGATCAGCGCGCCGCGTTGCAGGCGGTCAACACTTGCGGGCGCTTTGTACTCTTGCGAGATCATTTCTCGGATTCTCCGTTGCGGCTTGTCGCATCAGCTGCATTCGCACCAGGGCTCGCAGCAACGCGATTGCGCAATTCCGCCGGCAATTGTCCCGCTGGCGCATTGCGGCTCAGTTGCAGCGCCCGCACGTACGCGATAATTGCCCACCGGTCGCGCGGGGGAATCTGCGCGGAATAGCCATACATCGCCCCAAAACCATTGGTCACCACGTCATAGATATAACCGTTAGGCGTTTGTCGCAGGCGATCTTGATGGTACGTGGGCGGATGCTTCATCCCGCGCATGGCCACCATGCCATTGCCATCGCCTTGCAAACCGTGGCACGGCGTGCAAAAAATTCCGTAGCGTTCTTTTCCGCGTTCCAAAAATTCTTGCGTAATGGGAATGGGAAACGCATTGGAATCCTTGGGAACCAGATATTGGTTATCATCCGTGGCGCCACGAATCACGGTGTTCTCGACCAATGCTCGCTCCGAGCGTTCGTCAGAAAAAAAGTCCGACGGTGAAAGTGGATTCTGGCGCGGCTGATTGGCCATGTCCTGCCGCAAACTATTGCACCCGGACACAAAAACCAGCGCGGCTAATAGCGCGCCCGTGTAAGTCAATCGGCGCAGGAGCTTAATCATCCTGCACCTCGGTGACGTGTTCGGCATGCAAACTCTGCAGGAAGCGCGCCGTTTCCGCTAGATGGAATTTGGGATCCCGTGATTCGATACAAAGGAAAAATCTGTCCGTCGAGGCGTGCACAAAACGAGCCACACCGAAAACCGGATGATGCGGCTGTGGCAGTTTGTTCAGCGCCAACATTCCAAAAACCGCGAAAAGCGAAGCGCCCAGAATCGTCAGCTCAAAAGTGACCGGTATGAATGCCGGCCAGCTGTTTAGCGGCCGCCCACCGATATTCATCGGATAGCTGATCGCCGCCGACCAATACTGAAACCCAAATCCGGTTAGCCCGCCCATTAAACCGCCCACGAACGTCAATAACGGCACGTTGGTCCTGCGCAATCCCAGCGCCTCCGAAAGTCCCTCCACCGGAAACGGGGAATACGCGCTTACAAAGCGATAACCTGCCGCGCGAGCCTGCTTTGCCGCGGACACCACCGCTTCAGGCTCCGCGAACTCGCCCATCACTCCGTAAGTATGCGAACGGTGGTGAATCATGCGTCATCCTCTGATGTGTGCGCCACCAATTCACGCATTTCGGATATCGCGATTGCCGGCAAGCCGCGCACGAACAGGAAAAGCAGCGACACGAACAACCCTAATGTGCCGATGAATGTGCTCCAGTCCCAAAAAGTGGGCTGATACCTGCCCCACGCCGACGGCATGAAATCTCGCGTCAGGGAAATAACCACAATCACAAACCGTTCCAGCCACATGCCGGTATTGATCACTAGCGACATCACGAAGAGCACCGCAACATTCGTGCGCATCTTTTGAAACCACAGCAACTGCGGCGTCAGGATGTTGCACAGAATCAGCGCGTAATAATACGGCGCATAAGGGCCGTGCAAACGCTGCGTTGCCAGAAATACATCAAACTTGTTGCCACTGTAAAAAGCCAGGAAAAATTCAAAGAAATAGCCGTAAGCGACGATCAACCCGGTCGCCAGCATCACCTTCGCCATATTTTCCAGGTGACGCATGGTGATGAAATCCTGCAGGTCATACGCCTTGCGCAACGGAATGGCGATCGTAAGCACCATCGCAAATCCCGAATAAATCGCGCCCGCCACAAAGTACGGCGGAAAAATCGTGGTATGCCACCCGGGAACGATGGAGACGGAAAAGTCGAAGCTGATCACCGAATGTACGGAGAGCACCAGCGGCGTCGCTAATCCCGCCAGCAATAAATAAGCGGACTGGTAGCGTTGCCAGTGATGCGCCGAGCCGCGCCACCCAAGCGCCAGCATGCCGTAGATAATCTGCTTGGGCTTCGTTGTCGCGCGGTCGCGCAGCGTCGCCAGATCGGGAACCAGCCCAACAAACCAAAACAGCAGCGACACGGTTCCGTATGTGGATACCGCAAAAACGTCCCAGATCAGTGGGCTGCGGAATTGCGGCCACAGTCCCATCGTGCTGGGATACGGAAACATGTAATACGCCATCCACGGCCGCCCGGTGTGAATCAGCGGAAAAATTCCCGCGCAGGCTACCGCAAAAAGTGTCATCGCTTCCGCGAACCGGTTGATGGATGTGCGCCACTGCTGGTTCAGCAAATACAAAATCGCGGAAATCAACGTCCCAGCGTGGCCGATACCAATCCACCAGACGAAGTTAACGATCGCGAATCCCCAGCCTATGGGAATGTTAATGCCCCACACGCCGACGCCTTTTATGATCAACCACGCCAGGCTGATCATCAGCACCATCATCAAGCTGAACGCCAGACCAAATCCCGCCAGCCAACCCAGTGAAACCGGCCGCGTCAAAACGATCGAGGCGATTTTGTCGGTAACCGACGCGTACGTATGCCCCGGCTCAAGCACCGGGGTCAGCCGCCGGATCTCAGGCGCGTTCAGAGGAGGCTCGCCCGCGCTCATGCCTTCTCCAATTCAGGATTGAGGTTGCGTACCGCCGCAAGATACGTCGTCCGCGGACGCGCATTCAATTCCGCGAGTATCGAATAATTCCGCTGCTGCGCGCGCAATTTCGAAACGCGGCTGTTCGGATCGTTCGCGTTTCCAAAAACAATCGCTTCCGATGGACAAGCTGCTTCGCACGCGGTAACAATCTCGCCATCTTTTATCGGACGGTTCTGTTTTTCCGCTTCAATGCGCCCGGCAGTGATGCGTTGCACGCAGTACGTGCATTTTTCCATCACTCCGCGGCTGCGCACTGTCACTTCCGGATTGCGCATCAGCTTCAGTTGCGGCGTTTCCCAATCCTGGAATCGCAGAAAATTAAATCGCCGCACCTTATACGGGCAATTATTCGAACAATAACGCGTCCCGATGCACCGGTTGTACACCATATCGTTCAAGCCTTCGGCGCTGTGCACCGTCGCCGCGACCGGGCAAACCTGTTCGCACGGCGCGTTTTCGCATTGCTGGCATGGTACCGGCTGAAAAAATGTATCGGGATTATCCAGCGACACATCGTATTTCGTGGTGTCGCCCGGCCCCGTGCCGCTCGTCGCCGACGGCGTGTTCGCATAATAACGATCCACGCGGATCCAATGCATTTCGCGGCCACGCATCACCTGATCTTTGCCCACCACCGGAATATTATTTTCCGATTGGCACGCGACCACACAAGCGCTGCAACCGTTGCAGTGGTTCAAGTCAATCGCCATCGCCCACTTGTTGCCGTGATACGGAAATTCCGCTTCGCCCTTATACAGCGAAAGACCTGGCGCCGGTGCTTCCGCTCCTTCATTCGCAAAATTTGGATTCTTGCGATATTCCTCGAGCGACGCGCTGCTTAATATCTGCCGCCCTTCCATGTTGAAGTGATACTGCGTGCACGCCAGAGGATAATTCGCGCCGGTCTTTTTTATTTCCCCGCCGGTCGCGGTCCACAGTGCGCTTGAAACGCGAACCGCGTACGCGTCAAATCCCTTATTCGTACCCGTGTATCCTGCGCGCTTGCGTCCGTAGCCCAACGGCAGCACAACGGTGTCTTCTGCTTGCCCAGGCAAAATCCAAGCCGCAGCGGTCACTTTGCTTCCACTCAGCCACACGTCAATCACATTCGATAAAATTTGTCCGTGCTCGCCGCCTCGCGAAGCAACATGTTGCGTCAATCCCAGTTTCTCCGCCGTCTTAGGACTGACCAACGCTGCGTTATCCCAAGTCAACTTCGTTACCGGCTTCGGCAATTCCTGCAACCAGCCATTGTTCGCGAACCGCCCATCGAAAACCGCCGGGTCCGGCCGGAAAATAAATTCAATTTGTCCCGCTGGCGTAGCTTGTACCGGCGCAAGGCTTGCCGCTGAAAACTTCGGCGCTGCGGATACCGGCGCAAACTTTGTTCCTTCAATCAGGCCGTCATTCAGCCATTTCTTCCAGCCCTGATCCACGCTCGCCATCGAATGCCCCGGAGCCGATGACCAATAATTTCGCACCACGTCGTACCCGGAAACTCCCTGCTTGTCACTGAACGCCGCCACCACGTCGTGCGCGGAATGCGTGCGATACAGCGGCGCAATCAGCGGCTGAACAATGCTGGCAGTTCCATCAAACGCTCGCGCATCGCTCCAGCTTTCCAAAAAGTGTGACTCCGCCACATGCCACTGGCAATATTCCGAAGTCTCGTCGAAATACGGGCTCACACGAATCGCGTTGCGCACTTTTTTCAGTTTGCTCTTAAAATCTAAGTCGTGCGGCGCGTCATAAATCGGATTGCCACCCAGCATCAACAGCAAATCCACTTTGCCCGCGTCCATATCGCCGCACAGTTCACGAATCGAGTCGAGATGATTTACCGGATTACCTTCCACTGGCTCCGTCTGATAAACCGTCGCGCCCGTATTGCCCAGCGCCGCGTTGATGGCATGCGCTAACGCATGCACTTCCGCGGGCTGCTGCTCTCCCGCAACCACCAATGACGCCCCGCGATGCTGCTGCAAATCCTTCGCTACCGCTTCCAGCCACTTCTCTGAACCCGCCGGCGCGCTTGCGTTTCCGCCCAATCCCAATTTTGCCGCCAGCGCTCGCGCAAATATTCCCACCTCAGAAGCGCGCAGCGGCAGCCGATGGTCCGCCGTCGCTCCCGTTACCGACGGCGTCGGTTCCACTACGTACAGCCGGTTCATCGTACTGTCCGGCCCTGTCAGCTTGCGCCGCCGCGTAAATTCTTTGGTATAGCGAATATGCCCGGGGCCCGCGCCAAATAAATCCGAGTCCAGCGACAGCACCACGTCCGCCTTGCCTGGAGCATAAACCGTATTCAGATAGCGCCCAAACGCCAGCTTCGCGCCTTCCCGTGCGCCATCGCTCCCCGCCGGTTCCCACTGGTGCCACTTCGCCTGCGGATAAAGTTTCAGCAAATCCTGAATCTGCTTAATTAATGTTGGTGAAGTGATCGTGCCCGTCAACAGCCGGAATCCCGCTCCGTTCGTCGCCTTCGCGCCCGCCGCAAACCCTTGAGCCGCCTGTAAAAATGATGACCACGATTGAATTTCTCCCAGGTTCGTTACCGTTTGCGCGCGGTCCGGATCGTAAAGATTCAGCACCGCCGCCTGCGCAAACACGTCCGTCGACCCCATGCTCGACGGATGATCCGGGTTCCCTTCAATTTTTGTGGGTCGTCCTTCGTGGCTTTCCACCAGCAAACCCAGCGCATCCGCGCCAAACGGCATCACCGTCGCAAAAAACAGCGGCTTCCCCAGCACCATTCCATCAGGCTGTTTTACGTACGGAACAATTTTTTCGACGTCCGGCCGCCCGCATCCCGCCATGCCCGCCAGCGCCAGCGAAGCGCCCATCAACTTCAGAAAATCTCGCCGGTCAACCGATTCATCCCACTCCGAAGCTTGCCGCGGGAACTCGCGATGCAGCAAATCCTCGAAGTGCGGATCCTCCGCCAATTCTTCCAGCGTGCGCCAGTATTGCTTACCAGATTTATCCTGAAGCTTGCGCCGCACCGCCGCAAGATCCAACGGATAAGCCTGCGTCGTCAAATCGTCCGCGTGCGCTTCGTCGTGATTGTCGTCGTGCAAATGTCCGTCTTCGCTCATACCATCCATTAGCGGTGACACGTCGAGCAGTTCGTCAGCTCGGTAGTCGACCGAAGATTATATTCAGCGGCCAATTGCTTGCCCATCTCCGCCTGATTCGCTGGTGCTTTCCAGTCCATGTTGAAAATTTCCGTGCGTGGCCGGATGTTCATTTCTTTGTTGCGGTGACAATCCAGGCACCACTCCATATTCAAAGGAGAAGCTTGAAACACCAGCGGCATTTGATTGATTTGGCCGTGACACGACGAGCAACCCACTCCCTTATTTACGTGAATGCTGTGGTTGAAATAAACGTAGTCCGCCAGCCGGTGAACTTTTACCCACTCAATCGATTGATCCGTCCGAAAACTGTCGCGAACCGGGTCCAAATATCCCGCATTGGCAAACAGCACCGAGTGGCAGTTCATGCACGTTTTTGTCGGAGGTATCCCCGCATACGCCGAAGTTTCCACGCCCGTATGGCAGTACCGGCAGTCAATCCCGTCATCCCCGACGTGATGTTTATGGCTGAATTGAATCGGTTGCGAACGTACCACTCGTTGGTTGGTCAAATAGGGCGAACGAGCCAGCGCCAAAACGCCCACTAGTCCCAACCCAGCCAACAAAAGCGTTCCAAACAGGCTTACGCGCGATATGAAGTTGGTGCTGCGGTGAAAGATTTGTGCCATGTCAGCGTTGCGCTTGGTGTTCGCAAAGTGCCAGACCGCGACTCCTTACCCGGGAAGTCTGCACCTTGCTCCTGCCGGGAAGCGCTCCCGGCATGTGTTTGACGGAATAGTTTCCGACAAAACTTTTAGGAAAGCAACTGAATGTCAGCGTTTCCGGAAAATAGTTTTGCTGCTGAATGAGTCAAAGTGTGTAAACGTTTTGAAGCTCACGAAAACCGCCGCGTCGGTCGCGGTTGCGCGTTCACACTTGCTACAAAAATCCGGAAAGGACCGGTCTTCGTCGCATTTTTCTGGGCCGCTTCAAGCCCCTCCCGAGCTGCAGTCGCGAAATCCCCGCCCGCCGCCGGTAATATCCGCGGTAAATATTTTTAATATCCCCAATGACGCGACCGCGCCGCAACTCGTGGTATCTTAGAACATCCTCCGCCGCGCAACTCTGCGGCGAAGCCTACCTTATGTGTGGCCATTTTACGGCCAACTAAGCCGCTGGGGCGTGGTCCAACTGGTAGGACACCTCACTGTTAATGAGGACGGTGAAGGTTCGAATCCTTCCGCCCCAGCCATTTTTTCCTATAAATTGCCCCGCTAAATCCTTCTAGCAATCTCCACAACATCATCCATCCAGGAACGTAACTCCCGCACTTTTCACATCGTAACGCTCGCCCGGCAGCGAGCTAGAACCAATTTAGTACCGAGGCGGCACACAGTACTTTTTTGGAACGGTAGCATCAAGTATTGCGCCCTTGCGTCGAATCGGATCAGTCACTTACGAGGTGCTTGCCGTCCCGCGACGGCCTCTCATTTGCAATCCAATACTCATTGATAGGTCAACACTTTCAGCAGCCTCCTAGGTCGGAGGCCGCGATCGTCCTAAATACATGGTGAACAGGCGAAAGTACGGCTTTTGCTCCGGCAAGCTTTGGGTGGCCGCCGCGATCATGCTTTCTTTCCTGCTACTTCTAAGTACCACCCCCGCGCTGCCGCAGAACCAGGACGACCATCCAGACTTGTTGGACTTAAGCCTTGAAGAACTGATGTCCATCGAGATTGATTCCGTATACGGCGCATCCGGATTCAAGCAAAAGGTCACCGAAGCTCCGGCCTCCGTTACCATCATCACTTCCGAAGAAATCCAGAAATTCGGCTACCGGACTCTCGCCGACATACTAAGGAATGTGCGCGGCTTCTATATCACCTACGACCGCAACTACAGCTACCTGGGAGTGCGCGGCTATGGACCCTCCGGAGACTACAACAGCCGCATCGCGGTGTTGGTCGACGGCCACCGCCTCAATGACAGCATTTTCGACGCCGCTCCGATTGGGACGGATTTTCCCATAGACGTCGACCTTATTGACCGCGTCGAAGTCATCCGCGGTCCCAATTCCTCTCTGTATGTCGCCAGCGCCTTCCTTGGCGTTGTAAACATCATCACCAAGCACGGGCGGGATCTAAAAAAGGTTAGCGTGGCGGGCCAAATTGCCAGTTACGGTTCCTACCAGGGCCGCGTCAGCTATGGCGATAAGTTTAATAATGGCCTGGAACTGCTTCTTTCCGGCTCCTTCTATGATTCCCACGGGCACGATCGCCTTTTCTTTAAGGAATTTGACACTCCCACCACCAATAACGGCATCGCGGTGAACATAGACGATGAGCAGTTTCACCAGCTCTTTGCCAATGTCTCTTGGGGACGCTTCGTATTGCATGGACTGCTCGCATCTCGCGACAAGGGTATTCCCACCGCTCCCTTCGGGACGGTCTTTAACGCCGCCGGAACCCACACCGTCGACGCGCGCGGCTTTCTCGATCTGCAATACCACCGCGAGCTTGGCCGCGGTTGGGACCTCACCAATCGGATCTACCTCGATCAGTACAATAACGATGGCGTCTACGTTTACGATTATTCAGCCTCCGGCGGGCCTTCACGAGTGCTGAACAAAAACTTTGCCCATGCCAAGTGGTGGGGTGATGAAGCGACCCTCTCTAAGCAGATCCTGGAGTCCCAACGATTAAGCGTCGGTTTCGAATACCGAAACAACTTTCAACAAGATCAGGGCAATTTCGACCTTCAGCCCTTCGTGCAATATTTCAGTAGCCACCAAACCTCAAGCACCTTTTCCGTGTTCGCTCAGGATCAAATTCGCCTTCGCAAAAACTTGGTCCTAAATCTAGGCGTCCGCTACGACCGTTATTCGATTTTTGACGGTACCGTCAACCCGCGCGCCGCCTTGATCTATAGTCCTTGGAATAAAACCACCGTCAAATTTCTTTATGGCCAGTCTTTTCGCTCCCCCAATATGTTCGAGCTTTTCTACGATGCGCCCGGAAACAAAGCCAACCCATCTCTCCGGCCCGAGACCGTCAAGACCATGGAATTGGTGTGGGAGCAGTACTTTGCCAGCCACTTCCGGATGACTATCTCGGGATTTTATTACCCCATCCGGAGCCTGATCAGTGAGCAAGTTGACCCCGCAAATGGAGATTTTGTTTTCAAGAATGCCGGATCGCTTGACCTTCGAGGCCTGGATCTTGAACTGAAAAGAAAATTGCCGGCAGGGCTGGAGGGCACGGTCAGTTACTCTTTTCAGGATGCCTCCTACCCTGATGTTCGACTACTTCTTACCAACTCTCCCCGGCACCTCTTCCAGGCCAGCCTGAGCGTTCCTCTCGTCAACCAGAAAGTGTTCGCCAGTATGAACCTTCAGTATGTCAGTAGCAGAGCGACACTAAGGGGCCAATATTCGGCAGCCTACGTTGTTCCCAACGTTACCCTGTTCAGCCGAAACGTTCTAAACGGATGGGAATTCTCGGCAAGCCTCTATAACCTGTTTAACCGTAAATATTCCGACCCTGCCGGCAATGGCCTGGCCGAGAAGGTTCTCTTTCAAGATGGACGAAACTTTCGAATCAAGGTCGCATACAGATTCCGTTGATGAATCTTCGTCTGCATAGGCGTAATCGTCCCGGACGCGCTTGGCTCCGCCGTTTCGTTGTCAGCGGCCATTCGCGCCGAATTTTGTCGCGCCGAATTTTGCGCGCCTTTTTTTTTGCCATCATCGCTGGGGCGCTTTCCTTTACTGCTGCACCTACAGCTTTTGCTCAGACTGATGACGGTGCCGAATACGCAGTCAAACTCGGTTTTCTCTACAATTTTACGAAATTTATCGAGTGGCCTCCGGAGGCATTCCGCGATTCCGCCGCGCCGCTGGTGATCTGCATCGTTGGTCGTGACCCATTCCGCCCGGACCTTGAGGCGGAATTGCGGACCCGCAAAGTGGGCGGCCATCCGGTCGAGATCGCCACCAAGACACAAAACGATGCACTGAGCGCGTGCCACATTGTTTTTGTTCCGGTCACCGAGAAAAATCAATCCGACAGGATTTTGCGGAGTCTTCAGGGGTCAAGGGCCTTGACGGTTGGCGAAACCGAGGGCTTCGCCGTGCTGGGCGGCAGCATCAATCTCGTGGTCGAAGATAACAAGGTTCATTTTGAGATCAACCGCCTCGCGGCCGACCGCGCCGGCCTTCGGATCGGCTCCAGACTCCTCGGCATCGCCAAAATCGTCAAAGAACAAACCAAAAAAAGTTGACGAATCTACTCACCGCAGAGTTCGTCCCAGCTTACTTAGTGGTGGGCAATCCCGCATCAACCCAGCCCTTCCACCCGCCGTCCATCGATTCCACATTCTTGTAGCCCATCTTCTGAAGATTGTCCGCCGATAGCGCCGACCGAAAGCCCCCGCCGCAATACAAAATCATCTTTGCCGACGGGTCCGCCACCTTGTTTTCCACGTCACGCTCAATAATCCCTCGGCCCATGTGCACCGCGCCGGGAAGGTGCCCGTTCGCCCATTCGTTGTCTTCACGCACGTCCACCAGCAAAAATTTTTCTCCGGCGTCCATACGCCGTTTCACATCCGTAACATTCGTCTCTTTCACACGCGCTTTTGCTTCTTGTACCAACTTCAAAAAATTAGGCGAGTGCGCCATGAAAATCCTCCTTCACCAAATATCAGCACTGTCAGCACAGCAGCGTAACATACCCGGTTTTCTCCGGTCTGCGCGATCCCCTAATTTTTCGTGCTGTCTACGTCTATGGTTTGGACTCCGCCGAAGTTTTTTCCACCGTGCCCTTGCCGCCGAACGATCGCACCACGCTCACCAGATTCCAGCGCTGCGCGTCCGACATGCGGTTGCCTTCGCTTCCCGGCATCTTCCCTTTTCCTTTGGCGATCGCCGTAAACAATTCCCCATCGCTCTTGTTCGCAATGCTCGACGCGTCCCGCCAGTCCCGCAAATCCAGTTTCATCTGTTCCGCGAGGTCCCCCTTGCCGTCGCCCTTCGCTCCGTGACACATGGCGCAATCATAACCATACATTTTGCGCGCTTCCGCCATCGCTTCCGCGCTTGGCTTTGCCTGGCTTTTTCGTACCGGATCGTCGCCGGCCGTCTTTTCAGCCGCGGCGGCCGTTGCGTTTTCTTTTGGTTTTTCTTTGGCGTCTTGTCGCGCAAACGAAATTCCTGCCGCCCAGAACGTCAGCAAACACAGCACAAGAAGGAATCCTCGCATAAATCACCTCCTGCAAAAATTATCGCTTGTCATTGGAGACTACCCGGATTCTGCGCGCACTATACGCCCGGCAGTCGTCAAAGGAAAGAAATTATCGTGGGAAAAACTGGCGCCCGTCGAACCACTCAGTCCAGATCCCGCCAGTTCGGGCCGACTCCGATTTCCACTCCCAGCGGCACTTTCAACTCGTAAACATTTTCCATTTCTTTGCGAACCAACTTCTCGAGCTTCTCCTGCTCATCCACGGGAAGCTCGAACAACAGTTCGTCGTGCACCTGCAAAATCATGCGCGCCTGGAAGCCTTCTTCGGCAAGTCGCCGGTGGATCGCGATCATCGCCAGCTTGATCAAATCCGCTGCCGTGCCCTGCAGCGGAGAATTCAGCGCCGTCCGCTCCGCAAAATTCCTTAATTGCGTCTGCGGCGCCATAATTTCCGGGATGGGACGAATTCTTCCGAACAAAGTCTTCGCCATGCCGCTTTTTCTGGTTTCCACCAAAGTGTTGTCCAAATACTTTTTCACTCCGCGATACCGCGAAAAGTACGCGGCGATGAACTTCGCTGCTTCTTTTTGTTCAATCCCCAATTGCTGCGCCAATCCAAACGGAGACAGTCCATAAATAATTCCAAAATTGATGGCCTTCGCCGCCCTTCGATGCTCCGCGGTCTGCATCAATGGTCCTACGCCAAAAACTTCCTGGGCTGTGCGCGCATGAATATCCTCACCTCGGCGGAACGCTTCCACCAGCACTTCGTCCCCGGAAAAATGCGCCATGATTCGCAGTTCGATCTGTGAATAATCCGCCGATAGCAGCACTTTCCCCTGATCCGCCACGAACGCCGCCCGTATCGCGCGCCCCAGCTCGGTGCGAATCGGAATATTTTGCAAATTGGGATCGGAAGAACTTAGCCGCCCCGTCGCGGTTCCCGTTTGCGACAGCCTGGTGTGCAGCCGCCGCGTCTCGGGATGAATTAATTTCGGCAGTGAATCCACATACGTGGACTTCAGTTTCGCAATTTCGCGGTATTCAATTATTTTTGCCGGCAAAGGATGCTGCGCCGACAGCTCTTCCAAAATATCCGCCGCCGTGGACCGCGCTTTGGCTTTGCCCCTTCGCGCGTTGGGCTGCAGATTCAGTTTATTGAAAAGAATGTCCGATAGTTGCGACGGCGAATTTACGTTGAACTCCGTCCCCGCCATTTCCCAAATTTCTTTCTCCAGCCTCCGTATTTCCTTTTCCATGGACTCCGACATCTTCTTCAATGCCGCCGGGTCCACTCCAATTCCAACGCGCTCCATTTCCGCCAGCACCGGCGCAAGCGGCAAGTCAATCTTCTCGTAAACACTCGCTAGCTCTTGCTTCTGCACGTGTTCCCACAACGCAGGCGCAAGCCGGTGCAAATGATCCGCTCGTTCCCCCGGCCCTCCGCCAATCATCGTGCTCGACTGCCGCATCACCACATCCACAAAATTATGATTGCCCGTCGTCGGCCTCGATAAATAAGAATAGAGTTGCGTCGCATGCACCAGATTGACCGCTCGCCCGCCGAACAAATGAAATAATTTGGCGTCGTGCACAATTTTCGGCCGCTCTCCGTCCGCAAGCACGCCTGCCAGCGCCTGCAGCACTTCGCCCTTTTCATCAACCCACACCGATCGGCCTTCTCCCACTTCTTGTGAAACTTCCACCGAAACAACCCTGCTGCCAAATCCTTCGCTCTCGCGTCCTCCGGTATCAAGATTGAGCCACACCGCAAGCGCCGCCTTCGGCTTAAGCTTCGCCAGATACGCTCGAAATTCCGCCGCATCCGCCAGTTGCCCATAATTATTTCTTGCTGCGTCGGCTGCTGTCTCTTGCTGGCTAACCGCCGGAACCACCGCGGCTTCTTTTTCCAATAGCTCGCGCAGCAGCGCATTAAATCCCAACTCCCGGTACAGCGCTTCCAGCGCCATCCGGTCCGGCTTGCCCCACACCAGATTTTCCAATTCCAGCTTCAGCGGTACGTCCACCGAAATAGTCGCCAATTGCTTCGACATCAATACCTGCTCGCGTTGCTGCTGCAATGCTTCCCGGTACCTTTTATTGGGCACCTCCGCCGCGTGCTCCAACGCGTTCTCCACGCTGCCGTATTTTTGTATTAATTCCTTCGCGCCTTTTTCTCCGATTCCTTTGGCGCCCGGTATGTTGTCGACGGTGTCGCCCATCAGCGCCATCACATCAATAACTTTGTCCGGCGGAACACCAAGAATCTCTTCCACCCTTTTTTCATCGACGATCACGTCCGCCTTCGCCCCGCCCGTTCCGGTTCGCAGCGTGCGAATATTTTTTCCTACCAGTTGCATCATGTCTTTGTCGTTGGACACGATCAGCACATCCAAATCCATTTTTGCCGCTTGCACCGCCAGCCCGCCGATCACGTCGTCCGCTTCAAACCCTTGAAACTCCAGAATCGGCAACCGCATCGCTTCGCAGAGTCTCCGCACATACGGTAACTGCAGCGACAGTTCATCCGGCATCGGCGCCCGCTGCGCTTTGTACTTGTCAAATAACTTGTCGCGAAAGGTTGGACCGCTGGTGTCAAACACCACGCCCAGATAATCCGGCTTATAGTCTTTCAGCAGCCGCCGCAAAATATTGGCAAACAGAAAAGGAACCTTGGTAGGCAGGCCCGAAGGCGCGTTCATGCGGTTCATGGGCGCGTAAAACGCCCGATAAATGTGCGCCAACGCATCCACTAAGAATAAGTTTTTTCTTGGAGCCGCCATACATCGAGTATAGCAAGGTTGGCAAATTGCCCTGTTCATTCGCCGATTCAATTAAAACAAGGGCAGCTCGGCTTTATCTGCACGCCGAGGCTCGGCATTCACGGAAGTAATTGACGCTAAATAATCCCCAGCGGCTTCGCTACTTCCCCTAATATCTCCGCTGCTTTCAACAAATGCTCGCGCTTGTGCGCCGCGCTCACGATCGCTCGTATTCGTGCTTTTCCTTCCGCCACCGTCGGAAATCCCACCGCTGGCGCGAACACTCCCGCCTCAAATAATTTCTTCGAAAACTCAAACGCCTTTGCCGCGTCTCCCACATGAATTGGAATGATCGGTGTCTCGCTCACCTTGAATTGAAATCCCCGCTTCTTCAACTCGCGCTTGAATAATTTCGTGTTCGCCCACAATTTTTTCACCAGCCGTTCGCCTTCCGGCGAATCCAGCAGCGCGAAAGCCGCCTGGCAACTCGCCGCCGTCGCCGGCGGATGCGAAGTGGAAAACAAAAACGGTCGCGCCCGCAAATACAAAAAATCAATCAGCTCGCGCGAGCCGCACACGTAACCGCCCATCGCTCCAATCGCCTTGCTCAGCGTCCCCACCTGAATGTGCACGCGCCCGTGGCAATTCAAGTGATCCACCGTGCCGCGTCCAGCGCGCCCCAGCACGCCCGAAGCGTGCGCATCGTCCACCATCATGATGCAATTATATTTTTCCGCTAGCCCGCAAAGGTCCGGCAACGGCGCAATATCCCCATCCATCGAAAAAACACCGTCCGTGATAATTAATTTCTTGCCGGCAAATCCCGCGTGCTCCTGCAATATCCGTTCGCAATCCTTCACATCCTTGTGCTTGAAAACCTTAATCGTAGCCTTCGATAGTCGCGCCCCATCAATAATCGACGCATGGTTCAATTCATCGGAAATAATCAAATCTTCTTTGCCCAGCACCGCGGAAACCGTTCCCGCGTTTGCCGTGAAGCCTGACTGAAACACCACGCACGCTTCCACATTCTTAAACCGCGCAATCTGCTCTTCCAGTTCCATGTGCAATTTCATGGTGCCCGCAATCGTTCGCACCGCTCCCGCGCCCACTCCAAATTTTTTCACCGCCTCCAGCGCCGCGCGCCGTAGCGCTTTGTGCGTCGTCAATCCCAGGTAATTGTTCGAAGCCAGATTGATCACTTCTTTGCCATCAAACGTGCAAACCGTTTTCTGCTCGCCTTCCAGCACTCGCAACTTCGGCGCAACACCCTTGGCCCGCAACTCGCTCAATTGCGCGGAAACATATTCCAGCGGATTCTGTTTGCTCATCTGTACGCCATCACTCATAACCATTCTCCCGTGCCTTCTTTCTTCCTTTGAATCCCGTCTTATCGCGGCACGCCATTCGGATACAGCAAAATTTTCCCCGGCAGCCCGCCTTGCAAAAATTGAAACGCTTTCTCAAACTGCTCCAGTCCCTCTCGCGCGCCAAATAGCGGCTCCAGGTTCAATCGCTTCGCCTTCAGCAGCGCCGTCATCTCCACCCACGTCTCGTACATTCGTCGCCCGTAGATCCCCTGCACCGTCGCGCCCTTAAAAATCACGTCATTCACCAGATCCAGCGTCACCGTTTCGGTAGGTATTCCCAGCAGTGACGCGCGTCCCCCCGCTCGCAACGCTTTAAATCCCTGCTGTATCGCCGTCGGGTTCCCCGACATCTCCAATAACGCATCCACCCCAGTTCCCGAAGTTTCCGCCAATATTCGCGCCACCGCATCCTCGCCCGTGGGATCGATCACCACGTCCGCGCCCATCCTCAGCGCCATCGCGCGACGCGCTTCATTTACTTCGCTCGCAAACACTGTCGAGCTGCCGCATGCTTTCGCCACCACAATCGCCATCAATCCGATCGGTCCGCATCCCGTCACCAGCACCGTCTGCCCCGCAATTGGCCCGGCCAGCACGGTGTGCACCGCGTTTCCCAACGGATCCAAAATCGCGCCATAGTGTTCTGGAATTGCCGGATCCAGCTTCCAGATATTTGCCGCCGGAATTTTTACAAATTCCGCGAATGCTCCATCCTGGTCAATTCCAATAATCTTCAGGTTCTGGCAAATGTGCGCTTGCCCCATGCGGCATTGATGGCAATGCCCGCAATTCACATGCATCTCCGCGCTGACAAAATCCCCCGCCTTTACCGCCGTCACCTCTTCGCCTGCTCGCTCCACCACGCCGCAAAATTCATGCCCCAGCGTTACCGGTGGCTTGATTCGTCCCTGCGACCAGCGGTCCCATCCATAAATGTGCAAATCCGTGCCGCAAATCGACGCAGCCTTCACGCGCACCAGCACGTCTCCCGGCCCAATCGCCGGCACCGGCGTTGACTCCATCTGCAAGCCTTTCGCCGCCTTCATCTTGCGCAAAGCCTTCATCGTTGCCGCCATCGCCATCTGTCCCATCGCATGCGTAAGCTCATGCGCAACCCGAAAATGTTAGCACAGCGTCGCCCGCCGCATCGCTTTCCCTCGAACAACGCTCCTTGCTCCTGCCGAATCTTCTCGTTTGCGCAATCGCCCCGCTCAATGCGAAACTATCCGCTATGAAAAAACCAATCGCAATTTCTCTCACCCTCTTCGCCGCGGGTTTTCTCTGCACCCCCGGTCGTTCTCAAGATGCTGCAGCGCCTAAACCTCCGCAATCTTCCGCCCCAGCGAAACCCTCAGCGCCCAAAACGCCTGCCGCGAAAACTCCCGCAACCAAACCACATCAGCCTGCCGGAACTGCCGGAGCAAAAACCTCCACTCCGCTCGCGCTGAAAACGCAAAAAGAGAAGGCCAGCTACGCCATTGGATTGAATATCGGTAAGAGCCTGCATCGCGATGCCATCGACGTCGATCCCGCTATCGTCTCCCGCGGCATAAAAGACGCATTTGCCGGCGCCAAATCAGCGCTGACCGACGAAGACGTAAAAGCCGCCTTGACCACCCTGCAGACCGAGATGCGCATCAAGCAGGAACAAAAAATGCAAGTCGCCGGAGAGGCCAACAAAAAAGCCGGCGACGAATTTCTTTCCGCCAACAAATCCAAAGATGGCGTGGTTACTCTGCCCAGCGGTTTGCAATATAAAATTCTGAAAGAAGGAACCGGGCCCAAGCCCACTAAGGACGACGGCGTGGTGGTCAATTACAAGGGCACCTTAATTGACAACTCCGAGTTTGACAGTTCCTATAAACGCGGCGAGCCCGCCACCATCCCGGTTAGCGGCGTTATCAAAGGTTGGACCGAAGCTCTGCAGCTCATGCCCGTAGGCTCCAAGTGGCAGCTCTTCATTCCTTCTGATCTTGCCTATGGACCTCGCGGCCCCAGCGCCGAAATCGGCCCCAACTCCACCTTGGTCTTCGAAGTCGAGTTGCTCTCGATTCAACCCAAAGCCGCGGAACCCGCCGCACCCTCTGCTACAACTCCCGGCGCTACCAACCCCGGCGCCACTACCGTGCCACCTTCTCCGGCGCCCACAGCTCCCGCTCCCAAGCCCGACGTTCAGCCAAAGTAACCCGCGCATTCTTTCGTGGCCTGCCTACTGTAGGCAGGTGCAGCGTCTTCGCTGCGCCTT
>DATNME010000032.1:0-24870 GCA_035602385.1 Candidatus Dormiibacterota bacterium
CGGCCTTCCAGCGCTCCCAAATCTCGTTCTTCTCCGTGAGAGAAAGTCTCGTTCGTTTCCGTTCGATCATACACACCACCCTTCAATACAACAGTTAGATGGTGTTGCATCGACCTATTGAATGCACCCCGTGATACGGGAGGAACCGGTAGCCGGAACCGCGGATCGCTTCCGCTTTGCCGACTTGCGAGGACTGATCGGCTTCGGTAAGTCTTTCGCCGGTCTCTTCTTCGAGCAAGTACCGATCCCGCGTTCGCGGCACTATTAGGTTTGTGAAACGCCCTCATTGCGTGATATCTTCCACGCATCCCGGTAAGTCCATCTCCGGCGCGCAGCACCCAACCTTGCAAACGGAGAAGGACATGGCAACGGACTCGATCTTTGTGCCTGCATCCGCCCACGAGCCCACGTATAGACCTGTCAATCGAACCGTCGAACGCGTCTTCTACAGCGGCATGGCGATCCTGCTCTGTGTCTGCGTCTACCTCGGCTTCTCACCAACTTACTTCCAGGCCGGCATGTTGCGCGCGCCGCTTCCCAGCCCCATCCTCCACATCCATGGCGCGGTTTTCACCCTCTGGATGCTGCTATTCGTTGTGCAGGCCGCCCTCATCTCCGCTCGCCGCGTCAAATGGCATCGTTCCTTCGGCACCGTCGCCTTCTGCCTTCCGCCCACCATGATCGTGCTCGGCGTGATCGCTGCCATCGACGCGCTTCATCGTGGAGTGAAAATTGGACCGCTCGACCCCGCCGTCTCCGCTGCCATCCCACTGATCGGCATCGTCGGCTTCACCATCGTCATCTACGCTTCCTGGCGCGCCCGGCGCAGGCCCGACGCGCACAAGCGTCTGATCCTGATCGCCACCTCGAGTCTCGTCGCCGCCGCCTTCGGCCGCTTTCCCTGGGGCCGCATCGGATTTCCGCCCGCCGCTGGAGCCGTCACCGGCCTCGGCATCCTGCTTCTCATTCTCGTCGTCTACGAAGTCATCTTTATCCGCCGCATCCACCGCTCCACCATGTGGGCCGCCCCGGTTGTCTTCGCTACCGTCGCCCTATCCGTCCCCATCGGAATGACCCCCGCCTGGCATGCCTTAGCCGCATTGCTCAACCGAATCATCGGGTCGCAGATGTAGCAAGCAACACGAACTCGGCCCGGTCCTTTGCCGATCTCGGCGCGATAACTAGCAAGAAGCACAGTGAACGGCCAACTCCTGGATGGTCGGCAATCCGGAAGTAATTCGGTCGTTTCCGGTGACTAGGGATGCTGGTTCCGCATTTCTACTGCGGGTGGTGGGTTGTATCCCCACGTCCCATACAGTGAATTTTATTGCTGTACATGTGCTTGCTGAATTGTCGAGGCGGTAGATGGCGACAACTTTTATACCCGTACTTTAGGCAGTCGCGTTTCATTCGGAACATTTGCCCCGTTGAACGGTTGGCGAAACGTGTGTGTTGTGTAGACCTTTAGCGTCAGTGAGGGGTTTTGCCATCGCGATTACGGCGTCGTTGTGTACACCCGTACGTAGTCGAACTGCGCTTTAAAACCCGATCCACCCATGGACACCAAACCAATTTTTGCGCCGGTGCCCAAGTTGTGCGTCCAGGTACCGCCGCGAGTCCAGTTTTGCCCATCATTGCTGGAATAGGCGGTGTAAGTTTCGCCTCCGGTAATGCCACGCGTCACAATTCGCAGCCACGTCCAATCAGCTGGAGGTCCCACGAGAGTGCTTCCATAGCGCGGAAAACCGGCGGGGACTGGCGCCAGTTCTTTCGCAAATTCCGTCTGCCGAGTATTGAAGATCGAGACGTGAACGAATTTTATGTAATTGTCGTCATCGCCATAAATAACCAATCCTGCCTGCACAAAATTTTGGCAACAACCGGAAGGCGGCACGTTCAAGTTCACACGCGTTTCAACAATGTAGTCACCACTTGGAGCAGGTTCGGCGAGAACTGACGCGGTATTGGTGTCGACGTAGAGATCAGCATTCTGCGTGTTGAATTGAAACGCCGAGCCAGTTAAGGAAAACGTTCCCGCCGCAGGCGGACGAATCCAGCTCCACTGCGTGCTTAAAGTTGCAGCATTGAATTCGTCACTGGCAACGCCGATAAGTTGTCCCGGTTGATCGGTGGCAGCCACTTGCGTTAAATATAGACTTTTTTGTCCCGGTTGCGCCGCGGGAACGGGTTGCGGCGTCTCGGAAGGTCCGGAACCGCCACGCACCACCGGCCAGCCGTTAATCCAATCCATGGCATCGAGCAAGACTGGGCGCTTTGTGAACCCTGGCGCGCCTGCAAAATAAGGATCGTTTCTATCGATGGCGTGATAGAGAAACCAATCCTGCCCGCCAAAATCCGTTAGCACAGCGTTGTGACCCGGGCCCACCCAGCGGTTTCCGTTCATGGTCACGACCGGCGTTCCACCGACGCGACTGGAAAGCAGCGAAATACCCTGGCTGTCGACAAAAGGACCGAGAGGACTTGCGGAGCGACCTGCAAAAACAGCGTAGCCAGAAAGTGGGCCATTGCAGCAGTTCGAGGCGGAAACCAGGAGATAGAAAAAACCGCCATGCTGAACGATATTCGCGGCTTCGTAGCGATTGTCAATGATTACCGCCGTTTCGCTGGCGGGGTCGGAAGTTAAACCATCAGTGGAAAGCTTGCGCACCGAGATTCCCCCAAAAAAACTTCCAAAATAAATATAATTCTGTCCATTGACCTGAATCACCTCAGGATCAATCGCTGCGCGCCGCGAACCGGCACAACATGCGGCATCTTCGGGCATAACGACAGGAGTGCCGCTGTCCGTCCAAGGACCAAGGGGAGTGCCACTGGTAGCAACGCCAATTGCGGCGCCGCCTCCGGGCAGGCTGGTATCTGAAGCAGCAAAATAAAGGTAGTACTGATTGTTGAAGAATTTAATCGCTGGCGCCCAGAGTCCCGCGGTTGAGGCTATCCATGTTGGCCGTGCAGAGAATACATCGCCCGCATACGTCCAGTGAACGAGGTCCGAGGACTTGTGCATAGTAATGAGATGAAAATTAAAATTGCCGGAAGCATTCTTGTCGGAGCCGTTGAGCGGGTCGGTGGTGCAGTACATATACCAGAGATTATCGCCGGGCTTTTGCCCATGAATAATGGAAGGATCGGGACAGTCTTGAACCGAGCCGCCGCTGGCGATCTGGATGGACAAGGGATTGGAAAAGGTGGTTGGCGGCGGGGGAGGTGGTGGTGGAGGCTGACTCGAAGATCCGCCGCCGCATCCAGCCGCAGCAAACCCAAGCAGGAAGAGAAGGGAAGCGCGGACTGAATGTCGAATAAGCGGCCGCGAATCTTGGATGCATTTCATATTTGAGAATATATGATGATAAAGCGATAGCGTAAACGTTTACAAGATATGCGAACGACTAACATTTGCATGTTTCCGAAGAGTACGAGATTTCTGCGCTCTTGTTCAATCTTGGTCCTGGTGTTGACCTGGACTTACGTCGCCTGTCCCCAGAGGCCTAGCGCTCCGTCAAAAAAAGTAAGTGAGCCTGCGGTGCAATTTGTCGATGTGACCAGCAAACTCGGAATCCGATACAAGCACGAAGCTTCGCCGACTTCTCAGAAGTATCTGATAGAAACGATGGGCCCGGGAGTGGCGCTCTTCGATTGTGACAATGACGGACGGCTGGATATTTTTTTTGTAAACGGCGCAAAGATCAACGATCCTATGCGCGCCGGTGCAATGCCATTTAAAGACGACGCCGCCTATTCAAACAGGCTGTATCACCAAAAATCGGACGGTACGTTTGAGGACGTTACGGAAAAGAGCGGGCTTGCCGGGATCGGATACGGAATGGGCGCCGCTGTCGGGGATTATGACAATGACGGAAACGAGGATTTATACGTTACCGGATATCCCCATAACAAGCTTTATCACAACAACGGCAACTGCACATTCACGGATGTGACGGAAAGTGCTGGCGTTTCCGGCTCTGGATGGTCAACCAGCGCAGCATTCGTGGACTTGAATAATGATGGCCTGCTGGACTTAGTTGTCGCGCGCTATCTGGACTGGTCTTTCGACAAAAATGTTTATTGTGGCGAACACAAACCCGGCCATCGTGCGTATTGCCACCCGGACATCTTCGGAAGTGTTTCGTTATTGGTATACCGCAATACGGGTGGCGGACATTTTAAAGAAGTTTCGAAAGAAATCGGAATGGGCAAAGCCGGCGCAAAAGCACTGGGAATTTCCATTGCGGATTTTGATCGCGATGGAAAGATAGACTTGGCTGTTGCCAATGATTCGGTGCAGCAATGGCTCTATCATAATAAAGGAGATGGTTCCTTTGAAGAGTCAGCGCTCCTGGCGGGCACAGCGATTGATGAAAACGGAAAAACGTTTGCGGGAATGGGGATTGATTTCGCGGATTACGACAACGATGGCTGGCCTGACATGGTCATCACCAATCTTTCTGAACAACGCTACGCGCTTTATCACAATTCCCATGACGGCTCCTTCACTTACGAAACAACGGCTTCCGGTCTGGGGGCCATTTCGCGACCATTTTCCGGCTGGGGCGTTAAGTTTTTGGACTACGACAACGATGGGTGGAAAGATCTTTTCATCGCTCAAGGCCATGTGCTGGATACGATTCAGCTCACTTTCCCGCATTTGCGATACCGCCAGCCGCCGCTACTACTTCGCAACGACGGCAAAAACTTCGTAAACGTTTCGGCGGAATCGGGAGCGATATTTTCACAAGAATGGGCTGCACGGGGGTTGGCGGTCGGCGACATTGATAATGATGGGGATCTTGATGTGGTGATCACCACCAACAATGGTTTTGCATACGTGCTGCGGAACGAAGGTGGAAATGCGAAGAATTGGTTGCTGATCCGACTTACCGGTCATAAGAGCAACCGTGACGGCATTGGCGCAGTCATCAAAATAGTTTTGGATTCAGGCAAAGAACAATACGCGACGGTGAGCACCACCGGAAGTTATCTATCAGCAAGTGACCGCCGCGTGCATTTCGGCCTGGGGGGAGAGCGTTTGGTGAAATATTTGGAAGTGCATTGGCCCAGCGGCATTGTGCAAAAGATAGAACATGTTTTGTCTAATCAGATTTTAACGATTGAAGAATCCGAAAATTCCGACGTGAAAGCGACCAATTAACTACGGGCTGGGCGGCCGGAGGAATGTGCGTCTGGCGCCGTGCTCGTCGAAGAGCGCACCACAAGATGGGTTTCTATTCGATAGACAGATCCGCGCTTTGAACTGCCGTGCAAAAGGCGTGAAAGCGCATCATAGGCCATCCTTCCAAGTTCGACACGAGGAAGCCTGACGGTGGTCAATGGCGGCTGCGTGAATTGCCCGAGTTCAATGTCATCGAACCCAACGATGGAAATATCGTCCGGTACGCGAAGCTTGACGTGGTGGATGGCGCGCAGCGCTCCGAACGCGGTTAGATCATTGGAGGTCAACACCGCGGTAGGGCGTTTTTTCAGCTTCAGCAAGCGGTACATGGCGACTTCGCCGCCATCAATTTTGTGATTGCCTTCGGCAATAAGTCCGCTGTCTTCCGCAAGATGGTATTCGTTCAAACAATGCAAAAATGCGGACCGGCGGGTCCGAGCCGACTTCAGGTTCATGGGTCCGCTGATAAATCCGATGCGGCGATGGCCCAGGGCGCAAAGATGGTCGACGGCTTCGCGAATTCCCTGGGCGTAATCAACGCAAATATTGCTCATACGGTTTCGCGCTTTTCCGACGTCAAGAAAAACAATGGGAATTCCGCGTCGCGCCAAATCGCCGATTAATTCACGATTCATCTCCGAAGTCATGATCGCCACGCCCGCGGCTTTGTTCTCCACCATGCGGCGCACGCAGGAGGCCATGCGTCTGGCGTCATAGTTAGTGCTGGTCAAAATTACTTCGTAGTCGTTTTGCAGCGCGACGTCCTCAAAACCTTTTACCACGTCAGGGAAAAACGGATTCGAAATATCAGAGATAATCAGGCCGAGAATGCGGCTTCGTCCGGACACCAGTGTTCGCGCATGCGTGTTCGGATAATAATTTTGTTTGCGAATGACGCGCCAAACACGGCTTGCGGTTGCCGGGCTAACCGAAGACGAGTCATTAATAATGCGGGATACGGTAGCAGTGGAGACTTTGGCTTCCTTGGCGACTTGTTTGATGCTCATAAGTGCGACCGGGCGGTTGCGAACTTGGCGTCTTGGGATAAATGCCGCAGTTGCGCCTTTCTATCACAAAAAATCTTGACAAGCCAGTTCTGCAGGAGTATCTTCCCGCTCAGTGCGTGTGTGATGTAAACGTTTACATTATGCGCGCGATTCAGGGGTAGGCAGTTAGTGGTATTTTGCTCCAGTTCCTCACTGCGAGCTTGATTGGGGTGGCGAATGAAATCCTGGAAAGTGGCAACAGCAGCATGGCTGCTGACTGCGAGTGCTTGGGCATTTCCCGTATTCGGGCAAAGCGATCGTGGCACTATAACCGGTACGGTCACGGATTCGTCCGGCGCCGTGGTTTCGGCTGCTACCGTTACCGCGACGAACACCGCCACTGGCGCAGTTCGTACGACAACCACATCGGATACCGGGAGCTACACCCTGCCTGAATTACCCGCCGCTCCCTACACGGTAGCTGTGGACGTTGCTGGTTTCAAGGCAGAGACCCAGGAAGTCACCCTGCCCGTCCAAGAAACTTTGCGCGTCGACTTTCATCTAGTCGTCGGCGCTAAAGGCGAGTCCGTAACCGTAACCAGTGATGCGCCCCTGCTTCAGACTGAAAGCCCGGTGCAGCAGACGAACGTCACCGAAAAGCAAGTGCGCGAATTGCCCTTGCAGGTAGGCGGCGAATTTGGCGGCCGCACTCCCCTCTCTTTTATTTTCCTGGACAGCAGCGTCACTTCTGGCACGGGAGCTAACGGTGATGGGCGCGGCACGGATGCGTCGAATTTCAGAGTGAATGGCGGCCAAGCCATGGGAACCAACATCCTAGTGGATGGGGCCAGCACGCAGCGAGCGCAGAACGGGAACTTTTTCTCCGAAGTTGCCCCCGGGCCAGATGCATTTCAGGAATTCACGCTGAGCACCAGCAGCTACTCCGCTGAATTCGGGAATTCTTCGGGTGGGGTGGTGAATTTCACGCTCAAGTCCGGCGGAAATGGTTTCCATGGCGAGGTCTACGATCTGTTCCGCAATACTGCGCTGGATGCCAACACCTTTCTTAACAATGCCAATGGGCTTCCCCGCAACATCGATCACCAAAACGATTTCGGCTTTAACCTGGGTGGACCGGTCTGGATTCCGAAAATTTACAACGGCCGTAATCGCACATTTTTCTTCTTCAACTACGAGGGATACCGCTTCAAACAGAGTGAAAACGTGTTACTCACGGTGCCAACCGTCAAGATGCGCACCGGCGATTTCTCCGAATTGGGTCCGGATCCGAATCTCATGGACCCCTATGTACTGAGTTTTTTTAAGGGACCTGTTTTGATTTACGATCCAACGATTGATCCTGCGAAACGCACCACGGCAATTCCCGGAAACCACCTCGATACATATGTAAATCCGGTTACCGGGAAATCTGTCATCGATCCCGCGGGTAAGGCAATCCTGAGCCACTTTCCACTACCTACCGGCCCCGGAGTGTTCCATAACTACCGGGCGTCTTCCAGCGCTCCCACTACCGTAAACAGCTATATCGGCAAGGTGGATCAGATTATTTCTGACCGGCAACATCTCTCCATGAGTTATACGTATCGTACGAATACGCGAATCGTCGGTGGTTTTCCGCGGTTTCCCATGCCGTTCATCGCACAGGACGTCTGGAAGCAAAATTTTAAATCCTATTTTGCCCGCGCGCAGTATGACTTCACGATCACGCCAAAACTTCTGAATCACCTTAATTTGTCCTGGAACCGATTTGACGTAGCCAACATGAATACCGGGCTGGGCCACATTCCTTCCACGGAATTGGGTTTTCCCGCGAATGCCACGCAGGACGCGGCATTTCCCCGTGCAGGTTTCCCTGGATACGGTCCCGTGGAAACATCCGCGGACCCACGCGCCGCGCAAAATATAGGCTCTACTTTTTTCAACGATCGGTTGCCTGACAATACCGTCGAAATCAGCGACAGCGCCACCTGGGTAAAGGGAAGGCACACGTATAAATTTGGCGGAGACTTTAAATGGCAGCAGCTTAATGTCACGCAATTAATTGATCCTGGAGGAACGTTCAACTTCCGCGGAGATCAGACCGGTTCGGACGTCGGTCCGAACAATAACGCTGGCGGAGGCGGCTGGCCGATAGCCAGCTTGATCACCGGTGCGACGGAATTCTCGTTCGTGAACATACATTCCGTCAAGCCGGCCTGGCGTTATTTTTCGCCGTCGTTCTTTGTCAATGACGACATCAAAGTCACTCCGCGTTTGACGGTAAACGTGGGAATACGCTACGAAATTCCCTATCCTCGGACCGAAGCTAACAACAAGTTTCGCGGATTTGATCCCACTGTTCCCAATCCTGATCCGTTGATCGGCGGCGCCCGGCTTGGCGCGCTCGTCGGAGCAGGCGGGCAGGGCGGCTTAAAGGCCGCGTACCGCGGGCTCGTAAAACCAGATTACAGCGATTTCGGGCCACGCTTGGGATTTGCGTATTCTCTCAATAATAAAAGTGTTGTCCGCGCCGGCATCGGCCTTTACTACGCGCCGCTCCTTGCTAGCGACATCGTCTCCGGCCTGGAGGGCTACAACACCGGCAGGCTGCGCACGCCAAACGGCAGGCAAGCGACAGCTTTCTTGTCTACCTACCCGGCTGCCCCGGTGCCTGATCCAAATGGTCAGTTTATCGGGAGCGATGTCGATTACTTCGACCCTAATTTCAAACTAGGGCGAACCTTGCAGTACAGCTTGGATTATCAACGTGAGCTTCCCGGAAGCTTTGCATTGATGATCGGCTACATCGGAAGCCACGGAACGCGGCTTCGTTCCAATTTCAAAAGGATGAACGCGTTGCCGTTGAATGATTTGAAACTGGGCTTCCCCATGCTCAACGAACCGTTGAAAGCAGCGCTGGCCAACCCCGCGGAAGTAGCTTATGCAAACAGCGTCGGCGTCACGCTTCCTGCCAGCAATGCCGCAGTGTACCCGGGCTTCGATGGCTCGGTGGCCCAGGCATTGCGGCCTTTCCCGCAATACGGACAGATCATTCAACAACTGGAAGGTCAGGGAACCAGCATATATAACGCGTTGCAAGTCAAAGTGGATCGCCGTTTCTCGAGAGGATTTGAGTTTGGATTTTCTTACACGTTTTCCAAGTTGATTACCAACGCCGCGGAAGATTTGTTCGGCCGCTCTCCCATCAACAACGTGGTGCAAAATCCGTTCGACATTAAATCCCTGCGCAGTGTATCGCCCAACAGCTCGCCGCACGTAGTGGTGTTCAACTACCTTGTCGAATTGCCCTTCGGCAAAGGCAAGCCGCTGCTTTCCAATTCTGGAGTTTTGAACAAGATTGTCGGAGGCTGGCAAATTAGCGGAATCCAGCGGTATCAAGCTGGTTTGCCCACCGTGGTTTTGGATTCGGCCCCGGCTTACACCAACGATTTCTTAAATCTTGTAGGCTACTACAGCAGCATTCGACCCAACTTGACCGGCCAACCCGTTCTAACCAACAATCCTGCGAGCGGATTGAGCTACCAGGTGATAAACCCTGCGGCGTTTTCGCTCCCGCCCAAATTTAACAATGTTGGAGCCTCGGGAACGGACGTTACACAGTCCAAATATCAGGCTTATTACGCAAACCCGAACACCTTTTTTGGAACCGCGCCGCCAGTTATCGCAGGCGCGCGAGCATTGCCTTACTACAGCGAACAACTCAGTTTGTTGAAGAAGACACCGCTCACGGAAAGATTCACGCTTGAGTTCCGGAGCGAATTCTTCAATCCGTTTAATCGTCATCGCTACTTCCAACTGGCCGTCGATCTGCGCGACCCCGGCAACTTTGGAAAAGCCAGCATAGTCAACGACGTAAATAACTATGGACCACGCGTCATCCAGCTGGGTCTGAAATTGATTTTCTAAATATGCTCCGCATAACCGGCGGCGGACAAATATCCATTGTCTGTCTCCGGTTGTGCGCTAGCCTGTAGCTATGCAGCAGTTTAAAAGAGTCGGGGTCACCTCTCTCGTCCTTATGCTTACACTTGGTTGGAGTTGCGAGGCGCTGCCGTACTTTCCGTCGGCTCAAAGCAAAGGCCCCGATACCCAAGATCATCATGCCGCCCTTATCGCCGACGGGATAGCATCGATGGAGCACGGCGATACGTCATCCGCCAGAGCACTGTTTCTCCGTGTTCTGGCTATCGACCCACACAATTTAACGGCCCGAACGTATTTAGGCATCCTGGCTGATCACGCTGGTCAACTGGGCGAAGCAGAACGTCAGTTTGCGGCCGCGGTATCCATCGCGCCCGATTCCCCGGAAGCCCACAACAATTACGGCGCCATTCTTCTAAAACTGGGTCAAAAGCGAAGAGCGACGGCCCAATTTCAGGCCTCTCTGCGCCTGAACGGGAAACAAGCGGGGGCGCTTGTAAATTTGGCTCAACTTCGCTTCGAAAGCGCGACACCGGAAGGTCTTCGCCAGGCCAGAGATTTGTTTCGACGTGCTTATGCGCTTGCTCCGGAGCCGGAAACCGCGCGTTCCCTGGTGGTAATTTCGTTGCGTTTGCATGAAGCGCCACAAGCGGCTTCGGATTACGCAGCATACGCTGCCCACCTTGACGGAGCTTCCGAGCGGGTAACCGTGAGAACGGCTCGTTCGGAACTCGGGGCGGCGCTTCTTGAGGGGGGGCTGGCGAGCGAAGCCGCTCAGGAATTGGAAGCTTCGGTACGCAGCGATCCTTCAAATATAAATGATATTGTGCTGTTGTCGCGCGCCTATCAAGCGAAGCACGATCTGCGTGCTGCAGGGCGCGTGTTGGAGTCCGCAATGGCTCGCGGAATGGATGCGGCCCCGCTTTATGCTGCGCTGGTGGAAATTTACGAAGCCAGCGGACACGTGGAAAATGCCATTCCGGCGATGCGCCGGGCTATCGAGATCGATCCCAAAAACGAGTCATACCGGTTTCGATACGCGATGTTGTTGATCGATACCAATGCACCGCAGGCGGCGGTGATTCGTTTGAGGGAGGCCTTGGAAGAATTTCCGAAGTCCGCAAAACTCTGGTGTGCGATGGGCCTGGCGCAATTTCAAGACAATAAGAGCGACGATGCCGCCCGCGCCTTTGGACATTGTGTGCAGCTTGATCCGCATATCTTTCCCGCGTATGCATATCTCGGAATCATTGATGTAGACCAGGGAAAAATTCCCGAGGCAGTTGCTCAGTACCGCAAGGCTCTGGCTGCGCAAGAAACGTCCGCCGTATCCCACTTCTTGATGTCTGAAGCTCTGGAAAAATTGGTGCCGCCGGATGAGCAAGGCATAGAAAGTCATTTGAAGAGAGCGTTGGAAATTGATCCCGCATTCCAGCAGGCGCATCTCGCGTATGGAAAATTCCTGCTCAAGGCCAACAAGCCGTCGGAAGCGGTGACGGAGCTTGAAAATGTGGTGAAAGCTGATCCCAACCTGGCTGAAGCTTACTATCAGTTGGGGCGAGCATACATGCGTCTGAAGCGTAAAGACGAAGCTCAAGCAACCATGATGAAATTTGAAAAATTGAGTAATGAAGAAAAGGAAAAATCAGAAAAAGATCGCCGGGAGATTTTGCGTCGCCTAGCGGATGTGCGGTTTTGAGCCGCGATGGAGGAGTTTCGTGAGTAACATTGCTTTCCGCACTCGCCAGGCAGCCGCAGGCTTTGGCGCAGTACTCTTGATGCTCTCGCCATCAAGCAGCTTCGCTTCTCTTTTCCATCCGCAATCTTCCGCAGCGCAGCCGCCCACCCAGGAATGGCATTCCAAATTTTCTGGGGACTCGATCGATTCGACAAAGTGGGAGCGCTTCACGTTTGAGGGAGGAAGTGGCGGAACATTTAAAGTCGAGAACGGCGAGCTGCGTATGCGTGGCGTCAATGGAGCGCGTTCCGGCGTACGCTCCAAAGAAAAATTTAGCGGCGATCACTTCATTGTTGAAGCCACGCTGGCCAAAGTTGGCCTGGGGCTCCCTGACGTAGGACAAGGAGGGCTGGCACTGGGCACTGCGGTGCTCACGGTGCTCTTCGATGACTCAGGACGCAATCGTATTGAGTGGATTCTCACCAGCGAAGGAACGTTTGAAGCCTGGACAGTGGTCAATGGACAAGCGGAGCGCGTTGATAATCGCAAACTTGCCACCAAAACTGCTAATCCTGTGCTGGGAATCGTTCGCCGGGGCGATGAGTTTATGTTCATGCTTAATGGACAGATGGGCCTGCAAAGAACCGTGAAGAATCTACCAAAAAGTTTTTGGGTGATGCTCTACGGATTTGGTTCATCCGAGAATAATTGGAGCACCGTGCGCGTCGTCACCGTGAAGTAGGCTTAGCCCTGAACGAGCGCGTATCAGTGTTTCAAGATTGAGTCATGCGAAAGGCGGGCAAAATTTTTTGGCAAGTTTGGTCAATCCGAATGTCGCATAAGCTGGCACGTAAGGTCGCAGCCGCGATTCTTGTTTTGCTGTGTCTTGCGGGAACCGCAAGCGCGCAAAGCGTCGAACTCGACAGCGGTTGGAAGTTTCTGCCCGATACTGCCGGCACTCTCAATGTTGCCAATGCCGCTGGCTCGTCAGGGTGGCGAGAGAGTCAGGCGTCGCAATCCTGGAACGCGCAATTCGATGATTTGCGCGATTACTCTGGCGTGGGGTGGTATCAAAATCATTTTGAAGTACCGCAATTTTCATCACCGCGGCACACACTTTTGCATTTTGGCGCCGTTGATTATTTTTGCGAAGTATTTATCAACGGCAAGTCCGTTGGCACGCACGAAGGTGGATACACTCCGTTTCAATTCGATATAAGCGCAGCGGTTCATCCCGGTCGAAACCAGTTGTTGGTGCGCGTTGCCGACCCGCCCATGGACGAAAAAGAAAACCGCGCCCGTTTTCCCGAGTGGATGTATGACGAAATTCCACATGGCAAGCAAAATTGGTACGTGCAAACCAGTGGAATCTGGCAGCCGGTTGTGCTGCAGTTTCGTCCCGAAATGTATATCGAACGCGTCCACGTGACGACGCACGTGGACGGCGAATTTGAAATTGATGTGCGTCTCGCCGGTTCAAAAACGCCCGCAAACTTGCCAGCAGAACTGACGATGGTGATTCGCGACGAAGCTGGTAATGAAGAGTTCCGGCAGATGTTTACGCCGAACAGGTCTGTTACCCCGCTAGCCACGGGCCATATCGGCCATCCGCACCTTTGGTCTCCGGAACAGCCAGTGTTGTATTCGGTTGAGGTCCGCCTGAATGGTTCCGAGACAGACACGGCACGCGACACGTTCGGCTTTCGAAGTTTTGAAGCAAAAGATGGCAAGCTCTATTTGAATGGACAACCCTTTTATATGCGCGCTGCGCTCGACCAGGATTTCTATCCGCAGGGAATTTACACGCCGCCATCCAAGCAATACATGCGCGAGATGATGCTTAAGGGCAAGCGGCTCGGTTTAAATATGTTGCGGTGTCACATCAAAGTCCCTGACCCAGCCTATCTGCAAGCAGCGGATGAAGTGGGCATGCTCATTTGGTACGAGATTCCTTCCTGGAATGACGGGCACCACTTCACGCCCAAGGCAGCGGAGCGCGGCGAAAAAAGTTTTGTGGAAATGGTTGAACGCGACTGGAACCATCCTTCTATCGTGATTCAGAGTGTCATCAACGAATCCTGGGGTGCGGATCTGAAGCAGGCTGAACAGCGCCGCTGGCTACGCGCCGCTTACGATCGCGCAAAACAACTCACCGCTCCTCTGGGGCGCTTAATAGATGACAACAGCGCTTGCTGCGAAAACTTTCACGTTAAGAGCGACCTCGAGGATTTTCACCAATATTATTCGATCCCGGATAATGCCGAAAAATGGGATCAATGGACCGCGGACTTTGCGGGCCGCGCCAAATGGACGTTCAGTCCATACGGCGATGCGGATCGCTCTGGAAAAGAACCTCTGATCCTTTCCGAGTTTGGAAACTGGGGTTTACCAAATCCCCCGGCGAACTGGCCCTGGTGGTATGGCCGCGATTTTGGGGGGCGCGATGTCACGCGACCCGCCCGAGTTTTGGAGCGGTTCCACGAATATCAATTCGACAAATTGTTCAAAGACTTCAAAGATATGGCCGAAGAAACGCAACGACACCAGTTCGGCTCGCTGAAGCACGAGATCGAGAACATCCGAAGCCATGCTCCAATCCAGGGTTACGTGATAACCGAATTCACGGACATCAACTGGGAAGTGAATGGTTTGATGGATATGTGGCGTCAACCGAAAGTGTACGCCCGGGAATTGTCACACATTCAGCAGCCGGACGTGTTGCTGGCTGGACTGTCCAGGCGTAATTATCACAGCGGAGATACGATCGAATTGCCGCTGCAGATTTCTCACTACAGCGCGGCGAATTTCGATGGCGCATCGGTGTTTTGGCGAACTGAGTCAGGTGAACGTGGAGAATTTGCCGCACGTGATATGCCGAGTGGCGGCGTTTTCCCTTTGTCCTCTATTAAAATCCGCGCCCCCGCAAGGCAAAAGCCAGGCCACGAGCGAATCTGGATCGAAGCTCGCTCAAACGCCGGCGAACTGCTTGCTGAAAATTCCTACGAATTATTTATATTTCCTTCGTCGCCCGGCGCTACAAACGTCAAAGTCTCGCTGCATAATCCATCCGGCCGTTTGAAGAGCCTGTCCGAATCACTCCAGAAGGCGGGTTACCAATTCCTTGCGGAAGGAACCGATTCATCCGTACTGCTGATTGCTGCTCGGTACGACGCAAGCGTACAGCAGCATCTTCAAAGGGGCGGGCGCGTGCTCCTGCTTCTTGATTCTGCGGATGGTTTTCCTAAGAGCGCTTCTCTTAAACTTCTGCCGCGTGAGGGCTCCGACCTCGACGGCAACTGGGTCACCAATTTCAACTGGGTTCGCCAGGATAGTGCCCCTTTCGATGTGGTGGCGTTCACGAGATTGCTGGGCTTTGAATCGTCACAAGTCACGCCGCACTTCGTCATTGATGGCGTGCCCGCGGCGGACTACCCGGATGTCCACTCCGGCATTTTTTATGGCTGGCTGAACCGCAACGCCGCGCTTGCCGTTCAAGCGAATTCAGAAAACGGCAAAGTTTTTGCCACCACGTTTCGCTTTGATGCGTATGGCACCGATCCATACGCAACTACCCTCTTTGATTCCATCGTCCGATATGTTGCTGGTCCGAAATTTTCTCCGCATCTTTCAGTCCATTTCACGGCGGCCAAGCCGTGAGAATCATTTCGTCGAAGCGATTCGCGCGATGTCTCCTGCTCGCAACATTCGTGACAAGTCCAGCCCGTGTATTGGCACAGGCGGACGCGGAATCTTCGGCCAGCATTTTTATTGATGCGAACAGCGTGGAAGGAACAATCAGTCCCATGCTTTACGGCCAGTTTGACGAATTCATGTTTGGCGGCGTTAGAGGTGGCCTTACCGCAGAGCTTCTTCGTGACCGCGGTTTCGAAGACGCTCCAAACCCCATCGGCTTGCCACGCGATTGGGAGCGCGACCCTGATGATCGCAACGACGATCCCGCGATGCACTTCCGCTGGGACGCGTCCGTTTTTTATCCAACGCATCACGAATTTGTCGCCGCGCCAAGTAATCACTCTCTTTCTATCGATCTCGCCTACGACGATGGGCAGCGACGCGGCATTCATCAGGGAGGAATCCCAATTCGCGAAGGCGCCACGTATCGCGGTTATCTTTGGATGAAAACGAAAGGTTTTGACGGCGGCATCACCGTGGCCCTGGAAGCTGACTGGACAGGCGGAGAAAATTATGCCCGCGCAGAAGTGAACGGCATTTCCGGCGACTGGAAGAAATATGAATTTGCACTGACACCGTCAAAAAGTGATCCACTTGCAAAATTTGTGGTGCTTTTCCACGGCCGGGGACATTTGTGGCTGGATCAACTTTCCCTGTTACCAAACGATGCGCCACAAGGTTTGCGCGCCGACGTTTTCCAAAGCGTAAAAAATCTTCGCCCAGTGTTCATTCGCTGGCCAGGAGGGAACGTTGCGCAGGATTACCATTGGTCCTGGGGCGTCGGCCCGCGTGATCAGCGTTTCACGTGGACAAATCTTTCCTGGGGCAACGAACCCGAGCCCGGCGACCTTGGTACGGATGAATTCATTCATTTTTGCCGGAGTGTTGGCGCTGAACCAACGATAACCGTCAACGTCGAGGGTCGTGGCGCTACCGCCGAAGAAGCCGCGGGATGGGTTGAGTACGCCAACGGCAGTGCATCATCCAAATATGGCGCGATGCGCGCGGCCGGCGGTAATGCAGAGCCGTTCGACGTTAAGTACTGGGAAATCGGCAACGAAATTTGGGGTGACTGGGTGCGCGCGCACAGCGATGCGTCGACGTATGCGCAAAACTACAATCGCTATACCGCCGCGATGTTGAAGGTTGATCCTTCCATACGCTTCATCGCCGTCGGCGATAACAACATGAATTGGAATCGCACCGTTCTAAAAACCGCTGGCGCGCATATAGACTACCTCGCGATCCACCACTATTACGGCCTCAAAGAAATGCACGGCGATGCCCTGAACCTGATGGCGCACCCGCTACATTACGAAAAGTTTTACAAACAAATGCGCGACGTGATTCGCGAACTCGTCCCCGGACGCGATATTCGCTTGGCCATCAATGAGTGGAACACTTCTTTGCCGGTTCCACGGCAGCATTCCATGGAATCCGCACTCTATGCGGCGCGTCTTCTGAATGTTTTTGAACGCAGCGACATTGTGGCCATGAGCGCGGTATCGGACATGGTCAACGGATGGCCCGGCGGCATCATCCAAGCCAGCCGGCACGGCCTGTTTGTCACGCCCACCTATTTAGTGAACGAACTTTATAGCCGTCATCTCGGCTCTCAGCGCCTGGCCCTCAATGTAAACAGCCCGACGTTCGATACCACCCTCGAAGGCAAACACATTCCTTTTCTAGACGTGGTTGCGAGCCTTAGTGCCGATAGGCAGGAACTCTTCATCAAGGTTGTGAACACGGATTCGCAGCACGCACTGCGCACCACCATTCATTTGCAGGGGGCCCGGGTGGCAGACCATGCGGTGCTCGAAACCATTAATGGCCCATCACTTGCCGCGGCAAATAGTTTTGCCGATCCCAAAACAGTTTCGCTCGAGCAAAAAACCATCAGCGCCGGATCCGAGTTTATAGTTGAGCTGCCCGAACACTCTGTTTCGGTAATTACTTTGCGTATCGTGCCGTAGCAACCAAGGGTAATGTGCGCCGAAAATCGCACATTCTGAATCGAGGCCAGGCCGGTGAATCTCACAAGTATTGATTGGATCATCATGCTGGTGTACCTCGTTTTCGTGCTGGGCATCGGGTTCATGCTCAAGCGCAGGGTGAAAACGAGCGCGGACTTTTTTCAGGCGGGTCGCGCTATTCCCGGCTGGGTTTGCGGCTTGGCTTTTATTTCCGCCAATCTCGGCGCCCAAGAAGTCATAGGAATGGCCGCGTCCGGGGCCAAATATGGGATTGCCACCAGTCATTTTTATTGGGTGGGCGCGATTCCCGCGATGGTATTTGTTGGAATTTTCATGATGCCTTTCTATTACGGCTCGCGCGCCCGTTCCGTCCCGGAGTATTTGCGCCTTCGCTATGATGAAAAAACTCGCGGATTAAACGCTATTTCCTTCGCGATCATGACTATTTTTTCTTCCGGGATTTCCATGTATGCGATGGCCCGCCTGATTCAAACCCTTCACATTCTCGACGCGCCTTTCCGCAGCATGTCCATTCCCACGGAATGGATTTTTCATGTGAGCATTGTTTTCTCGGCGCTTTTCGTTCTCGGTTACATTCTTTTTGGCGGGCTCTCGAGCGCCATTTATAACGAGGTTTTGCAATTTTTTCTAATCGTCGCGGGTTTTTTGCCGCTGGTTTGGCTGGGCCTCAAAAATGTCGGTGGCTGGCACGGCCTCTCGCAAAAACTTCCCGCCGGATATACGCATTCCTGGGTGGGGATGGCCAATCCGCATACGAATCTTCTTGGTGTGGAATGGTTCGGCTTGGTTATGGGCCTAGGATTTGTTCTTTCATTTGGCTATTGGTGCACGGATTTTCTCGTGATTCAGCGCGCCATGGCCGCCAATTCCATGAGCGCCGCGCGGCGCACTCCGATTATTGCCGCGATTCCCAAGATGCTGTTTCCATTCCTGGTAATCCTCCCGGGATTAATCGCTATTGCGCTGCCAAATGTTGGGACCGCGTCGCTTGGAACGTCGTCCACTATTTCCCGATCCGCCAGCGATGAAGGGAAAGGGCTCATCCCCGCGAAATTGGACGAGCATACCGGGCACGCATTGCTTGATCACGACGGAAAGCCCGTCCTTGACTATGACCTCGCAATTCCCAGCATGCTTTTGCACTATTTTCCGACCGGCCTGCTCGGCCTGGGCCTTACAGCATTGTTAGCCAGCTTCATGTCTGGGATGGCCGGCAACGTCACGGCATTCAACACCGTCTGGACCTACGACATTTATCAATCTTATATTCGCCCGAAGGCCAGCGATGCTCATTACTTATTCATGGGCCGCTTTGCCACGGTTTTTGGAATTGCTCTCTCGGTTGTCGCCGCCTACGCGGCAACGCGTTTCAACAACATCATGGACATGCTCCAGTTGGTGTTCGCTTTTGTGAACGCGCCACTGTTCGCCACTTTCCTGCTTGGAATGTTTTGGAAAGGTGCTACGGGACACGGCGCATTTTTTGGCCTTATCTCTGGCACGTTGGCTGCTGCGTTTCATCATGGCCTTACGCTGCCCGCGGGCGCTGGGCCAGGAATCAAGGGCGGCTGGCTCGGATCCGTACTGCACAATTATCCCAGTGAGATGGCGCAAAATTTCTGGACCGCCATTTGGGCTTGGACCACTTGCTTCGTCGTAACTATTCTCATCAGCTTGTTCACCCGCTCCCGCGAAGAAAAAGATCTCGTCGGACTGGTTTATTCGTTAACGCAGCGGCCCAGCGAAGAAGATGTTCCGTGGTACAAACGGCCTGTTGTTCTTGGCGTTGTGGTGATTGCCCTAACGGTCATGTTGAATTTGGTTTTTTGGTAGAAGGAGGTTTGCATGGGACTTGATATTCGATTGCCCATTGGCGGTTTGTTCACGCTGCTCGGCCTGCTTCTTGCCGGTTATGGGTGGCACAGCGATCCGGCGCTCTACAAGCATTCTCTTGGCATCAACGTAAATTTGAGATGGGGACTGGTTATGCTCGCTTTCGGCATCATTATGATGCTGCTCGGACGGCGTGGCGGGGGTATCACTAATGCCGTAGAGCATCAAAAAATTCACGGCGCAGTAAATTCTAATCCTGAAAGGAAATAGCAACGGGTTGCATCAGACAATCTGTCGCTCTCCGGTACAGGCTGCGGCATCTAAACTATTTTCGTAGGGTAAAGACTCAGTGGCTAACGAATTCGCCGAAATCCAAAAATTCTTCTACCAGCAATTCCAGGGCGAACCGCGCATTTATCGCGCCCCTGGCCGGGTCAATTTAATAGGCGAGCATACCGATTATAACGATGGATTTGTGATGCCTGCTGCGATCGACTTCTACGTGTGGGTGGCGATTTCTCCGCGCCCAGACCGCAAATTAATCGTGCATTCTGTGAATTTCTCCGAAACCGTGGAAATTGATCTACTGAATGAGGATCCCAAACCTAAAAAACATTGGAGCGACTATGTTCAGGGCGTCGTGCTCATGCTCCAGCGCGCAAACCATGCCATCCGAGGCGCGGACATCGTTATTCGCGGCGATGTTCCCATAGGGTCTGGTTTAAGCTCTTCAGCGGCGATCGAAGTATCTACCGGTTTCGCGTTGCTGGACATTGCCGGTCTTACCATCGACCGCGTGGAGCTTGCGAAATTATGCCGCCGCGCTGAGAACGAATTCGTTGGCGCGCAAGTAGGAATCATGGATCAATTTATTTCCGCCTGCGGGCATAAGGGAAGAGCGTTAATGCTCGATTGCCGGTCGCTTGAATTTAAGTTGTTGCCTGTTCCCAGCTCAGTGAGTCTAGTCATCTGCAACACCATGATCCGCCACGAACTTTCTAAGGGGGAATACAATACCCGCCGTAAAGAATGCGGCGAAGCGGTGCGACTGCTTTCCGGTGTACTTCCTGGGATTCGCGCCCTTCGCGATGTAACACCGCAAGATCTCCAGCGGCACTGCGCGATATTGCCGCCCGTAATTCTGAAGCGTGTTCGCCATGTAGTCAGCGAAGACGCGCGCGTCCAGGACGCGGCTGCGGCACTGCAAAGACAGGATCTCAGTACATTTGGAAATCTCATGGGCGAATCCCATCGCAGTTTGCGCGATGATTATCAGGTCAGTTGCCGCGAATTGGATATTGCCGTGGAACTCGCCGCCGGCGTGCCCGGAGTATATGGTGCTCGCATGACTGGCGGCGGTTTTGGAGGCTGCACCATTAATCTGGTTGCATCACAATCCGTGCAGGATTTCAAGCGCCACGTCTCCGAAGGTTACGAACGGAAGACTGGCATCTCTCCCCAAATCTTTGTTTCTTCCGCGGCGGAAGGCGTTGGAGAGGTAAAGCGAGCATGATTATTTCCGCCGCGAGTTATCCGAAGAACGCATATGCGCTCCTGATTTTTGCTTTCTTTTTCTCAGTTCCTCGAAACATTCATGCGCAAGCGCCTTACCGCAACCCCGTTGTCGGCGATCCAAATCACGTCGACCCTGACCTCGCGGATCCTTTTGTCTTGAAGTGGAATGGAGAATATTTTCTTTACACCAGCGGTTCGCCTATTACCGCCTATCACTCCACCGATCTTGTTCATTGGGATTTCGTAGGACCAGTTCTTCGCGCTTCTGAAGCTCCCGAAGCATGGAACCAGGCGGACGTATGGGCTCCGGAGGTGGTCTACCGCAACGGAAAATTTTATTTGTATTACACCGCCAGCCGCAAATCGGACGATTGGCGGGTCGGTGAAATGGCACGTCGCATTGGCGTCGCAGTCAGTGAAAACCCACGAGGTCCTTTTGTGGATTTAGGTCAACCCGTCACGCCTGGTTGGGGAATTGATGCCACGGTGTTCAAAGATCCAGACGGCGGAGCGGAATACCTTTTCTACAGTTATCTTTACGAGCCGCGGCTTCCCGGCGCGGGAATTGTTGCGGATCGCCTGACCGCTTGGAATTCTGTCGCGGGTCATCCAGCGCACATCACTCGTGGCTCAGAAGCTTGGGAAGATAAAGACGGTGACCCTAATGACGGCAGCGTGAGATACACCAACGAAGCTCCCACAGTGCTCAAACATCACGGCCGCTATTACATGATGTACAGCGGAGGCTCGTGGGATCTTCCTACATATGCGTTAGGCTATGCGACATCAGAAACCCTGCCCGAAGGTGGACTAAGCGGTCCAGGATGGAAAAAGATAATCCCGCCAATTCTGCGCAGTACTCCTCTGGTGGACGCGCCCGGCCATAACGCTATGACCAAAGCGCCAAACAACGTGGACGACATCTGCATTTACCACGCCCGGGTTATTCCGTTCCTCGATCCCTGGAACCGGCTGCCTTTCGTGGATCGCCTCTATTGGAATCACGACCGCATGTTCATGGAACAACCCTCGCTCAGAGATTTGCCTGTCCCGGACCAGCCTGTCTTTTCAATTCGTGGCGCTGCGGATGCGCTGGCATCGGACTTCCGCAAAGGGAAAACGCTACAGACAGTTTCAAAGACTGGACATTATTCCGACTTCATCTACGAAGTGAACCTGCGAACCGTTCCAAGTGAATCCGGTTCCAGGCCATCCGCAAAAAACGAAGCAGCTGTCGGTGCCGGAGCGATTGTTTTTCAAAAAGATGAAAACAATCAGATAAGGGTTTCTATCGAACCATCTATGATCGCCCTTCGAGGAAAATTGGATGGCAAAGAGATCATGGATCTTTCCCAGCCTCTCCCCGCAGACTTCGAACCCGACGCGTTCCACCAGTTGCTCATCACGCGTAATGAAGATCGCTTCGATGTGAATTTGGATGGGGTACAAATGCTGTCTGGTTCGTTCCCACTCCGCGGCCAGCAGACAGGAGTCGGAATTTTTTCACTAAAATCACCTGTTGAGTTCGGTTATCAGGCACTCACCGCGTTTTACAACGACAGTTTTGTCGCGCCCGCGGCCGCCGCTGCTTGGCATCAGACCTCGGGAACCTGGCTCGTTCGCGAGGGTGCCCTTCATCAGGTGACCGGCGGACCGGGCCGCTCTATCGCGTTGAAAGGCGATCCCACCGAAAATTATGAGTTCAGCGCCAGCGTTCTCTGGGAAGACAGCGATTCGCTGCCCTCTAAAGCCGGAATCGTTGCAGCCGCGTCGGAGTCGGGCGAACTTGTTCTCGCGGGTTTTGATAGAAACATTTGGCCATTTGCGCGCTTTTGGGTGCAACACGTTTCCAGCGGCGAAGCGCGCGAATCATTCGCCATGGGACTTCCGCGCGGGTTCCAATACGATGTTTACCACACAGTTCGGATGGTAAAGCAGGGCAGTAGCTTCACGTTTTTTCTCGATGGAAAAGAAATCGCCGCAGAGCGCTTCTCCATTTCTGTTGCACGGCCCGGACTTTACACCGAAGCAGCGCGCGCAGCGTTTGATGACGTATCCATGAAACATCTTGTCGTGGCGCAAAATCTTATTTTGAATCCGGGTTTCGAAACTGAACAATGGGATGGCGCGCGTGCCACAAAAGATAATCCTTGGACGCTGTCTGGCTCCGCCCGCGCGAACGATTGCTGTGCGCATTCCGGCCAGCGGCGCGTGGTACTTTCAGGAGGCGAAGGTGCAGCTCGCCAGGTCATACCGAATCTGTCGCCCGGCCGTTATCATTTACATGCGTGGGTGATTTCTCGCGGAACGGAAGCTCATCTCTCCGTGAGCGATTTTGGCGCCGCGCAAATTCAGGTACCCGCTCGAGGAGAGCGCTGGCAGCATGCGGCCATCGATTTCTCAATTCCCGAAGACCATTCCTCAGTCACAATTCAATTTGATGCCAAAGTGCCCGCGGAGCCTGGCAACTACGCTGCTGCTGACGATTTTTATCTTTACAAAGAATGATGCTCACAATTGCATCGACCCTGAAGCGCGAGCGGGGCTCCGCTTGACTTGAACAGTTTAGTGCGCGCCTTCAGCGGAAGGCACAAAGAGTTCCATTCGAATGTGCCACGAAACCGACGCGCCCGGCTGCAACATCACCATTCCCGTGTCGGTTTTTCCCCAGACTTTGCTATATGGATCCGCTAAATTGAATTGCGGCTCCATCGCGACGATATTTCTATTTGGAGGCGCGTACACCTGAATCGCCTTAATCTCTGGAGATAACGCCGTGACACGCAAACCATACCTTGCAGGGGGATCGATAATCTCCATTACTGCGTGTCCGGAACTGTCGCGTTTCAGATCCAGGAAGCAATCATCAAGATAGATTTTCCCCAGCGCTGCTCCGCCTGGGCCTGAAAAGTCGTGGGGTGTGCCTGTCGTTTTTTCTATCTTGCCGGTGGGAAATACATTGTCGTAATTATCCACCAGTGCGCGCCGGTTGCTAGGCAAGCTAAGCCGTGCTTGCTCGCGGTTGCCGCTCGGGAAAACAAAGTACGGGTGAAATCCAATCCCCATCGGCAATGGTTCCTGCCCCACGTTCGTGGCTGTAATGTTCATGTCCAGCGCATCGTCCTTCAACACCGTCTCCGCGCTCACGTCCGTTTGGGACAACCAATGCCCGCCAAAGTTTCCCGCGTGCAGCGTCGCCGACATACTTGATTCGCCGGCTCCGTCCTGGTGCTTCACATCATGAAACGCCGAAGAAAGTATCAGTCCGTGCATCGAATTTCGCTCTGCACCTTCCTTTTTTCCAATCCAGTTTGCCGGCAGCAACACGTTCTTCCCGGCAATAGTTGTTTCGATCGATTTCTTGTCGGCGGACAATTTTCCGCGGATGCGATTCGCGTACGGCAGCAGTACCGCGCCTCCTATATAGAAGCTCTTATTTCCAAATTCTTCATCGCTATCCAAAAGCTTCTTTGCTTCTTCCACGGACGGCGATGCCAGCAGTTCTACGTCGCCTTTTCCCGGTAGATACGCCTTAATCTGCAGCAAATTCATTGCTTTTCCTGGAATCAGTGTTGCTTCGAGAAAATACGGCTTGCTTTGATCTGTAGGTCTCGGCCGCTTAAGCGTCACCACTGGCTCGCCGCCGATAGATACTTGCGGCGCCGATTTGCCTTCCTGCGACTGTTGCGGCGTTGCTTCGTTCTGGGATCCGCCGGAATGGCATCCAGACACCAGAGCAAGCCCAATAATTCCAATCGCCAATGTTTTCAGTCTTTGCATCGATAATCTCCATTTCCCGCTTAATTTCAATGTTCCCTTTCCGTCGAGTATACATGCCGAAGAAACTGGCTACGGCTAATTCATCGCCGCGATCTTCTTACCCACGTTGTAGCCCTCCAGCCGCAGCGCTGGAGTCTGGCCGGCTAGTTCCGCAGTCCTGAAGTTTGCCTGAATGGTTCGGGACTCATTGGGGAAGAGTGTAATGTAATTGTCTTCGTACCTAATGGGTAGAATCTCTTCTCCGTCCGATCCTTTGGTGAT
>DATNME010000033.1:0-112045 GCA_035602385.1 Candidatus Dormiibacterota bacterium
TACACCACGGCGCTGGAGGAGACATTCTGTGTTTATGCAATCCCAAAGTGTTCGTTGCGGCAGCATGGGGCATTGCATTTCCGATACGCATCGTTCGAAATTAATTCTTCAAGAAAGCAAAAAGCCATACCATTGGCGTTATGGCATTTACTGAACACGGCCTCGCCGAAATGGCTCCGCGGGCTGCTGAATTACAGTCTCAAAGCGGGGGTACCGGGCCCAAGCGAACCGGCAGCCTAACCCTACTGCGTTTTTTGTTTGCCTCCGGAATCACTCTAAGCGCCTTCCTTTTGTTCAATGTGCAGTTACTTATGAGCAAGTACATTCTTCCCTGGTTCGGGGGCACAGCGGGAGTCTGGACCACGTCTTTGCTATTTTTCCAAACGGCCTTGCTGGCGGGCTATTGTTATGCGCACGTCAGCGTTTCGAAGTTGGCTCTGAGGAGCCAGGCGAAATTGCATACAACTCTTCTGGTAGTTTCGGTGGCCCTGATGGGTATCACAGCTTTTCTGTGGACCTCTCCCATTACTCCGGGACCTGGCTGGAAGCCACAAAGCGGTGAAATCGCCGTGTGGTTAATTCTGCGTGTGCTTCTGGGGGGCGTGGGAGCGGCGGCAATCTTGCTCTCCACGACTGGGCCCTTTATGCAACATTGGTTCGCGCGCGTATACCCCGGGGATTCTCCGTATCGGTTATACGCATTGTCCAATGTCGGCTCGTTGCTTGGGCTGTTGAGCTATCCCTTTGTGGCGGAGCGGATGTTTCGATTGCATACGCAGGCTTGGATTTGGTGTACAGGCTATGCCTTGTTCGTGATTATCGCGACTGCGTGCGCCACGATGTCTGCAAGGAGCGCTCCTGAAGCCAACGTGATAGTTCGGGGCGACGGCGACCTGGACCTATCCGTCGCACCACCCTCGAGAAGCGCGAGGGCAGTGTGGTTCCTTTTCGCGGCGCTCGGGTCACTCATGTTGGTGGCGACGAGTAATTTTCTCACCAAAGACCTCGCGCCTATTCCCCTTTTGTGGGTATTGCCTTTGGCTGTCTATCTGATCTCCTTCATTGTGTGCTTCGATCACCCGCGCTGGTATCGTCCAGGGCTGTTTCATTTCTTTCTTTTGGCAACCACACTGATAACGATCCTGTTCTATGGCGGTCTCGGCCTAGGACGGTGGACATTTATTGCCGTGTTCCTGGTTTCTCTTCTAGCGTGCTGCTGCCTCTGTCATGGCGAATTGTACCGCAGGCGTCCGCAATCAAAACACCTCACGTCTTTCTATCTCATGATTGCGTTAGGAGGCGTAGCCGGAAGCGCTTTTGTGAATCTGATTGCGCCGTTTCTTTTCAAAGGTTACTGGGAGATGCAGTTCGGCACTGCCATCTGCTTGAGTTTGATGGCGGTGATGGCGATACGAGATAAAACCTCCTGGGTTCATCGCCAGAACGCATTTATCTTCCTGGCTTTGATAACCTGGAGCTTGTTGACCGCCGGGTTCTTGCTGCGCGGAAAGCCTGATGGCTTGGTGCATTTTGTATCCGATTGGCCTTCCGGGCCTTTGGCTGCAGTTGCTGTCGTTTGTTTGCTACTAGCCTTTCGTCCTCCACAAAAAAACGAGCGCAGCACGCTCGCGAGCTATTCGTCCAAGCTGATTCCGTGGTGTTTGTCGGGAATGGTTATAGCGGCTGCGTTTGCGCTGATTTGGGCTGGAACGCGACACTACCGGATGTCGCAGTGGGCACAGCGGAATTTCTACAGCATGCTTTACATTCAAAAAAGAGAAGCCGCCGATCCGCGGTTTAACTTTAATGTGCTGACTCATGAGGATACGTATCATGGCACGCAACTCATTGCGCCAGAGTCGCGCCGCTACGCCACAAGCTATTATTCAAAGAACAGTGGCGTCGGGCTAGCCTTGTTGAATTATCCGAGGCAGCAAAACGGTTCCATCGCTCCGCGAAGCGTCCGAGTTGGTGCCATAGGATTGGGAGTGGGCACGATCGCCACCTACGGTTTACCGGGCGATCTCTTTCGGTTCTACGAGATCGATCCTGAAGTGGTCCGGGTAGCATCGGGCAAGTATGGGTATTTTTCTTTTCTTTCGGATAGCCGAGCCCGCGTCGAGATTGTGGAAGGTGACGCGCGAATCTCTCTCGAGCGCGAACTAGCACATGGCCAGGCGCAAACCTACGATGTCCTGGTAGTCGATGCATTCAGTGGCGACGTCGTCCCTATTCATCTTCTGACGAAAGAAGCCTTCGAACTCTATCTGAAATATCTGCGGGACGAAGACTCCGTCATTGCCGTGCATATTAGCAACCGCACTATGGACCTGGCCTCGGTCGTTGCCAAAGAAGCGGAGTATTTTCACCTTCACACCGCCTTTATCTATGATCCCGGGTATCAGGGCGGCTTGGTGCCTAGTGACCTTTTTTTACCCAGTCGATGGATACTGCTCTCGCGTAACTCCCGTGTGCTCTCGTTGCCAGCCGTTTCTCGAGTCAGCGGCCCAATCCCGGTAAGACATGCCGTGCCTTTGTGGACTGATGACTACAGCAATCTGTTGCAGATTTTGTGGTGATACGACCTTCGCCGATTTGCAGCTAGCATCGAGCTCGGCTCGAGAATTAGAGCACGACAGTCCCATCGCGCAGTCCGAAATCCGCGCCGCACCAGGCCTCTTTGGCTTTAGCAGTTCTAACTAAAAGCGAAACCTTCCCGCCTAAATTGCGGGGAAGCAGCGATAATTCTACGATTACTGTTGGCGCTGCATCGCGTAATTCTCTTGTTTGTAACCCACGTGGTAGCCGGCAGAGAATGATTTTCGATCGCTATCCGTATTCCAACGGCCAACGCTAACGTGCGGTTCTGCGCGCTTCTCCGCGTCAAGTCTGCCCAGATGCAGGCCATCGCGAAACGCCGCATTCGTCGCTTGGCTCATATCCTCGGCGACGGGTTGAGACTGGCGAGCTCCTCGCCCCAAACATGGCGGTATTTTCAATGTTTCAGGATCTGTTAGGGGCCTATGCTGGGGCTGGGGCCGACGCCGCGGTTTAGTTCCCGCCGCCGCCGATTACTTGCGGATCGAATACCTTGCCGTCAACCGTTATTTTGTATTCAAACACGGTCAAGGCACCCAAGTGTTTCATGCTCTTGGATGTCGCATGGTCATTGTGAAAGGCCTTCTCGTCGCCTGAAAACGGTGAATCTCCCTTGAATTCCACTTTAAAAACATGGCCGTTGGCTTTCCATGTAACGGTGCGACCACTGCACACGTACACGGCGACGGGCTTCGCGCCCACCGTCGGATCTACATCGACTGTCCGGTCGGCACAGCTAATTTTTACATATTCTCCGGCCGATTCCTCCTTCTCCTCCTTCGCCTCATGCCCGCATCCGTTGGCCCACAGAACAAAAAGCAATACGAGGCCGGATCGAAACAGCAAACCGTGATTCACGCGAAGATAATGCATAGATCCTCCTTTATTTCGTTTGTTTGCCGCCAAGCAATCCGCGAAATCGCGCATTGTCTTGTAGCTTTTCGAAATTGGGTGTGTCGGCCAGAATTTGTGGCGAGATACCGTACGACACTGCTTTCTCCAGGGCATCGAGCGCCTTCGAAGTGTCGCCGAGTTGTTCATAAGTGATCCCTGCATTCAAAAGCATATCCGGGCTCTTTGGCTGGAGGTGAAGCGACGCATTGAGCTTCTCGAGCGCGGGCTTTCGATCGCCTCGCATGGCGTGATACATCGCTAAACTACTCAACAGTTGCGCGTCGTTCGGGTTCAGCCGTAGCTGTTCCTCTCCGAGCGCGATGGCTCTGGCATAAGCGGTATCCGCATCTGAACGTCTTCCGGGCGCCCAGTAGTAGGCGTCCGCGAGATTTCCCCACAAAATATAGTTTTTTGGGTTGAGCTTCACGGCCGCTTCAAAATTTGCCGCCGATTCCGGGTAGCGGTGCATTTGGAAATAAGCTGTCGCAAGATTTGACCGTGCATCCGCCGTTGGCCGAATGCTGAGTGATTTGTCCAGGAATGGAACGGCTTCGGAATATTGCCCCTGCAAAATGCGAATGGCTCCAAGGTTGGAGTAACCGACGAAGCTATCAGGGGCCAGCGAAACCACTTGCGTGTACATCGTCGCAGCTTCCGGGTAACGTGCGTGCCTCATGTAATAAAGCCCGAGCCAGTTGTACGGCGCCCAGTAGCTCGGACGCACCGCGATGGCCTGTTTGTACGATTGCTCCGCGTCCGCCGTACGGCCGAGTTGCTCGTAGGCAGGGGCGAGGCCACCATATGCTTCGTCACTGGAGGGTTCGAGCTCGACGGCCCGCTTATATTGTTCGGCGGCTCGCTGGTAATCCCCTCGCGTACTGTACACGCGGCCAAGACACAAGTGTGCTGCGACTAATGTCGGGCCTCGTTTGGCGGCGGTTTGACAACTCTCGATTGCCTCGTCCGCCCAGCGAATGTCGTGCGTCAATTGATATTTCCGCCAGTATGCTTCACCTAAACCAGCGGTCGCAGCAGCATAGGCCGGATCCTTTTCGAGCGCGCGCTGGAATAAGACGATGGCGTCCTCCACCTTTTCCGGCACGACATAATCCTGCAGGTAACCGCGCCCCTGAACGTAAAAATCGTAAGCCGCGGGTTCGGTAGTCCCACGCGAGGCGAGAGAGTTTTTTTCTTGCGGCGCAAGCTGCAATTCCATTGCTTCGGCGACGCTTCCAAAGACCCGGTCCTGCAATAAAAAAGGATCAGAAGCGGCAGCGGTAATGGTTCCGCCGCGTAGCTGCTTCTGCGAACGAGCGTCTACCAGAGCGTAATTTACTCTCACGTCTGCGCCGGCGCGTTGAACCTTTAGCACCAAGACCAGGTTGACTCCAAATTGCTGCCGAGCGGCGTCGATGGTGGTCACGTGTTTTTCCAGCATCGCGTTCATCGGAATTACGGACAGCGCGTGTCGAGTGCTCAGTTCACCAAGACGCGAATTGAGCGTGTCGGCAAGGCCGCCTTCAAACGCGGCTTGCGACGCATCGCCACTGCTTAGAGGCGGGAGCACTCCGAGTAAAGCTTGCGCGGGTACGGCCGCCAAAGCATTGCGCGTCGAAAACTTGCCACGGCTGAGGAATAAACCGGCTGCGAACAGCAGTATCAAGCCTGCGATTGCAAGCCTCAACCGCCATGCGCGGGGAGGTGCCGCGCGAAGCGGCGTGTGATCTCTTATCTCGAAAGGGGAGGCAGTCAATGCCTCCAGCGCTGCATGCACCTCACTGGCGCGGTGGTAACGGCGAGCCGGCTCTTTCTCCAAGCATCGTGAAATAACAGTCGCCAGGCCCGGCGAAACTTGCGGCGGCAGTGGCGGTGGTGCCTCTTTACAAATCGCACTGCACAACTGGTAAAAATTATCGCCCTTGAACGGGCGGGTGCCCGCAGCCATTTCGTAGAGCACCACCCCGAGCGACCAAATATCGGTGCATGGAGAAGCGTCGCTACCCTGGAGTTGTTCTGGGGCCATGTAAGGGAGCGTGCCCCCAAGACTAAGTAGGTCTTCGGCAGAGATTGGCTGCAGCGTTTGCTTATCAAATTCCGCGGGATCTCTTCTACGAGCCAAACCAAAATCTAAAATTTTGGCGTCTCCCTGTGACGTAACGACGATGTTTAGCGGCTTCAGATCTCCATGGATGACACCGTGGTCGTGGGCGTGCGCCAGCGCTGAAGCCAGTTGACGCCCGTGACGCAAAAGCGTTTCGCTGGGAAGTCCTGCGCGGATCAACTCCAAAAGCGGGCGCCCTTCCACATATTCCATGGCGATGAAGACTTCGCCGGCGTCTTCTCCAACCTCGTAAATGGTGCAGATATTCGGATGGTTGAGCGCCGAAGCGGTGCGTGCCTCGCGCCGAAGCCGCTCGCCAACGCGCGGATTGCTGGCATTTTTTTCAGGAAGAAACTTTAGTGCAACGGTGCGGCGCAAGTCCGTATCTTCGGCGCGGTAGACCACGCCCATCCCACCGCTTCCAAGCGGCCCTAGAAGGCGGTAGTGAGAGACGACTTCGGCTGGCAAGATGATGTACCCCGGAACAAAAGGTCCAACGCGGAAACAAGTTACGAGGCGATTTCGATTGCGTCGGCATGTTACTTCGCTAGGAAAATCAAGTCAACCAGTCAACCACGCAACTCGCACCTTGTCGTCAGAAAGCGGTTCCCGTGGGGATAGCTCTACTCAGTCAGCAGAGATCTTGCGGTATCTATCGCATCGGCTGCCTGCGATGCGTCGGCGAGTTTGCCTCGCACGAAGTCTTTGGTTCCGCCGCCCTTGCCCGGAATCTTTCCGAACAACTGCCTGAGAAGCATGGTCATATCGCGCTTCGCCGAAGGATTTTGCGCAAGAATGATGTCTCCGGACTCCCGGCGAACCAATAGTGCAATGGTTTTTTCTGTTTTGGTAAATACAGAAGCAATCGCACTCACATACTCCGGGTGGCTCTCCTCGATAACCATCGCAATCACCTTTGTACCATCATTAAGTGGCTGCGTTGAGGACAGTGCCACGGCCGCTTCGGCTTGCGCCAGCCGCGTCAATGCAGCTCGCAAATTTTTATAATGCGTGTCGCGCTCCGAAAACACGCGTTCTAATGCGGCTGCCGCTTCTTCAGGTGGTACTTCCAGTCGTCCACCCAGTTGCCTTAATGTTTGAAAATCCGCGCGAGCAAATCGCGCCGCCCGTCCGCCGCAGACAAACTCAACCCGCCAATCCTGCCGGACTTTGCCCACACCGCGCAGCAACAGGATCCCAATCTGCCCAGTATGCCTAACGTGCGTTCCGCCACAAGGCTGTAAATCAGCGCCCGCAATTTCGATAGCGCGAAGAATACCGGCCCGCTCCACCTTTTTGCGCACACCTATAGCCGCCAGTTGTTCCGCCGTTCCGTAGCGAACAGTGATAGGACGATTCTCAAAAATTACACCGTTCACCGCGAGCGCGGCATCGTCCAGGATCGATTGTGAAGGTTCGGGGCCGCGCAAATCGATGGTGCTGATTTCCGCCCCAAGATGAAAGGAAACGGTAGCCAGTCCAAAGCGTTCTTGAAATATCGCGGAGAGTAAGTGTTGGCCCGTGTGTTGCTGCATGTGGTCGAACCGGCGCGGCCAGTCAATGGAAGCCGCTGCTGCGCCTACAGAGAGCGGCTTATCGACAACGTGGATAATGTCTTCCCCTGCGTCGCGAACGTCGACCACTCGAGCGTCCGCGATCGAGCCGGTGTCGTGCGGCTGCCCACCCGACGTTGGGTAAAAGGCGGTGAGGTCGAGCACAACTTCCCACGTGGCCGAACCAGTAGCTGACGGGACGGACGCCCCAGGTCCGCAGCTAACCACCTGGGCGTCGAAATGGGACTGAAAGGAATCATCGTAATAAATGCGCTGCGTGGTCATTTGCAGGCGCAGTGTAGCTCGATATAACACCACCTGCAACGATTGCCCCCAAGCTGTCCTGAGCATGTTCTAAACCACGCTTAATCGACGTTTAACACGGATATTTGCGGCGTTTCGCGGTAGAATAGGGCATGGCCGTACGCCTGATCGCACTGGACATTGACGGGACATTACTCGATAGCAATTGGCGGGTGCCCGAAGCCAACCATATGGCCATTGTCGAGGCTGCGCGCCGGGGTATCGAGGTGGCGCTGGTCACTGGGCGGCGGTACGACTTCGCGATGCCGGTAGCCAATAAGCTTGATGCTCCCCTGACCATGATTGTCAATAACGGGGCGCTAATCCGCTCCAAGGACGGCGAGACACATCTGCGTCATCTTCTGCCTAAAGCAACAGCTCTGCGTGTGCTGCGCGCAACGACCCCTTGGAGAAAGGGCGCGGCCGTAATCTTTGACCGGCCACGCGAAAATCAGTTGATGTTGGAGTCGATCGATCCCGACGATTCCCTTCGCTATGCCTATTATTCGCGTAATTCTCAATTCATTGGCATTGCGCGACCGTTAGAAACCTGTTTGACGGAAGATCCCTTGCAAATCATGTTCTCAGACGGCGTTGAGGACATGCGCGAAGCGGAAATGATTCTGCGCTCCGCGGAGTTCACAGGGGAGTACGCGCTTGCCGTCACATCCTACGAAGATCGCGATTTCCGTATGATCGATATTATCCCGCCAAACATTTCCAAAGGCTCTACGCTTGCCGAATGGGCGGCGATTCGCGGGATCGCGCGTGAAGAAATTCTCGCCGTGGGAGACAATCACAACGATTTGGAGATGCTTTCCTACGCCGGCATTCCAGTGGTAATGGGTAATTGCGTGCCGGAGCTGAAGGTATACGGCTGGCATCAAACGCACTCGAACGACGAATGCGGTGTAGCCGCGGCCATAGAAAAATTTGCCTTCCAAGAGACCGCAAAATGCGCTTAACACCAACAAAACTGCAGATGGGCCCAATGAGGCGATGGGCGCGCGCGCTTTGCGTTTGTGCCGCAGCGCTTCTGACAGCTCCTGCCTTGCTCCATGCTGAATACGTAGTCCTGCGGAACGGCCAACGTTTGAACGTTACAGGATACGAGCTCCGGAACGGTACCTATCACTTCCAAATGAATGGTGGTTCGGTCGATCTTTCCGCCTCGGAAGTGTTGAACATCGAACCGCAAGAGATCTTTACCCGCGTCCTGCCGGCCGTGCCGGTGTCGAATGCTCCTTATGAACAGCTGATCCGCAACGCCGCCGCTCGAAATAATCTCGACCCCGACCTCATCGCCAGCGTGATTGGCGCGGAATCTAACTTCAATCCCAAAGCAGTTTCACGAAAGAATGCACGCGGGTTGATGCAGCTTTTACCGGAAACCGCCAAACGGTTCGGTGTAAAGAATATTTTTGATCCTCGGGAAAACATCGAAGCTGGCACGCGCTATTTGGGCGGTCTGCTGCAGCTTTATAAAAATAATTTGGTTCTCGCGCTGGCGGCCTACAACGCTGGCCCGCAACGAGTCACGCAGTACGGGAGCGTCCCCCCATACCACGAAACCGTCGCTTACGTCAGTCGTGTGTCGCGGTCTTATGCCAAGCGTAAAACGACCCGCGAAATTCCAAAAACGACTGCGATCGCCGTCACGCCGGCTGCTGTGACCGCGCCAGCGGGACTGTAGATTCGCCTTTATAGATTTTTCGTCGCGAATGATTCCACACCAATCAACGCAACTATTGAAGTGGATTTGGAGGTGGCCCGCCTGGGGGGGAACCTTGCTGTCGCGGATTGCTCCCACTAGGATTTCCCCCATTGTTGGGCGCCGGCTACGGCCCATTCGTCGGAGGAATAATCGAACCGTCGGGCAGCACGAATGGATTGCTGAGCCCGCCGCCTTGAGCTGGCGCCGGCCCAGCGCCCTGTTGCGCCGCGACGGCTACATCTTTTGCGGGATCCCAGATAAATTCGAACTCGCGATAATTTTTCGCTTTTTCAAACCACATAACTGATTTTTGGTTCACCTTGCTTCCGATCCCGATAATGTTTCCGCCTACTAGCGTAACGCCATCGGGCGGAACTTCGGGCGGCGGGCTCAACGAAGCGCCAGTATCACTGGACTCTTGCGTCCGTGCCTGCGAACCGCTGGCGCTTGTTGTTCCTCCTGGCGACGATTGACTCGACAGGCTCAGTAGCCCGTTAGGATTGCTGCCGGCTTGGTTTTGCAGCGGGCCTGCGGAAGGCGGCCCGGCATTCATTCCCGGAATAATCAGATTTTGCGGATGCGGCCGCGTGCTACCGATCAATTGCCCTGAAGGACCAACGTAAATCAATCGCCAGGAACCGTCCTTCTTGTTCATCGGATCTTTGTAAGCTTGCCGCAAGAAATGGACGCCGGGTTTCCCCTTGGTCAAATCTTCCAACGAGGTAGGTAACCGGTGCGAAGCGTTGGTGCGATGCGAAACGTAAAGACGAATGGCGCGTTTATATTGATTTCCGCGCCAGATCATTTCTTCTTCGCGTTCCCTGCGCCCCTGGATAAGAACGTTTGGAACCGCTGACATCGTACTTACGATCAGCAACGCCAGCAAGAACATCACCAGCATGTACGCGTAACCGCGCTGGTTACGGATCGGTTGGCGGGGACGTTGCATACCAGGCGTCATGCTGCCGGCGCTTCCTCAAGTGGAGCAGTACCACGCCGCCCGCTACTAACTTCTTCAAATTCAAGGTTGGCGTTGTCTACTTTTAAAATGCGGAACCGTCCCAGCAAGGTTTCTCCTTCGCCAACGATAAAAACCTCTTCGCCGTCGGTGAAAAACGCGCGGCGCGCTCCGTCGACTGGAACCGTGGCGTAACCAAAAAATTTAATGTTGGACGGCAAAGTGAGCGGCGGAGGCGGTGGTGGAGGCTCCACGGTCATTTTTCTGTAAGAGCTGGCCTGCTTGGCCGACGGCGGTGGTGGAACATACACGACGAAAATATTGCGGACCGTTTTTGTGTACGCCGTCTTGCGAGTGTCATCTACAGGATGCGGTGTTGGATCAGGTATATCCATTGGCTTGTAATCCGCCGAGAATGCCACAGATCCCGAAGTTGTCGCCGGCTTGGAAAAAGGAAAATACCAAACCAATACCAGAATAATCGCCAATACCGCCAGCGCCACCATCTGCTTCTTTTGCTTCATCGCGCTATCCGAAAATAAGTTCTCATGTGCAAGTTAACCCGTATCGCGCCCGTAGTATTCGCGCCTGAAGTATTTTGCGCGCTGCTGTCGCCGGGAGCCAGCGCCAGGGATTCCACGGCGTATACATTTTGCGAGCGTTGCAAACCATTTAGAAAGCGAACAACATTCGCATAGTCTCCACTGACCGTGGATTCAATTTCCACTTCGCTCAGCCCGCGAGTGGGAACTTCTTTTTGACGAAAATGCACGTCGTCCACCTTCACGCCTGCCTTGGCGGCGATGCTCCCGATCTCCGACGCCAGCGAAGAATAGCCTCTGCTCGCTGGGATCAACGAAGCTTCAAACTGATCGAAGCCTTTGCGAATCACCGGGATACGCTCGCGAATGCTTTTGGCGCGCTTTATGTCCGCCCGTTGTAGTTCCAACTGGAGATTCTCCCGCGCCAGCACCTGCTGCGGGGCGTGCGGGGACGAGCTCAACTGATAGGTATACATCGCGAGGCCAATGTCCGCGAGGATAAGTACTCCCACCACGATCAAGATAACTTGCTTCTCTAATTTGAAATTTTCGCCCATTCAAATCTTCGAGTAAACTGCTGTCAACTCCAGAATTGTATTGTCCGGTCCCGGCTGGGTCGGAACACGTTCCGATTGTAGTTGCACTTGCGCAAACGATCCTGATTCTTCCAACGCTTTCAATAGCTTCAATTTGGACTCGTCATTCACAGCTCCAACATTAAGCTTCACGGCAACACGGCCTTTTTCCAACTTCGGCTCGATGCTCAACACGTGCACGCCGCCCGGAAGAATCCGCTCGAGGTCCATGAACATGCGCGTCCAGTTAAAAGCCCGGGCGTCAATGACACTATTGAGGAATGCGGCGCGGTCGTGAAGTTGCGCATTTTCTGGAAGGTTGAAGAAGCGTTCCAGCTCAGCGCGCTGCTCACGCAGTTGTTCCATTTCCGTTTCTATCTGGTTGCTGCGATTGCGGAATTCCGCATTCGCCTTTCGCACGCCGTATACATGCCAGCCCAGCGCGATGAAAAGCAAGCCGGAAAACACTCCGACGGCCCCCGCGCCGAGGAAAAATCGCCGGTGAGAAACTAGCGGCTTGGTCGCCAGATTAAGCCGTACTCTCACGCCGTGTTTTCCTCCAATTCCCTGCCTGGCTTCATTGCGTTATCCACGATGCAGCATCCAGCCGACTAAGCCTTCCAGTTCACGGTCGGCTAATGGCTTGGCGTCGGTTTGAACGCGCCCCTCGGAAACCGCGGTGTGCAAAAGGGAGCTTACGTCGCAGTGAAATTCCTCTTCCATCGGTCGAATAAAATCCGCGAGTCGCTGTCCCAATCCCGCAACGCGCACGGATTGAATGCCCTCATGCCAAGTGTCCTGGTAATACGCCGCGACCGGGAAAATCTCCTCCAAGAGCATCTGCGGTGTTAAGTTTCCGGCGTCGACTGGCAGTTCCGTACACCGGAATCCACCCAGAATTCCTTCTCGAACAATCACTGTGGTAAGCGAAGTACCGGAGATACGAGCCATCAGCGCCGCCTTGCCATCATCCAGGAGCGCGGTCGCGGCCAACGACGAACTCAACACCACGCCCGGCCGCAAATTCGCAGCTTCAAATAGCGCCTCGTATTCGCGAATAATTCGCAAACGCGCCAGTGAAGTTACGATATCTACGCCTGCTTGTCGCGGGGGTTGCCGCATATACGAAATCAGCGTCTCGTCGACTTCGAAGGGCACGCTCTTTTTTAATTTCCAGCGAAGCATCGGAATAGCCTCGCTTTGCGCTCGGGGAAAGTCGTCAAAATGTTGCACAAAGACGCGGATAACCGTGTCGGGAAGCAGCAGCGCCACGTCTTCGTCCTTGGCGCGAAGTCTGGCGCAAATATTGGCGACGGCGGTTTTGACCGCTGCAGCATTCTGGATGTTTGTTTCCACAGCGGAAGGAGTCACTGCGCCGGGAGCTAAAGCTTCAACGGCAAATTCGTCCAGTGCACCGGTTCGCGACCATCGTGCACCGGCGATTTTGTCCGGAGCAATCTCGATGGCCAACTGCGGGTGCGGAGTGGCATCCACCCAGCGAGCTAGCCGGCCTAACACCCCACTCTGGAAAATCCCACGATTTGCCGTTGCATACCTAGTCGACAAAAGTCACCTTGTTGATCTCTTTCAAGGTAGTCTGCCCCGCCCGAATTTTTGCCAAGCCGCTTTCCCGTAGCGTGATCATTCCCTCTTGCACCGCAGCCCGCTTAATTTCCGAGGTAGGTCGCCGATCGACGATCATTTCTCGAATGTGATCGGTTAAGTCCAGAAGTTCGCAAATCGCGGTCCGGCCATGGTATCCCGTGCCGGAACATTCCAGGCATCCGGCGCCTTCGGCAAAAACCACGTCCAGCCAGACCGCTGGATCAAGGCCAGCTTCTTTAAGTTCCACGGCATTATATTTTTTTGTGCGTTTGCAATTCCCGCAAATCACGCGTACCAGCCGCTGCGCCATGATGCAGTTGAGCGCGGAAACGAAATTGTATGGCTCGACACCCATATTGATAAATCGCCCGATGACGTCAGTGACGTTGTTTGCGTGCACGGTTGTGAATACCAGGTGACCCGTTAGCGCGGATTGGATCGCAATTTGCGCCGTCTCCTGGTCCCGGATTTCGCCCACCATGATTTTGTCGGGATCATGGCGAAGAATGGATCGCAAACCTCGCGCGAAGGTCAGACCCTTTTTCTCGTTCACAGGAATCTGTGTGATACCGCGCAGTTGATATTCGACCGGATCTTCGATGGTTACAATCTTATCTTCATCAGTCTTAATCTCGTTGATTGCCGCGTAAAGAGTGGTCGTCTTTCCTGACCCGGTTGGCCCGGTCACCAGCACCATTCCGTACGGTTCGCGAATGTAGCGGCGGAATCGCCGCGTTTCGTCCGGAGAAAACCCGACAACGTCCAGACTCAAATTCTGGAACTTTTCTGAGAGTGTTTCCTTGTCGAGAACACGCAGCACCGCATCTTCTCCGTGGCTTGCGGGCATAATCGACACGCGCAAATCGATGTAGCGCCCCTTATATCGCACTCGAAAACGGCCGTCCTGCGGGACGCGCCGCTCGGCAATGTCCAGGTCGCTAAGCACCTTGATACGCGAAATAACCGTGGAATGCCATTCCTTGGAAATGGGCTGCATGGCGTGCTGCAAAACACCATCGATGCGATACTTCACCGCTACTTCCGTATCGCGAGCTTCGATGTGAATATCGCTCGCGCGCCGCTCCAGCGCCGTAAAGATTACAGTTTCCACTAGTTTCACAACCGGGCTAATCGTCGAGTCGCGCGTTAGCCGGTCACCGGAGATGGTCTCTTCAGATTCTTCTTCGTCCTTCGAAACTTGCACCGTAAACGCTTCCGTGGCTTGCTCCAGAACGCGTTGCGACTGCTCGGTGCGCTTGAGGATGTCGCTGATTTGCCGCGGCGTAGCGACTTTAATTAAAAGCTTTTTGCCAAGCAACAATGGCAATTCATCACTGAGCAGAACTTGCGGATCGGACACCGCCAGCGACAACACATTGTTCTGCAATTCGATGGGGACGAAGTTGTATCGGAACATCAAATCAGCCGGAATGGTACGAAAAAGTTCCGGATCGATGCGCTGTTCACGCAAGTCAATAAACGGGCAGCGGTATCTTTCGGCCAGCTTGCGAGCGTGATTCCGCTCGTTCTCTTCGTCGCCGCCCGGAACCACTTGAATGTTTTGGTCTGTCGTCGCCATTGTCCGTTCTCAGTGCGTAGGAGTCCCAGCGGAAATCGAAAAGATGGGAAGATATAGCGAAATCAGAATAAAGGCCACTAACAATCCCATGAATATCAGAATAACGGGTTCGATCAGTGCCACCATGGAAGTCAAACGCAGGTTTACTTCCTCTTCGTAAAATTCCGCCACGCTGGTGAGCATGGGCGCCAATGCGCCGCTGGATTCACCCACTTCAATCATATCCAATGCGAGGTCCGGCACGATTCCGCTGGCAGCCAGGGCGTGGTGCAGCGAAGCGCCCTCGCGAACCGCCTGCGTGGCCTTGCCCACCGTGCTCCTTAGCAATTTACTGGTAATCGCGTCTGCCGACGTTTGCAACGCTGACACTAACGGCGTTCCGCCGGTAAGTAGCGTCGACAGTGTGCGCACGAATTGTGCAACTTGAAATTTAAGCATCGTGTCGCCGACCAGCGGAACACGAAATTTGAAACGGTCAAATGCCGCGCCGCCTTCTTCACTTCTCGACCATGCAAACAATCCGACAATCGCCACCAGCACCGCGGCAAACGTTCCCAGCACGAAATAGTGGTGTTCGACGGTAATGGCAATCAGCAATTTCGTCGGAGCAGGAAGTTCCACTCCCAAGTCCTGATACAGCGCAGAAAACTTTGGAATCACGACGGTGACCAGATACGTCACGATCACTGCCGCAACCACAATGAGCAACGTGGGGTAAACCAGCGCTGCAACGATCTTTTTTCGCACGCCAGTGCTTACCCGCTGATAAGCAATGTAGTACTCCAGCACCCCGGAAAGATTGCCGCTTTTTTCACCCGCCAAAATAGCCGTCGAATAGACTTTCGAGAATACGCCGGCCTCTTCAACCGCCTCGGAGAGCGACTTGCCTTCCCGAACGCGATCGCGAATCTGCGAAATCACCGGTCGAAGTTTCAGCGTCGAAGCGCGATCCGCCAACAGGTCAAGCGCTCGCAAAATAGGTAGCCCGGCCTTGATCAGAGTATTAAATTGTTGATTGAGGATCAGAAATTCCGTGCCGCCAATTTGCCTGCTGCGGCCTTTGCGAAGGCCGGCGATCAGGCTATTTCGCACCTCAACCGAATAGACGTACAGCCCGCGATCCGTCAGATTCTGGCGCGCTTCCTCCAGCGATCCAGCCGCTTCGACCTGCGAGAACACGTGTCCGTTACCGTCAGCTACGCGGCATACAAACTCGCTCATAGACTTCAGTTTACCTCATCTTTCTTGTATGCGGGGTGCCAGCCGAAGGTTGGCCGTATTCTTCCGAACAACAGTTTAACTGTCTGGCTTGGCGTGCCTGACGCTCTTGCCGGCACAAGGGACCTAGCCACGTTATGGACGCGGTTGCGCGGCGTACCCCTCCACAATTGCAACGCCCAGTGGTGGCACAAAGCGAAAGAGCGCTGGGTCCATCGGCTGGTCGAAGGACCAGCCTGAGAATTGGAATTGTATTTCTATGCCTCCGGGATCGTGAAATATAACGCGAACCAGTTCCCCAGAGTTGCGGTCCACTTCCAAGAGCGCTGTCGAAGTTTCCCCCGGGGGTTCGGACGTTTTGCTCTTTGCACTAGATCCCGCCGGCGAGGAATCACTCTCCCGTACGACGCACGAAAGCACAACGTTTTCCCCTCGTTGCGGCCGTTCTTGTTCCGCGAATTCCACGCGCTTACACAACCGCGAAAGCTTCATGTCACGCGCTAGCAGCGCGAAAGAGGTCCGCCAGTCGTCGCTTTGCCGCGCTGGGACTTTGGTAACCGTGTGGTCCTCGGGCACATAGAACCATGCGTTTTTGCCGTCTACAATAAACAGGTTCTTCTCCGGCGCTGCGTATTCCCAACGCATCTTTCCCGGGCGCAGAAAATACGCGACTCCGGCTTCCTTCCGACTCATGCGTCCATTGTCCGTATACGTTTCCAGAAAGGTGACTTTCAGGGAGTGCTTTTGCCGATACGTGCGTTCAAACCGTTTCGCGTAAACTGACGGATCATCGAGCGATTGCGATGCGAGAAGAAACCAGAGGATCATTTGCGGAATCACGCCCCATCTTACATGCGCAACCGAGATTACACAGGGTTCGTTATGTTAAAAAAGAGGGCGAGCGCGAAGTGGCCGCGCTCGCTCTAAAAGCATTTTTCTGGTCTCAGTCGCCAATTGCCGGGCTCGCGTTGGCGCAGCCGCCTCCAGATACAAAAAAAGACAGAGCGCGGAATCCCGCGCTCTGTCTTTGAAACCACTGCTTTCCGACTATTGGCCGATCGGCAAGCTTGCGTTGGTGCAGCCTTTGCCGGAGGGGTCAAAGCGAATGACACCAACCTGGTCAGAGCAATACATGTTCTGACCCGAGGAGCCCGGCGTCACGGGTACCGCGGTGTCGGTGAAGGTCGTGTTAACGCCGTTTACCGGGCTGGCGCCCACTTCTGCGAACGTGTAGCCGCTCTTGGTGCCGGCCGCCAGAACCGCATCAATGATGCCTACTCCTGCGGTGCAACCAGCGCCAGTGTTAAGATCCGCGAGGGCCGCCGAATATCCAACCTGAGCGCAAACCGTGGAAAAAGTCGCTTCGCCCGTGTTGATTGTACGCGTGGTTCCTGCCGCGCCAGACTGATTGGCTGCCATTTTCGACTTGATTAAGTTCGGAATGGCGATCGCGGCGATAATCAAAATAATCGCGACAACGATCAAGAGCTCGATAAGTGAAAAACCCTTCTGCTTCTTCATAATCTCCTCCGAGATTCAATTAGCTTCCCGCTACAGTATCCCCAAAAGCAAGTATAATTCCAAATCGGGATCGCTGTTATATATTGATTCTGGGAGACTTAGCGAGACAAGCGATCTTGAGTAGACGGAGCAAGGGTGTAAAATGACACTTTTCGTCAGGAGCGAATTGTCAATTTCTGTTACAAACCGCTGGCAGAGAACCTCTCAGCGCCAATCGGGGCGCAAAAAAGACAGAGCGCGGAAACCCGCGCTCTGTCTTTGAAACCACTGCTTTCCGACTATTGGCCGATCGGCAAGCTTGCGTTGGTGCAGCCTTTGCCGGAGGGGTCAAAGCGAATGACGCCAACCTGGTCAGAGCAATACATGTTCTGACCCGAGGAGCCCGGCGTCACGGGTACCGCAGTGTCGGTGAAGGTCGTGTTAGCGCCGTTTACCGCGCCGCCGCCCACTTCTGCGAACGTGTAGCCGCTCTTGGTGCCGGCTGCCAGAACCGTGTCAATGATCCCGATTCCAGCTACGCAACCGCCGCCACCGCTGAGGTCAGCGAGGACCAACGAATATCCAACCTGAGCGCAAACCGTGGAAAACGTCGCTTCGCCCGTGTTGATTGTACGCGTGGTTCCTGCCGCGCCAGACTGGTTAGCTGCCATTTTCGACTTGATTAAGTTAGGTATGGCGATCGCGGCAATAATCAAAATAATTGCCACAACGATCAAAAGCTCGATAAGTGAAAAACCCTTTTGCTTCTTCATTAGATCTCCTTGAGAGAATGACACTTGCCAGAACACAGCATACCTAGAGGCACGCTCTTGGCCACTTGGGCCCTACATCACAGTATTTTCGATATTTACCTTCAACTCTTAGATAGCAATGGGTATAGTAGGCGTCACATTGCCAGATCCGAGTCGCTCAACTCCGTCAAACCACCGCCGACTGCGAAAGCTGCCCTTTATTGTCGGCCTGGAACGACCTAAAAAGGCATATCTCAAGAAAAATCAATACATTACAGGCATTACCCTAAATATTGTGCTTCTTAGCGTAGTGCCTAAAAGAACGATAACTGATCTTCAGCAGCACTGCGGCGTGCGTGCGTACTCCCTCCGCCTTTTCCAGGGCCGCTTGCAGATAACTGCGTTCCGCCACCGCCATCTGCCGTTCAAAATCGACTCCTTCCGCCGGGAACGCTAGTGGGACACCGTCCGCCGTAGCGCCAAACCCGCTGGCAGCGTATCCCCCGATACGATCCGGCAGAACCCGGAGCGAAATTTCCGCGCCCGTCTCCAGTGCCACGGCCCGTTCCATGGTGTTTTCCAGCTCGCGCACATTACCGGGCCAGTCGTAGGACTCCAACTTTTGCATTGCTTCCGGGGATATGCCGGTAATCGGTTTTTCCATGACCTTACGGAAACGCTCCAAAAAGTGACGCGCGAGAAGCGGAATATCCTCGCGGCGCTCTCGAAGCGGAGGAAGATGAATTGGAATTACGTTCAGACGGTAGTACAAATCCTCCCGGAATCGGCCTTCGGCAATCTCTTTTTCAAAATCTTTATTGGTGGCGGCTATAATTCGAACGTCCACATCCGTTTCGTCAGTGCTGCCGACCGGCCGTATCTTGCCTTCCTGCAAAACGCGGTAGAGGCGAACCTGCATAGTCAGGCTCATATTTCCGATTTCATCCAGGAACAACGTACCTCCGTGCGCGGCTTCAAACAGACCTTTGCGATTTTCATTCGCACCCGTAAACGAGCCTTTCATGTAACCAAACAGTTCCGATTCGAGCAGTGTTTCAGGGAATGCGCCGCAATTGATGGTAATGAACGGCGCTTGCGCGCGAGCGCTGTTTTCGTGAATGGCCCGCGCCACCAGTTCCTTGCCTGTTCCGCTTTCTCCGGTGATTAGTACGCGGCTGACTTGCGGCGACACCGTTTGAATCAAATCAAAAATCGCCCTCATCTTGGGACTTTGTCCGAGAATATTGTCCAGCCCGGTCAGCCGCCGCAACTCTCGGCGAAGATACCCGGCTTCTTTTTTCCATCGCAGATTTTGTGAAACTTCATTCACCGCCCGCCGCAGTTGGTCGACCAGATCGTGGTCTTTAATTACGTAGCGGTCTGCTCCGGAGTTAATCGCCGCGATCGCTGTCTCCACCGTTGGCACGCCGGTGATCAGCAGAAAGAAGCTGTCTGGCGCGATCTCTTTTGTAAATTTCAGCAAATCCACGCCGGTCGATCCGGGCATGCGAACATCGGAGATCACGATGTCGAAATTGCGCGATTCCAATTTGCGTTTTGCGCCCTCAACATCGTGCGCTATTTCCACGCGATGACCTTCCTTGCGAAAGGTAATTTCCAGCAACTCACAAATGGACTTTTCGTCGTCCACAACGAGGATGTGCGTCATGTCTCTTGCCGAATCCCGGACGGCTGGTTTTGTTCCCTGCATAAAACCTCACGCAACTCTCGGCAGCTCCACAATAAACTCTGCGCCGCGGTCTTTTTCTGAAATTACGCTGATTCGTCCGCTATGGGCCTGCACGATCTGGTACACAATGGAAAGTCCAAGCCCCGTTCCTCCCGCAAATCCGGATTGCAGCGGCTCGAAAATCTTGGACCGTTGGCGGTGATCCAGACCGATACCAGTATCGCGGAAAGAGATGGACAGCCAGAACGGGTGTTCCTCGATTCCCACTGTAAGCGTTCCCCCGTCGGGCATGGCTCGCAGGGCGTTGTCCGCCAAATTCCAAAAAACCTGCTTAATCTTGCTGGCGTCTACCCGTGCGCGGAGGCCCGTGCATTTCAAATTTCGTACCACTTGGTATTTAGCTTCAATTTCCGGCTTTTTTTCCAACAAGACAAGCGTTTCATCCAACAGCGAGCTTAAGTCGGCTTCCTGGAATTCGTAAGTCTTCTCCCGCGAATAGTTCAGAAAATCCGTAATGATCCGGTTTAACCGCTCCGATTCGCGGCTGACAATGTCCACAAGATGCCGCTCGTCTTCCTCAAGAGGAACCAACCGCGCAAGTTCCTTTACCGCCCCAGCCATAGCCGTCAGCGGTTGCCGTATTTCGTGCGCAATCGCTGCGGAAAGGCGTCCCAAAGCAGCCATACGCTCTTTCGTCGCCACTTCCTGTTCCAGCCGCCGTAACTCGGTCAAGTCCTGAAAATTAAAAACATATCCGCTGCGAGTAGGCTCGCGGGAGCGCAACGGAGATACGGAAATACCCAGGTAACGCTGCTCCCCTTGGGGCGTGGTGAAATCAATCTCCTTTCGCATCGAACGTTTGTCCGTCGGACCCATCGCCCCGGGGAGCCAGAAATCGGCGCTTAAATCCTGAACTTGGGTTCCGCGCAGCTCGGAAAACGTATGCCCGATGATTTCCTCCCCGGTCCGATTCAACAGCACGATCCGTCCTTCAAGGTCCGTGGTTAGAAGCCCGCCACGCATCGAATGAATAATGTCTTCAGTGAAATCCTGCAGATCCAGCAGTTCTTCACGCTTCTCTTCAAGCTCCACGCCTTTGCGCCGCAACGACTGCGCAAGCACGCTCGACAAATACGCCACTGCTAAAAAACCCACCAGGTTGCTGAGATACCAAAGTCTGAGGCTCTCCGCACTGGAGCTTACAGCGGAGGTTCGTGCCAGTGTGCCGGTGTACACGAGGGCCACCATGCCGCCCAAAATCGCCAGGCATACCATGGCAGTGACAAATACCATGGGCCGCGACAGTAGTATGCTGGCCACGATGATTACCAGCAGGTAGAGCGACAAGAAATAGCTTTCCTGGAGCCCGGTCGCATACACCAGAGACGAAACCATCGCCACATCGCAAAATACCTGGAAGGCTCCCTGCCAGGACGCATCTGTCGCGATGCGCACGATAATCAGATGAAAAATAGCGATAGTGATCCAGAAAATGATGATGGGTATGAAAAAACGCGTGGTGCCGGACGACGGCACGTATTGCGGCCACACTACTCCGACGGCAAGGATGAGAAGGATCATCAACAGCCGGACGCGGGTAAGCCAGTCCAGCCACTCGCGCATGGTGTAGTTTTTTTCCATTGTTAGCGACAGCCGATACGCGCCTTCAATTCCCTACCGAAGTCGCAGCTAAATGAAATGGAGGGTAGGCTGTTTCTTCCCACCCTCCATTGAGTAGCATTTTAAAGCTCCTCGGCAAAGTTGCGCGGCGCTTTTTTTAGACGCCGTGCGTGCGACCCCCTGCCGCCTATTTCGCCAGCTTTCCGATCAGCGAGAACAGCGGCAAATACATGGAAATAACAACGCCTCCGACTACCAAGCCGAGAAAAACGATCATAACCGGCTCAAGAGCGGTCAGCAGGTCCTTCACCGCCGCGTCCACTTCTTCCTCGTAAAAGTCCGCAATTTTCTGAAGCATCGCGTCCATGGCGCCGGTTTGTTCGCCGACCGCAATCATCTGCGTAACCATCCCGGGGAAAACTTGCGATTCTTTCAGTGGTTCGGTGAGCGATTTGCCTTCCTCGAGAGCTTGCCGCACTTTGTTGAGAGCCCGCTCCACGACCGCATTGCCCGCCGTTCTGGCGGTAATATCCAGTCCTTCAAGGATTGGCACACCGCTGGATATCAAAGTGCCCAGCGTTCGTGTAAAGCGCGCCACCGCAATTTTGCGCAACAACATTCCCAGGACCGGCAGCTTGAGAAGGATGGAATCGAGGATGAAGCGTCCTTCCTTGGTGCCGTACCAAACTTTAATCCCGATAATAACGGCCACGAAACCGACGACAATCAGTAATCCGAAAATGCTGCCAACGAAATTGCTCATAGCAATAACAACTCGCGTTGGCAGCGGCAGTTCCGCCCCTAGTCCCGCGAAGAGTGTCGCGAAAATCGGCACTACCTTCCATAGCAACAGCACGATTACGCCGCCGGCGATAGACAGAACGCCGATGGGGTAAACCATGGCGGACTTCACCGCGCGTTGCAGCTTTACGTTCTTTTCAATGTAAGTAGCAAGGCGTTGCAGAATGGTGTCCAAAATACCGCCGGTTTCGCCGGCTTCCACCATGTTGACAAACAACGCGTCGAACACCTTGGGGTGATGCCGCATGGCCGCTGAGAGCGTTGCGCCTCCCTCCACCGAAGCACGCGTGGAAGTTAATACCTTTTGGAAAAATTGGTTCTCCTGCTGGCCCGCCAGAATTTCCAGGCACTGCACCAGCGGTAACCCGGCGTCAATCATGACCGAAAACTGACGAGTGAAAACCGCCAGTTCCTTGGCCTTAACCCCGCCGCCGAAGGTGGGCATGTTGAATTCTTTGCCCTTCTCGGACATTTTTGATGGCGTGATTTGTTGCCGCCGCAAAAGATTTTGCAGCTCCGCCTTGCTCGTAGCTACCAGCTCTCCGGTGACATTGCCCCCGGCTCGATTGGTGCCTCTATACGTATAGACCGGCATACTGTTTCCTCCTCCAGACGGTCAATCTGAACTTCCCGGGCCTCGTGGCCGAAATTCCTAACGCTTGCTGGTCACCGGTTGTTTTGCGCCCCCGCCAGGCGACGACACACCCCGGTTGATCATGTCCTGCAATTCATCGGCGTTGGACGAACGGATCAGCGCCATTTCCAAAGTGATGGTCTTGGCGAAATACGCATTCGCCAATCCCTGATTGAATGTCTGCATCCCGGTTTGTCCAGTGCCGGTTTGCATGGCGGAATAAATCTGGTGAATCTTATCCTCGCGGATAAGGTTGCGAATCGCGGCTGTCGGCACCAGCACTTCCATGATCATGGCGCGACCTCGCCCATCGGAACGCGGCAAAAGCGCCTGACAAAGAATGCCTTCGATGACCATCGAAAGCTGCGCCCGGATCTGCGGCTGCTGGTGCGATGGGAAAACGTCAATAATACGGTTGATGGTGGATGAAGCCGAGTTGGTGTGCAGGGTTGCAAACGTTAAATGGCCGGTTTCCGCGATACGCAATGCGGATTCGATGGTCTCGAGATCGCGCATTTCTCCGATGAGCACGACGTCGGGATCTTCGCGCAGCGCGGCGCGCAGTGAATTTGCAAACGAATGCGTGTCGGAGTGAACTTCCCGCTGATTCACCAGGCACTTCTTGTGGTTGTGCAGGAATTCGATGGGGTCTTCCACCGTGAGCATGTGCTCTTCGCGCTCGGAGTTAATCTTGTCCAGCATCGCAGCGAGCGTCGTGGATTTCCCCGACCCTGTCGGTCCGGTAACCAGCACCAGCCCGCGAGGTTTCTCACACATGTTTTTTACTACCGTTGGAAGTCCCAACGCATCGAAGCCTTTAATCTCCCATGGAATGGTACGGAAAACCGCGCCAACTGCTCCGCGCTGGTTAAAAACATTGCCCCGGAAACGCGCCAGATTCTTTAAACCAAAAGAAAAGTCCAACTCCAGATTTTCCTCGAAGCGATGCTTTTGCGCATCTGTGAGTACGCTATAGGCCAGGGATTTTGTGTCCGCCGCCGTTAAAGCCGGCATGTCCAATGGCCGCAAATGTCCGTGCACGCGCACACGCGGGGCGCTGTTCGTGGTGATGTGAAGGTCGCTTCCTCCCATTTCAATCATTTTCTTCAGCAATTCGCTAAGCGTCAGTCCCGGCATTTCTCACCTTCTCCCAGCTATAAAACCGTTTCCCGCAGAACTTCTTCCATGGTCGTTTGTCCTAGCGCCGCTTTAATCAACCCGCTTCGCCGCAGCGTGATCATGCCCTGCTCCACGGCTTTCTTCTTGAGCTCCAGTGCGGACGCGCCAACCAGAATCAATTCACGCAGCTCGTCGTTAATTTCCATAACTTCGTAAAGACCCGTCCGCCCTTTATATCCGCGTTTGCCGCAAGTGCTGCAACCCTTCCCGTGATAAATCTTTGTGGTCTTCGCTTCCTCGGCGGTATAACCGGCGTCGATCAACGCTTGATGGGGTACTTCCAACTCTTCCTTGCAATTCACGCAAATGCGCCGAACCAATCGCTGCGCGCAAATAAGGTTCACGGAAGTAGCCACCAGAAATGGCTCGATGCCCATGTTCATCAAACGGCTGATCGTCGACGGCGCATCATTCGTATGCAAAGTAGATAGCACCAAATGTCCGGTGAGCGCGGCTTTCACACCGATTTCCGCGGTTTCGAAATCGCGAATTTCGCCGACCAGAATGATGTTCGGGTCCTGCCGAAGGAAAGCGCGCAGTGCGGCCGCAAAGTTCAAGCCGATCTGCTCCTTCATCTGAACCTGGTTAATGCCCGCCAACTGAAACTCGACCGGATCCTCCGCGGTCATAATATTTGTATCCACTTTATTCAGGGTAGCGACCGAGGAATACAGCGTGTTGGTCTTGCCGGAACCGGTCGGACCGGTGACCAGCACCATGCCGTACGGTTTCAGAATGCAGCGTTCGAATTTGACCAGTGATTCGGGCTCAAATCCCAGCTTGGTCATGTCCAGGCGAAGATTTTCTTTGTCCAGCAACCGCAGCACGATTTTTTCGCCGTATAGCGTCGGCACGGTGGAAACGCGGAAATCGAGTTCCTTCCTCTTTCCGTCCACTTTGTACTTGATCATGATGCGGCCGTCTTGCGGCAGCCGCTTTTCCGCGATATCCAGTTTCGCCATGATCTTCATGCGGCTGGTGATCGCATCCTTCAGTCGCAGCGGCGGGCTCATCACCGTTTGCAATTGCCCGTCAACGCGGAAGCGCACCCGCATTTCTTGTTCGTAGGGTTCCACGTGAATATCGCTGGCTCCGCGCTTTACGGAGTCCGTGAGGATTAAGTTGACCAGCTTGATGATCGGCGCTTCTTCAGCAGCCTTTTCCAGTGTCGCGGTGTCCATCTCCGCTTCTTCGGAGGTGAGTTCCAGTTCCTGGTCATCATCCACCAGGTCCTTCATCAGGTTACTTAGCTCTTCGTGATTTGCCTGCGAAGCGCCGTAGAAGCGCGCTATTGCCTCTGCGATCGCCGATTCAGACGCCACCACGGGCTCAACGTTGAACCCGGTCATGAACTTGACGTCGTCCATCGCAAAAACGTTGGTGGGATCCGTCATCGCGATGGTCAGCACGGAACCAACGCGCGACAGCGGAATCACCTGATAACGCAATGCCGTATCTTGCGGTATCAGCTTTATGACCGTGGGATCGATTTCGTAGTACTTCAGGTTAATGGATGGAACGCCATATTGCCGCGAAAGCACACCCGTAATGTCGTCGTCGGTAATGAACCCCATCTTGGTCAGGCAGCTTCCCAGCTTGCCCCCATTGGAACGCTGGAACTCCAGCGCCTTCTGGAGCTGCTCCTGCGTGATGAGGCTTTCTTTAACTAAAATTTCGCCCAGACGGACGGACATCCGCGATACTCCCTGAGAATTATTGGCCTAGCGCTCACCTTAACAAATGCTGGCGCGCGTGGTAGCCGTAATTTCAATGGTAGTTCTGAAATGGCTAATACCTGCCCTAATGAACAGGCCTTGCGCGCTGGTACAGGTCATATTCTTGACTTGTCTTCTTTCGCTGGATATCTTGCGAAGAGAGATGTCTTCCACGCCACATTTGGTCCCGTTGCATAATTCTCCGGTATCCATTACCGAAATCCCCTTGCAGCAACGACCGGAATTTGCTCCGCATCCAATTCGCTCAATGCATGCCTACTACGAGGCACTTTTTGCTGCATTTGGCCCGCAGCACTGGTGGCCCGGCCTCACCCGGTTTGAAGTAATCGTGGGAGCAATTCTCACGCAGAATACCTCCTGGTCGAACGTAAGCCTCGCAATCGAGAACCTGCGGCGTAACCGTCTGTTGACCGTCTCCGCCATCGCTTCGATCCGCTCTTCAAGGCTTCAGCGCCTAATCCGCCCCTCCGGTTATTTCCGGCAAAAAACAAAAACACTGAAAGCCTTCGTGAGATTTCTTCAGACGGAGTATGCTGGTTCGCTCACACAAATGTTCAAAACACCAACTTTGACGCTGCGACGTCAGCTTCTCGCCGTGCGCGGCATTGGCCCGGAAACCGCCGACTGCATTTTGCTCTACGCCGGGAAACACCCCGTGTTTGTCGTCGATGCCTACGCGCGGCGAATTCTCGAGCGCCACGGTCACACCACCGCGACAGCAAGCTACGAAGACATTCGCGCAATTTTTGAGCGCAGCTTGGCCCCAGATTCTGCTATTTACAACGAATTTCACGCCTTGATCGTTCAAGTCGGCAAGCAATTCTGCCGCCCCGGAGTCCCGCGCTGCGGTCAATGTCCGTTAAATAGATTTCTCCCACAAATTCCGGAGTCATCCTCGTGACCGAGACGACTTCACGGCAACATTGGCGCCTCGCCGTGGGCGGAGTCCTGCTCACGCTGCTCCTGGCTGCCGTCTTTACCATGGGTTCGCTCGACGTTCCCTTCGAGCCTCGCACTTGGAGAGCAGTTGTTGCGCTTTATGCCGTGTCCAGTTTCATCACCGCTGCTCTACTGATTTTCGGTTTGATTCTGGCCCGTTCCATCGTCCGGCTCTGGGCGGAGCGCAGCAAAGACCAGCTTGGCGCGCGTTTTAAAACCAAGATGGTGCTGGGCGCCATGGCCATCTCTCTGTTGCCAGTCATTTTCATGTTTTTCGTTAGCTATTCGCTGCTGAATCGCACACTAGGCCGCTGGTTTCCCCGCCCGCTGGAAATTGCTTCCGAGGAAACGCAAACACTTTTAAATAATTTCGGCCACTCTACCTTGCTGCGGCTTAGGACGTTGGCCTTCCAGGCTGACTTAAATTCGAATGCATCTACCAATGATTTTTTGCAGCGTGCTTTCGCGCTTGGCCTGGATGGCATTTGGATTTTTGACTCCGATGGAAAGTTTGTACGAGGCGGCGTCGTTTGCGATTCCCAGCAAGAGAATCGTACTACCGGCATTTGCACCCAATCTGGAATCCCCGCGCAGCCTGTGCAGGCTCTGCGTAGCGGTGTTGAAATCTGGCGCGCGATGGACCGCGACTATCTTGCGGCTCGTGTCTACACAGCGCCTGGGAACGCGAAAAGTGGATTCATTCTCGCCGGCTACCGTGCCGGTCCCGATTTCTTGAAACACTTCACGGAAATTCAGCGCCAGACCAGGGAATACGGCATCGAAAAGCAAAATTTGCGCACTCTGAAGCGCCAGATGTTACTTATTCTTTTCTTCTTCACCCTGCTTGTTCTGTTTGCCGCGATGTGGGTTGCTCTTTTTCTTGCCAAACAAGTGACCGTTCCCATTCAGGCTCTGGCGGAAGGTACGCGCGAAGTTTCCATGGGAAATTTTTCCTACCAGGTTCCCGAACAAGCCCATGACGAACTCGGTGTCCTGGTTCGCGCTTTCAACGTCATGACCACGCAACTGCGCGACAGCGGCGCGCAAATTGATCAATTCACTCGCAATTTGCAGCAAGCGGTTCAGGAACTCGAACGGCGCCGCCAGTTGATGGAAACCGTTTTGGAAAACATTCCAACCGGCGTGGTATCACTCGATGCTTCCGGCACTATTCTTCGAACTAACATGAGCGTCCACCGCATGTTTCGCCAGGATCTGCGAGCGGTGACCTCGGTGGACGATCTGCTCGGATTCGAAGCGGCGCGTGTCGTGCAATATCTCATGAGACGTTCGCTTCGCATGGGCGTGGTTTCCAGGGAAATTGAAGTGGTAATCGCCGGGCGCTTGTTACATCTGGCGGTTACCGTCAGCTCCCTCGGCCCGCGCCGCGCCAACACTGGCTTCGTCCTGGTTTTCGACGATCTCACGGAAATGCTGCGCGCCCAGAAGTCTGCCGCATGGCAAGAAGCGGCACGGCGTATCGCGCACGAAATCAAGAATCCCCTCACGCCGATTCAGCTCTCGGCGCAAAGGCTATTGCGTTACCTCGATAACCGGTCCACGCGCGCGGGAGCCGACCCAGAGCTGGAACCCTTGGTTCGCGAATGTTCACGCTTGATCGAGCGTGAAGTAGCCACCCTCGCCGCGTTGGTAAACGAATTCTCGGAATTTGTGCGCTTCCCTTCCGCCAAACTTATGCCCGCGGATGTCAACGTGGCGGTAACCGAAGCGCTGGAACTTTTTTCCGGACGGCTCGAAGGGATTACGCTCAAGACCAAACTTTCCGAACATTTGCCGTCCGTTCGCGCCGACCTGCCTTTGCTCCGCAGCGTTGTCGTCAACTTGATCGACAATGCCGCCGAAGCCATGGAACATTCGTCGTTTCGCGAGATTCGGATTGCCACATTTGCTCTAAATGATTCCGACACCGTAGCCATCTCCGTGGAAGACACCGGACAGGGGATTTCGCCGCAAGACAAGGACAAACTTTTTCTTCCGCATTTTTCCACCAAGGAGCGCGGCACCGGCCTCGGCCTGGCAATCGCAGCCCGAATCGTTGCCGAACACGGCGGGTCCATTCGCGTCGAAGATAATTATCCGGTCGGCTCCCGTTTCCTGATTGAATTGCCCGTTGGCGAGCCCGTTACACCCGTCGGCGCGGAAAAGCATGACACGGAAACCCGTTGATGAATCCTAAGCCTCACATTCTGATCGTCGACGACGAAGCCGGTATCCGCGAATCGCTGACTTCCATTCTGCGGGATGAAAATTATCTTGTAGAAGCGGTGGCGTCCGCTGAAGAAGCATTGGCGCGCACTGTTACGGGCGACCTGGAAGTAGTGCTTCTCGATATTTGGTTACCCGGTATGGACGGAATGGAAGCGCTCAGCAGAATCTTGGCTTTTCCTCGTCCGCCTGCGGTCATCATGATTTCTGGCCACGCCACCATCGAGACGGCGGTACGGGCCACTAAACTCGGTGCTTTCGATTTTGTCGAAAAACCTTTGTCACTTCAAAGAATTCTTGTGCTGGTTCGTAACGCGATTCAACAGCGCCGCCTCGAGGAAGAAAATCAGTCTTTGCGCAAAGAGTTGAGCCATCGCCACCAGGTGGTCGGTGAAAGCATTCCGCTCAAGGCCCTTCGCCAGCAGATCGCGGTCACCGCTCCAACCAATGGCCGAGTCCTGATTTACGGGGAATCCGGCACGGGCAAAGAGCTCGTCGCTCGCGCGCTGCACGCCGCCAGTCTCCGCGCCAAAGGTCCCTTCGTTGAAGTGAATTGCGCCGCCATTCCGGAAGAACTGATTGAGTCGGAACTTTTCGGCCATACCAAAGGAAGTTTCACCGGCGCCACCGAAGATAAAATCGGTAAATTTCAGCAAGCGGACGGCGGCACTCTTTTCCTCGATGAAATCGGCGATATGAGTCTTCGCACGCAATCCAAAGTGCTGCGGGTTCTTGAAGAGCAGCGCTTTGAACCTGTTGGTTCCAACCAAACCGTCGCTGTGGATGTCCGCGTAATCGCCGCCACCAACAAACATCTGGAACATGAAATTGCCCGCGGACAATTTCGCCAGGATCTTTTCTACCGCCTCAATGTAATTCCTTTCCTGGTGCCGCCCCTGCGCGATCGTCAGCAGGATATCCCCGTTCTCGCGCGCTACTTTCTGAATGAGTTCAGCATCGCCTACGGCAAAAAACTTCGCGAGTTGAGCGACAGCGCCACCGAAATTTTGACGAAGTATCCGTGGCCGGGAAACGTGCGCGAGCTTCGCAATCTGGTGGAACGCTTGGTGATCGTCTGTCCGCAGGCGAGAATTGAGCCTCATCATCTTCCACCAGAACTCTTTCGTGGCGCGGCGGAAAGCCCGCAGCAGCCCTATTCCACCCTTCACGAAGCTCGCAGCGCTTACGAGCGCGAATTCATTTTGCGCAAATTGCAGGAGCATCGCTGGAATATGACCCAGACGGCTACGTCACTTGGCTTGGAACGTAGCCATCTTTACCGCAAGATGAAATCATTAGGTATTGCCGCTCCGGAATAAACTCCCCGGGTGCGCCGCAAACGTGATATAGAAATGCGCATATGTTTTTTCCTTCCGCGTAACAATAATTTTGGGCTCGGGGAGAACCGCAATGAAATCTAACGTTTTATTTTTACCGCTATTTTTTCTGCTATTCGCGCCTGTATCTCAAGGCCAAAGTAGCAACACGCCCTCTTCCACTCCGCTCTCTTCCACTCATTCCTACCGCGAACCTTCGTCTCCAGCATTTTTTCCCCACAACTGGATTCGTGGTTTCGTCGATGCCGGCTGGGCGCCTTCACACAACGAACCCGACCTCGGCCGATGTTCTTTTCCGCAAAAACCAGGTCCGGGCGGCAGCGCACCTTCATGCACTGCCTACGCCCGCTATTTGATCAGCGGCTATGTCGAAATCCAACCGATAAATCGCACCATCGCCCGCCACCTGTTTCTTTTTTTTGAGCCGCGATTTTCCTTCGGGAACAATGTCCCGCAAGTTAGTTACACTGCCTCATTTGAACCTATCGCCTTTGAGCGCTCCGTCGGCGCAGGGATTGAGTTGCCACACAATTTTGAACTTCGCGTTACTCAGCACCAGGTGAGATATCTTGGCAAGTACAAACGCAACCTGGGCCCCGCGGACCTCGGCACCAATGGGCCCTATGGTCTCTACGCGACCGTAAGCGTTCGCTGGTATTTTGGTGGGTTCGACCGCGCCAGGAGTGGCTACTGATCGTCTGCGTCGCCGGTGCCTTATAACTTTTACTGTTCCCTTTGATACTGGCTGAGCGCCTCCAATTGCGCCCGCCAATCGATCTCGCGTACTTTACTCGGATTATCTCGCCAGCCCGACGCAACTTTCACAAACATGCTCAGGAAAATTTTTGTGTCCAGCAGGATTTCCAGCTCTTTCCTGGCTTCCGTACCTATCTTTTTCAGCATCGCGCCTTTTTGCCCGATTAATATTTTCTTTTGCGAATCCTTTTCCACGTGCAGCACCACCTGGATTTTCAGAATCTTTGGCGTTTCCTCGTACTTCTCAACAAATACTGCCAGTGCGTGCGGAACCTCGTGGTAAGTAAGCTGGATGGCTTTCTCGCGAATTACTTCCGCCGCCAAAAAGCGCGATGGCTGATCCGTTATTTGGTCCTCGGGGAAAAATGGATCTCCTTCGGGCAGTAGCTTAAATATTTCCGCCACCAGCTCGTCCACACCGCTTCCCTTCAACGCAGAAATCGGCACGATCGCGGCAAAATCGAAGTCTTTGGCGCTGGCGGTAATCAATGGCAGCAAGTCCGGCTTTGCTACGCGATCGATCTTATTGAGTGCCAGAATCGTTTTCCCCCGAAAATTGCGCGCGCGTTCCAGCACCAACTCGTCGGAATACGGCAGCATATGCGCGGCATCGATAACCATCAGCAGAACGTCGATACCCTCCACCGACGCAGCCACTTCTTGCATCATCTGTCGTCCTAATGCTGAGTCCGCGTTGTGCACGCCCGGCGTGTCGATAAAAACAATTTGCCCCTCTGGACGCGAAACAATTCCCTGGATGCGATTCCGTGTTGTCTGCGGCTTCGAAGTAACAATGGCAACTTTTTGTCCCACCAATTGATTCAGCAGCGTGGATTTGCCCGCGTTTGGCCGCCCAATAATGCTTACGAATCCCGCTTTGTAATTCTTGGTCACTCCGGTACACCCGTAGCCTCTCGCTAATGATGTTAACTCGTTCAGATGGGAAAGCCCATGTTGCGAGGCTATATGTTGCAGTAAGCTGTTGTCCCGCTGCGGAAAAGAATATTCGTCTCTATGATTTCCCGGCCGTCAAACCATCCAACGTATTCTTCAGCCGGCGCACTACGCTTTCTTGTGGATTCCGCCCAACAATTCGACGCCGGATCATGCCTTCGGGATCGATCACCAGGTATGTCGGATAGGCGCGGACCTGGAACAATTCCACGATTCGCTCGTCACGATCCAGATATTGCGGCCAGGTCATTTTCTTCTTTTCAACGAAATCGCTCCAGGCGTGCTCATCCCGGTCTTCGCTGACGCTGATCAAAACCACCCGGTCGGCGGGATATTTCTTGGTCAGTTCCTTTAATTCGTCTACGGAGTCGCGACACGGCGGGCACCAGGTCGCCCAGAAATCCAAAATGAGAAACTTGCCTTTGAAGTCAGCGAGCGAAACGCTTCTGCCCTGCAGCGTCTTGAAGCTGAAATCAGGGGCAAAAGTCTCGCTGGCACGGCGCGGGTTCTCAATCAAAGAGCGCGCATAGGGAGCGGATGGTCCGTCTGGCGCGAGTTCCAGATAGCGGTTGGCTTCGTCCTTGCCCTCGGCTTCCTGCGATTTCCGGAAAAGAATAACGGCGAGACCCAGATGGGGAGCAGCGCGTTTGGGATCTAATTCCAGCGCTTTGCGATATTCGGATTCCGCCTTTTCCCGATTGCTTTCGTTGGTTCCTTGCACGCCAAACAAAAATCCGCAAAGTGCGTGTGCGGTGGCTTTTTCCTGGTCGTTCGTGGCCAGTGCGACAGCGATTTCCGCATTATCCAGCGCTGCTTTGGGATCTCCCAGGTGCACCAGCGTTTCCGCAAGGCCTAACGAGCATGGCAGGCAGGAGAAATTCGTGGCTTTATTGGCACTTTTGAAAAGCTTCTCCGCTTCTTGATAGTGTTTCGACTCCACAGCCGCCTGGCCGTCTCTTATGAGCTGCGATGTGGCTATGTCGAATTGTGGCGCGGCATCCTGAGCTTTTGCCGACATGGGAGCCAAGCCAAGAGCCACGAGTAGGAGGGCGGACCACAGTCTTCGATGGCTAAGGAAACAGCTAGTTGCGTAAATGCTGGGGTGGGCAGCCATACTGGCATCGGATTATGCCATAGAGCATCCTCGGTTTCATCTTGCCGTTAGTTCGCAACATCGCACCGCTCCGCGCTCGCGTTCACCTCCGCAACGGCTGGTCGACAAAAGACGCCGGTTGCTTGCGGACTCGCACGCGCAAAACTTTGCGCTGGTTGGCCTCAAGAACTTCGAAGTGGTGACCTTGTATATCGATTTTGTCGCCCGGAGCGGGAACCTTACCCGTCAAATGCGTCAACAACCCCGCGATCGTCGTTACCGTGTCATCAGACTTGTTGTAGAACTTTACGTCCAGTAATTCCTCCACGTCGCGAATCGACATGCTCCCGCGAAGAATCATCCCGCCATCCGGCTCGCGCACCGCGTCGGGCGCCGGCTGCTTGTCGTCAAATCCACTTTCACCGACAATCTCTTCGACCAGGTCTTCGACCGTGGCAACTCCCGCTACCGTGCCGTGCTCGTCGATTACCACCGCCATTGGCATGCCTTTGTTGCGCATTTCCTTCAGCAGGTCGGAGCCTGCCTTTGTTTCCGGAATGAACAGGATAGGCCGCAAAAGTTCGCGCACTTTGCGCTGCGGCAGATCCTGGTCTGCTACTTGCAACAGGTCTTGCGCGTGAACCAACCCGATAATGTCGTCCAATGATTTGTCGTAAACTGGCATCCTCGAATAACGCTTCTCAACAAATTTTGCGTGCATTTCTTCCAGGGTTGATTCGGCTTGAACCGCTACAATGTCCGGCCTCGGCGTCATCACTTCGCGTACCCGTTTGTCGCTGAATTCCACAACCTGCTCGATCAAATCCGCCTGGTCCGGCTCAATAATTCCCTCTTCTTCCGCGGCTTCCACCAGCGCCTCAATTCCCTCTTCCGTACGCTGCTCTTCCGTTTTTTCTGGTTCCTGTTCGGAAATTCGCGCCAGCGATTCCGCTCCTTCCAAAAAAACACGCACCGGCCAGACCACCAACATCGATAGCCGTATCGCGGGTAATAATGGAATCAGCCATCGCCCGTTCGTGCGATACAACAGCATGTCCGGAATGAAATGCATCGCAATCACAACTTCCAGTGTCAAAAAAACGAAAAACTCCAGCCCCGCTTCCCAGGTTCCGGGAGCGAAATGCACCACGCCGCGCGTCGTTTCCAGCACTAGAAATGCCAGCAAAAAATGCCCGAGAATGCGAAATGTCCGGCCAGCGCTGCGCCGGTTGATGTGCAGCTTCGGTTCAATCTCGCTTTCGAAAATATCCAGATGTTCGTGGAATCTCGCGCTGGTCATCCGTCCAAGCTCGCGATAGATCAGCGCCAGGTAGGAAAAAATGGGCAGCCCGATGGCCAGCAGCACCAAGCCTAAAGGGTAAAACCAGCTTAATGTCATTGCGGCAACCCGTAACGTTTGCGCAACCGTTTTTCCAGCCGGTTCATTTCGCCGCTGTCGGACTCATGGTCATAACCTAACAAATGCAAAATACCGTGCAGCATCAGAATACGCAGCTCGGCTGGCAACGGCCGGCCGTCTTTTTTCGCATACCGTTGCGCCGTTGCCGGCGCAATCGCCACATCTCCGAGTTCCGTCTCGTATCGCTCCGCCACCTTGCCTGCGATAAATTTCACCGGTTTGCGTTCTGTCTCCGCTGGGAACGACAGCACGTCCGTTGGCCCACTCACTTTGCGAAAAGTTTTATTCATCCGCGCAATAGTGCGATCGCTCACCAGGCAAATCGTAACTTGCGAACTGGCTAATCCGAGGTCATTTTTGATTTGCTGCAAAAATTCTCGTAGCGGAGCAATGGCTATCGGAACCGCGCGCTGGCGATTGCTCACTTCATCGCCGTTCTCAGTCACCGTAACACCCGCGCGCGTACTGCGTTTCTTCGCTGCCGGTTTTTTTGTTCTGGCCAAATTATTCCTGCGGAGTTTTGGTGGGCAATTCCGTTCCTTTGGCGGGCGCACTGAATTTGCCGTTGCCGCGCTGCGGATTCGCCCGGTCGTGATCCTCATAAGCGCGAATAATCTGTTGCACCAGGTTGTGCCGCACCACGTCCTTCTCGCTGAACTGCAAAACCCCGATTCCTTCAATCTTTCCGCAAATTTCCATGGCTTCTACTAATCCGGACTTCTTGCCCACCGGCAAATCAATCTGCGTCACGTCGCCGGTTATCACCGCCTTGGAATGAAACCCCAGCCGCGTCAAAAACATTTTCATCTGTTCGCTGGTCGTGTTTTGCGCTTCATCCAGAATCACGAACGAATCATTCAGCGTGCGGCCGCGCATGAACGCCAGCGGCGCAACCTCGATGATTCCCTTTTCCAGAAAACGTTCCAGCTTGTCCGCGTCCAACATGTCGTACAACGCGTCGTAAAGTGGTCGCATGTACGGATCAATTTTTTGCTGTAGGGTGCCCGGTAAAAATCCCAGTCGTTCGCCAGCCTCCACCGCGGGCCGCGCCAGAATTATGCGATTCACCTGTTTCGTAAGCAGCGCGCTCACCGCCATCGCTACCGCTAGGTACGTTTTGCCGGTGCCACCAGGCCCAATGCCAAACATCATGTCGTGCTTTTCAATTTCTTCCATGTAGCGCCGCTGGCTATCGTTCTTCGGCGTCACCTGCTTTTTCCCGAATGAACGCGTGCGCCCCGGCTCAAAAATTCCTCGCGGCGATCCCTGCGGCTCTTCCGTGGCCACCCGCATCAACGTGCGCACTTCCGCTCCAGACATCGCGCGTCCGTGTCGCGTTAGATGGTTATACTCTTCAACGATCCGCACCGCGCGATCCACATTTTCTTGCTCGCCCTCAAAAGTCAGGCGCGTGTCGCTCAGGTGGGTGCGCACCTGCAAAGAGTCCTCAAGCAATCGAACGTTCTCGTCCAAAGTGCCGAAGAAAGGTTCTATTTGTCCGGAAATGTGAATCGTGCGACGCATCCAATGGGTGGGTTTGCCCTCTACTCGAACCGGGTGGCCGATGGTATTCCTCCTCGTAGCCGGTAACCACAAAACCGTCAACTTCAGGAAAGAACAACTCGAACACTAGTCTAACAGCTTGCCCCGGTCAAGTTAAGGGACTGGGAACCATCAACCCCTTTTCTTCAATGCCGCCTCGATCGCCTTTTCCGCCAACGGTCCCATCACCGCGTAACCGGCCGCATTAGGGTGCAACCCGTCTTCGCTCAGCTCTTTTTTCAACAACCCGTGCTCATCCACCGTCGCGGCAAAATAATCCAGGTACACGTGCCCTTTGTCCGCTGCATATTTCTTGACCCATGCATTCAACGCCAATATTTTTTCCGGCGGCCGGTTGGTGCGCATGTCCAAAGGCTCCCCTTCGACGTTATGTCCGTAATTGCTGACCGGCAGCACGGAGGCCAGCACCACGCGAATCCCGTTGCTTCTCGCCAATTCCGCCATCGACGCCAAATTTCCTTCGATTTCCTCCAATGTCATTGGACCGGTGTTGCCAGCCAGATCGTTTGTCCCTGCTAGAATCACCACGACCCTCGGCCTCAGCGCAATCACATCCGGCCGGAACCGAATTAGCATTTGCGGCGTGGTTTGTCCGCTGATTCCGCGATCTACATAAGGTTTGCCAGGGAAAAATCCTCCGAACTGCGGCTCCGCCCACATATCAGTTATCGAATCGCCCATAAAAACCACGCGTCGTTCCGGAGCACTCGTCGTCGCCAGCTTGGTGTTCGCTTCGCGGTAGCGCGTTAAATTAGCCCAGTCCTGCAGTTCTGTTTCATCTTCTTTCAATTTTTCCTGCAGCGCCGCCACGTCTCCGCAACCTCGCGCCACCGTTTTTTCCGTATCGGCTTGCTGCTGTGCAAAAGCCGCCGGGGCGCCAAACACCAATGCACTTGCCAAAATCGCGATTAAAGTCAAACCATTTCGCATCTCTAGATCTCCTTCAGGCCGCATGGCTCGGTCTATCATAATCGATACGGTTCATAGCCGCATTTCTGGTAATCCAAAGTACTGCACAACTTTTCTCTTAGTTGTGATTTCCGTGCAGAGTGGCCAGTTCCCCGCGCGTTGACAAAGCCCGCTGCCTCGTTTAACGTTAGAAGTTTGAATGATACGAAAAAGGAGCAATAGATGGCGCAGGGCACCAAAATAAAGAAGAAGAAGAAATCGGTATTAAAGCGTGCGGCTCAATCGATCCAACGCGCGGAAACAAATCGCGCCAATCGCACGCGCGTTCGCAGCATGATGAAGCGTTTTCGCACCGCCATCACCGCCGGAGACGCCACCGCGGCGGGAAATCTTCTCCAGCCCACCATGTCCTCCATCGATCAGGCCATCACCAAGGGCGTGCTGCACGAAAATACCGCCAACCGCTATAAATCGCGCCTTACGCTTGCGTTCAACGGCATCAAAGCCAAAGCCGCCGAGTAAGTTCTTTTACCGACGATAATTGCATAGCGAAAATAGACAGCCCTGGCTGTCTATTTTTTATTGATTGATCCCGAACTCGCTCCCTGCCGCGTCAACTGCGTCACCATAAATTCCAGCACCGCTCGTGCATCTTCGCTCCCGTGCTTCAGCCTGCTATCCGCATACCTCAACGCTTGCATGCCTTCCAATAATTTTGCTCTGGGAATTTTTCTGGACGCTTGTAACGCCATTTCCGCCCGCTCCGGATTCATGCTCAACGTGCGCGCTGCCTGCCAGCCATTCGTCACACCTCTTATTTCGCTGGCTTCAATCAGTTTGCGGTACATCCACGTGATTGCGCCCAGCATCGGCAGTGGCTCTTCACCGTCGCGCAGCAGCCGGTGCAGAAATTCCAGCGCTTGCGCCTGCTTTCCACTGGCAAGCAGATTTGCCAATTCCCAGACCGTGGTGGTTTTTTCCGAGATTACCAGCGCAGCTACATCCTGCCGACGGATCACTTTTTTCTCTCCAACGTAAGTCGACAATTTTTCAATTTCCGTCTTCAGACGCTGTAAATCCGCCGCCACAAATTCCGCTAAATCTTCCGCCGCTCCTTTTTCAAACTCAGCACCCAATTCCTTCGCCATTGCATGCCCTAATGCGATCGCCGCCGGGATGCGCTCCTCCAACTTATCTCCTAGTGAAACTTCTACCACTAGAGTTTTCTCCATCAGCAGTTTGCACAATCTCATGCGCTGGTCCAGTTCACTGGCTTCCAGCACCAATACGGTAAAAGGCGCCGAGTTCTGTAAGTACGCTTCAATCTGTTTAACCGTTTCCTCGCGTTTTTTTTCTCCCAGTTTCTCGACAGTTTCCAGATTTTCCAAAAATACCAACTGCTGCGGGGAAAGCATCGGCAAAGTCTGCGCCTGCTCCAGCGCGCGCTGTGTATCTCCGTCATCCGCGGAGTAACGCGAAATCGCCCAATCTCTCGACGCTGGCGGAACGAATCTTTCAATTAATGCCGCGCGGCAGCTATCCCGCAGATACGGCTCCGAACCAAGCAGCAGTATTCCGGGGATCACTTTTCCCTTTTCGATCCGCACCAGCAATTCCCGCGGCGAGACACGAGCCATAGCGCAACCCTTTCCTTAATACGCCTCGGTGATCGACGCCACCAAACGCGTCGCAAATTCCTGCGCCAAGCGATCGAGCGCGGGGTCCTGCTCCGCGAAGAACGTGGCCACATCTGTCGATAGTTGATATTCGTTGCGAAACAAAAAATTATCCGTATGAAACAGAACTTTCTTCGATTCCGTTTCCATCAGCGTTACTTCGCACTTCACGGTCACCAGCAGCAGCGTCGCGCGCACCGAATTCGTCACCGGGTCGGTATCAAAAAGTATGGGTACGGCTTCCAGGCTTAACACTTTTCCGCGCAGCACGGCGTCCGAATTCGCCGGATCCGCAACGACTCGGAACTGTGTCTTTGCCAAAAGTTCGTGCACCGTGGCTGCTGTCAACCGCTGCTCAATTCGGTAGCTCGTGGTTTTATTTTCGAATGCCGGCACGGCGATGGTGTGAATCGTTTTCGGCAGCGCGTTTACACGCCCCGCCACGTGATAGCCGCAACCATCCAATCCAACCAACAGTATTCCTATCGCAGCTGCCGCCAAAATAAATCGTGGCAGCCTCACGACAATTTCTCCGCTAATTTAATCGCGCTTGCCGCCGGCATTCGCAAATTATCCGCGGCGCCCCAGAACCACCACGTCCCGCGTCGGCCCACATCCTCAGTGGGCTTCGCAAAATAAATATTTGGCTCCCCCGCGACGGTCACGTTGCCCGGACCCGCTGCATCCTCGACAGCCACCACCACGCCTGCACTGCTGCACGCCGCCATGACCTCGTCAGCACTCGTTTCTTCCTGCAAATCCGCACAAAGTGAAAATGTCGACCCATAAAAAACTGGCACATGCACCGCCTGAACAGAAACAACCTCGCCCTCGGCAAAAACCGATGCTACCTCGCTTTGAATCCGTTTTCCCTCTTGCTGCAAATCCACCTTGCTTCCACTACCGTAACGCGAAACGGTGTTGAACGCCGTTTGCACCCCAAACACTCCGTGGCCAATACTCTGAAATGTGAGCAACCGCGAAGCCTGACCTTCCATCTCCTCGATTCCTGCGCGCCCGCCTTCGGAAACGGATTGATTTACTACCGCCACCAATCGGCTCAGCCCATGCTTTCGCAACGCCAGCCCAATGCTCGCTATCGCCGTTCCCGGCGCGGACAAAATTGCGTAAGTTTTTAAATCTTTGGAAATTTGCCGGCCGGTAAGTACCTCAATCGCTGGAAACCATGGCGCGGCATCCGGATCAGAAAACGCCATGTGCGAGAAATCAATAATCGTGGCGCCCGCGCTATGCGCCGGCCCCGCGCATCGTTTTGCAAATTCTTCTGAACCAGCAAAAAATGCAAAACGCGCCCCTCGGAAGGTGTCTTCCTCCACCGGTTGTATCACTACTGGTTCGCCGGCCGCTTCCGTCAACGTTCCCGCGGCAAGCTCTTCATCCACGAATCGAATATCCCAGCCCGCAAACCGGCTTTCCTCTAATAAAGATTTGAGCTCCGCTCCCAGTAGCGACGAAGCTCCGGCAATCACGATGCGATCGGATTTCCGTTCAAGAGGAGGCATCAATTACGCCGGCCGGGCAATCGAACGGTGCCGCAGGAAACGCAAAGCATGCAGTGCTACGCCTGCAATAGCATAGGTACACGCGAGAAGGATCAAGGCAATCTCGGAATTTTGCCAAACAACCGCCAGCAAAACACACGCCAGCACAATCGCCAAGGATGGGTATTTCTTCGTCCAGGACACATCTTTGAAACTATAGTAGCGGATCTTGCTGGTCATCAGCGCACCCAGCACCGCCGGCAAAAGCAGCCATGCGATGGACCACCCAACACTCGTGAGCGGCGTCTTAAAACCGTGAACCAGTGCCGCAATCACTCCAGCAGCGGCCGGCGTCGGCATTCCCACAAAATTCTTCGAGCTTCCCGGTTCCATGCCCTGCACGTTGAAACGCGCCAGTCGCCAGGCAGAACAAATCAGAAAAATCAGACACAGTACCCAGCCGAACTCCGAAAGTTGTACCAGGCGCGGATGTCGACCCATTTCTTCCATGCCCGGCAGGCTTCTCACCCCCCACGCATAAGCCATTACCGCGGGAGCTACGCCAAAGCTGACCACGTCGGCCAGCGAATCAAATTGCACGCCGAATTCCGTCCCCGTTCCGGTCATTCGCGCAATACGGCCGTCCATCGAATCAAAAAGTATCGCGAATCCTATGGCCCTTGCCGCGTGATCGAATTGCGTCGCACCTCCCACCAGCGAAGCCACTACCGCGTAATATCCGCACAATAAATTCGCCGCCGTGAATAGACTTGGCAGCAGATAAACGCCTCGACGGAACTTCTGCCCGCGAAAACGCTTCTCCGCAAAAGGAATTTCGTGCTGTTCGATTTCAGACCTCATAAGCTGCGATCTCCGCGGGTACCAACTCTTCTTCCGCGGCGTAGGCTATCTTTTGCGTTCCCACCCACCGCGCCACCACACTCGATCCACCTTTGACGTGATCACCTACCTTCACTAATATGTGCGCTCCGCTTGGCAGCCAAAGATCCATGCGCGAGCCAAATCGCACTAAGCCAATCCGCTCGCCCCGTTCCACGATATCTCCCCGTTTTTTCCATGAAACCACCCGGCGCGCAATTAAACCCGCAATTTGCTTGAAAACCATCTGGCCCTCGGGAGTTTCCAGCCAAAATATGTTCGCCTCGTTATCCATCGAAGCTCGTTCTCGCATCGCTGCAAGAAATTTTCCAGGCCGGTATTCCAGTCGCGCGATTCTTCCCTCCGCCGGAGATCTGTTGACGTGTACGTTCCAGACCGCTAGGAAAATGCTGATGCGCTTCCCGGGCCGCCCCGCGTTTTCTTCATCCTTCACCACCACTACACGGCCGTCCGCCGGCGACACCACCAATCCTGGTTCCTGCGGAATAATTCGCTCTGGATTCCGGAAAAAATAAAATGTAAACGCTGCGAGGCAAACCAGGATCACACCGGCTATCGGTCCAACCAGGCCCCACCCGCGCCAAAATGCCCCGAGCACCCCCAGAATAAGCAGTGGTAACCCGAAGTAATACCCTTCTTTGACCATCACCGTGCAAAACTCTCCCGCTGCTCTCGCGCCGTCCCAAGCACGGTCATTTTACGACAGATTCTGTTTTGGAAGCTGTTCTTCTTGCCCTGAGCAATCTTACTGGGAATGCGACTGCGCTCGATGAAGCTGTGCCGCGATTCGTTCCATCTCATCCTTGCAGTGCAACTTCAACTTTTTCAGCTTGATTTCTTCGATGAGGTCTTCCGAGTTGAGGAATGTCGACGAGGTGAGCTTGCGAAGTTCAATTTCGTATTGCTGGTGCTGCTGAGCCAAACGCTGATACTCGCCATCCGTATCCAGCAGTAAGTCCCGAGGGTTCCGCTGCGTGAGTCCCATGCGTTCCTCCCTTTGCGTTTGCGGGCTGGTTAAACTTCCCGGCCGGTTAAATTGTGATTTGGTTCTACATCATATCCGCAAGGTAACGCCGCGCGCCGCGCTCGTCAAGTAGGAACGTGGTCCTGGTCCCTTAGGTCTGTTAGTTTTTTTTTCATGCACAGCGCTCCCTCTTCCGGGTGCTGGTAGTACCGTGGACGAGTTCCGATGGTCTCGAATCCCATTCTGGTATAAAATGCCTTAGCTACAGCGTTCGATTCCCGCACCTCAAGGAAACATCTCTGAGCCCCTGCGTGGCTCATTTCGTCTGATGCGCGCAGCAGCAACTTAGTAGCTATGCCCGTTCTCCTGGCCTTTTCAACCACGGCCACGTTCAGAATCTCGGCTTCCTCCCCGAGCAACCGGGCGACAAGGAAGCCGACAATTTCGCCGCACTCTTCCGCAACCCAAGCCCGTTCCCCGGAAACTTCGTTGCGAAACATTTCTGGAGTCCACTGAGCAGCTCCCGGTGATTCCCAGGTAGTAGCCACAACGCCGCCAGAATCTCCGGGCAGCATCGCCCTTACGCAAATTTCCCGTCTTCTCTGTGAATCGATCAACTTTTGGCCGCTATACCTTTCCAAAGCACTTCCGCGTCCGGCCGCCGTACGTAATTAGCATCTAATCCAAGGCCATCCACCGTCTGACCCTTCAAGGCCTTTTTATACCCAATCAAGCCAATCGCCTCTGCCAGGTATTTTCCAACCCTCTTGACCGGACCGCGCGCTTCTCTTGTTGCACGCCAACGCTCGCTTCCTTCCATTCTCTCCGGATCGCTGGAAATCCAATGCACGCGTCGCCCGCCCGCGACCCCATCCGCAAATTCCAAGAACTCTTCCGGGTCCGAAACTCTCTCTTCTTCCACAAGCTGCAGTTCGCCACCGGTGTCACTATACAAAGCCCCAAAAATTTGTCCGCGACTCGCGTCCAGAAACGCACCAATCAACGGTGCCGTCTCCGCGCTTTGGCTTGCCGCCGCTTCGAGTCTCGAAACAGCCGCGGCTGGCCTGCCGTACACTTCCGCCCAGGCCTTCACCGTCGCCAGACCTACTCGAACTCCTGTGAACGACCCCGGCCCAACCGCCACGGCGTACAAATCCACGTCGCTCATATCTATCCCGTGTAACCGAAGTGCATGGTTTACCGTAGGCAGCAGCCACGCGGAGTACTCTTCTTGGGTATCGTGCACCATCATTTGCACTGGTCGGTTGTCCACCGCAACGGCAACGCTCCCGTGCGGGTCGCCGGTATCAATACTCAGGATGATCACACCGGAATTGTAGCCCAGGATTCGTACAGATTTGTTTTTCTATTGAATCAAAGGGATTTAACGTCTTGGGGCCGTACCCCGGTTCCTTGTAGGCGTCCCTTGCTCCACGGGAACTTATCTGCGCACTTTCGCCCCAAAACTGTGCAAAAGTGAGCAATCCGAGTGCCAAATTGGCACTTCTTTTTTGTAACTCCCTCATTCCACAGGATATAGCTTGACTACAGGGTTTACCGGATGTAAACTTCTTAAGTAATTCCTAGGGGGGCTATGGAATCTATGGACTACAAGATTGGCGACAAAGTTGTTTACCCGAACCACGGTGTTGGTGTTGTAGAACAAATTAACTACGGAGTACTAAACGGAAGAACAGAACGGTACTTTATGATTCGCATTCTTTCCAGCGGTTTGCGTGTCATGGTTCCTCAATCCAATTCGGAAAGCGTTGGACTTCGGTGCGTCATTAAAACCAACGATGCCGGCAAAGTTCTCGGCTTTCTCGAAAAAGGCAAACTCAATTCTCATCATGACTGGAAACATCGCTTCAAGGAAAATTCCGAGCGTATGCGCACCGGCTCCCTCCTCGAGGTGGCCGTCGTCCTCAAAAGTCTGGTCTCTCTAAGCTGCAACAAACCCCTTTCCTTCCGGGAAAAGAAGATGCTCGAACGAGCCAAGTACCTCTTGGTTAGCGAGATGGCTACAGCCCGTAACACCACTGCCGAAAGCGCGGAGGCTGTCGTCGTCAAATCTCTCGCCAAAGCCAAACTGCAGTTCCCCATTCTTCAAGAAAAATTCGAATAACCTCTCTCCTTGGGCGGGCAGCTTTCCAGTTGCCCGCTATTTTTATTTTTGCAGGCTTTGTGGTGCCCCAGACTTCCTCGCAGGATCTCTTCCACCCCTAGCAAAGCCGCAACCCAGGCTCCGCGTCCAACCTCAAATCCGCTACCAAAGCTGAACGCAATCTTGGATACGCCGCTGCGGCAATCATCGCCGCATTATCCGTCGAGAGCGCCCGGCTCGGGAAGAACACGTCCATGCCCCTCTCTCCCGCTCGGGTCAGAAACGTTGACCGCAGTTGACTGTTCGCCGCCACGCCGCCGGACACGAAAATGCTTTCCACGGATAATTCTTCAGCCGCAGCCATAGTGCGCTCCACCAAGTCCCGCACCACAGCATTCTGAAATTCCCTTACCAACCCTAAGGTTTGCTGTCCGCAACGTGGTAGCAGTTGTTCAAAGGTTCTCTCTCCCTGCTCCAAAGCAACTCGCCGCGCTGCAATCTCCTCGGTGTATTCCGGGTGCTCCCTCAAGTGGTACAACACCGCCGTCTTAATCCCGCTGAAGCTGAAGTCCAGGGGGTTGCCCCTCGTTTTCGTTGGTCCAAACTTTATCGGCGCTGCCACCTTTCCCGCGGCCCCCGCCAACTTGTCTAAAATCGGTCCCCCCGGGTACCCAAGCCCCAAAAGCTTCGCAACTTTGTCGTACGCTTCGCCCGCCGCATCATCGCGCGTTCGCCCAATCGCACGATATTCCAACAACTCACTCTCTCCCGCCTTCACCTCATACAAAACGGTATGCCCACCCGAAACGATCAAACAAATTGCTGGCAACTTGGCTATACGCCCCGCGGCATGCGCCTCTAAAAATACCGCGTGCACATGCCCGTCCAAGTGATTCACTGCAATAAGTGGTTTCCCCAGCGCCTGCGCCATTGTCTTGCCATAAGTTATGCCCACTAACAGCGCGCCAACTAATCCGGGCCCCGCCGTCACCGCAATGGCGTCCAAATCCTTCCACTGCAACCCGGCCAACGCCATCGCTTCTCGCACCACCGGGACAATCTGCCTCAAATGCTCCCGCGATGCCAGTTCCGGCACCACTCCACCGTATCTCCGGTGAACTTCGATCTGCGACGCCACCACATTCGACAAAATGATTCGCCCATCCTCGACAACTGCGGCTGCAGTCTCATCGCAGGACGATTCGATCCCTAGTATTCTCACGCCCATATTCCTGTCTCGCGAACTTTCACCCATCTCCTCGATGCTATCACGCTGTCCTCCGCGCTCCGCTCACTCCCAGCTAACGATCGTTTCCCGTAAGGGAATGCTTTCTGACGGACTACGGTATCTACCTTAATTGACAAACCGCCGCCATGACGGCTACTGTCCAGAAATGCCTTTTTTAAATCTCTTTCCGCGAGTGACCGCTGACCCATGCCTACTGATCCCCTGAAATCTTCTCCTCTACGCAAAGTTCGTAAAGCGGTTCTACCCGCCGCCGGTCTGGGCACGCGGTTTCTCCCTGCCACCAAAGCTCAGCCCAAGGAAATGCTCGCCGTCGTAGATAAGCCGCAAATCCAATATGTCGCCGAAGAATGCGTCGCCTCCGGCATAGAACACATCATCATCGTCACCGGAAAAGGCAAGAATTCCATTGAGGACCATTTCGATAACGCGCCTCTTTTGGAGAAATACCTCGAGGAACGCGGCAGAAAAGATCAAGCCGATATGATCCGCCGCATTAGCGACATGGTCCAGGTAAGTTACACGCGTCAGAAGGAGCCCCTCGGCCTCGGACACGCCGTGCTCGTCGCCCGCGATCTCGTTGGCGATGAACCCTTCGCCGTCCTTCTCGGCGACGTTCTGATCCCCGGCGAAAATCCCGCCACCAAACAGCTTATAGATGTCTACGCCGCCACCGGCGTCGGCGCGATTGCGGTCGAAGAAGTGCCACGCGATAAAACGAATCGGTACGGCATCGTCGCGGGCGAACCCGCTCCCCAGGCGCCATTCGGCGAACGCCTTCTCCGCATCCGTGATCTCGTGGAAAAGCCGAAACCGGAAAATGCCCCTTCAAACCTGGCCATCACTGGACGCTACGTTTTGCCGCCAGCGATTTTTGATTGCCTGGACCGCACCAAACCCGGCGCAGGCGACGAAATCCAGCTGACCGATGCTTTGCGCATTCTCGCCAAGGAACAAGGCCTGTGGGCATATATTTACGAAGGAATTTCTTACGACGCCGGAGATAAGTTGGGATTTCTCAAAGCTACCGTGGAACTCGCCTTACAAAACGAGGAGCTTGGTGGCCCGTTTCTGAGCTATTTAAAATCCCTAAAGCTTTAATTATATAAACGCGACCGCATCACTTCTTTTTTTCAGCCTTCTTCTCTTTCGCGGGCGCTTCTTTGGTTTCCGTCCCCTTCGAATCTTTCCCTGCCGATTCCTTCGTCAACGAATCCTTTCCCGCGGAATCTTTCCCGCCCGAGTCCTTATTATCCCCGGCAGATCCGTCTGTTGCCGCCGCGGTCTTCGCCGAGGATTTTCCCGCGTAATCCGTCACATACCAGCCCGTGCCTTTGAACTGAATCGATGGTGCCGTAATCACCGACTCCACGTTCCCGCCGCAGTGCGGGCATTTTTTCAAATGTGGACCGGAAACTGGCTCAATTTTTTCTGTATTTTGTCCGCACTTCAGGCATTTGTATTCGTACAGTGGCACCGAAAAACCTCAATTTTTCTAATTATTCTCTGAACAGCCCATGATACCACGCCCCCGTCCTCCGACTTTGTCTCCGCGTGCTAGACTCTTGCTCATGCATGCCGAGCCCTTTCTCGAGGACCCTTCCGCTCCGCTCGGCGGCTGCCTTTATCTCGTCGGTACTCCGATCGGCAATCTCGAAGACATAACCTTTCGCGCTATCCGCATCCTCAAGGAAGCCGACCAGGTCGCCTGCGAAGACACTCGCCATTCGCTGAAACTTCTCAATCATTACGATATCCAAAAGCCACTGATCAGCTACCACGAGCACAATGAACTTACTCGCGCCCCTGAGCTTGTTTTTGCCATGGAACAGGGCGCCAAGGTCGCGCTCATTAGCGACGCCGGCACGCCGCTGGTTTCAGACCCCGGCCATCGCCTGGTGGCGCTGTGCCTTCGTCACAAAATTCCCGTCATCCCTGTCCCAGGCCCCAGCGCCTTGCTCGCCGCGCTTTCCGCTTCGGGCTTGCCTAACGAAGAATTTTTATTCGTCGGCTTTTTGCCCGCGCGCAGCGGCGAACGAAAGCGCGCTATTGAACGCCTGCGCATCGAAGACCGCACCATTATCATTTATGAATCGCCTCACCGCATCGAGGAAACCGTCGCGGAAACGCTCGAAATCCTTGGCGACCGCCCCGCCTGCCTCGCGCGCGAAGTTACCAAGTTGCATGAAGAATTTCGTCGCGGCACATTGTCTGAAATTTCCGCTTCACTTCAGGAACGCCCCGCGCGCGGTGAAATCACCCTGGTGATCGGCGCCGGCCCGGCTCGAATTCCCCGCACCTCCGGCGTGTCCTCCACGACGCTTGTTGAGCGCGTTGAGGAGTTAATGCAGCAGGCCAAACTCGATCGCAAGGACGCTCTCAAGCTTGCAGCAAAAGAACGCGGCATCACACGTCGCGCCGCCTACGATCAGCTCATCGAGACAAAACTCTCCGATCCCGGCGATGAGTGAATCCATGCCTTCAGCTACGAGTCTTTTTTGGCAACGCTGTTTCGGATGTGAATTCGGAATTATCTAAGAGAGAAGCTCTGGCGGCGCTGACGATCTCACCTAAGCCGCGGATTCAGACCGGAACACGCGCTGGAATCGCGGCCCAATAAACTGCACGCCAATCATCTTCTCGCCTTCGTTCTGTCCTGCTCCAACGTGCACCACTCGCCCATAAGTCGCAAAATCATTTTCATTGCGCCGCGAACTATATCGCGAAAGTGGAATCCGTATCTCCAGATCCATGCCGACCGCTACGTCCAACCGCGTACGGAAAGCGGCGCCGTTCCGGCAGAGATTCTCGCTGGCTGTCTCTTCTTCAAACGCCAAACCCCGCGCGTCCCGTCCTTTTACTCGCAACGGTAATCGCACTGCTATCCTACGTTCCGACCTCTGCTTGGAGATCGCGTGACTCAGCGGAACCATGGGCTAGGCTCTCCGTAGCGGCTGCCCGGCCCTGGAAAAATGTTTCCACTCTTTCCAGAACTTCGCTGGGCGTTCTCGCCGCGTGTACTATTTTTCTTAACTCGCTGCCGTTCCCCACGCCATGTGTGAACCAGCATGCGAACTGCTTCATTTTTCCCACAGCATCGGGTAAATCCGCGGCGTAAATCTGTTGGTAGTAGCCAGAAAGTAACTGGTACCGCTCCCTCTCGCTGGGGCAATCATATCGCCCGGTTTCCCGGTACTGCTCCATCTGCAAAAAAATCCATGGGTTCGTCGCCGCGGCCCGGCCAATCATCACCGCGTCACAACCAGTTTCGCGCACCATGCGCGCGGCATCTTCCGGTTTTTGAATGTCACCGTTGCCGATCACCGGAATCTTCACCGCTTGTTTCACCGCCTTGATAATTTCCCAGTCCGCTTTTCCCGTGTATCCCTGCGCCCGTGTTCGCGGATGCACTGCAACCGCCTCGACCCCCAAGTTTTCTGCCATTTTCGCCACGTCGACGGCCACGATGGAATTCTCATCCCAGCCAGCTCGTAATTTAATGGTCAGCGGAATCTTCACCGCCGCGCGCACCGACCGGAAAATCTGCTCAAGCAGCGAGAGCTCCCGCAGCAATCCCGAACCGCCGCACTTCACTACTTTCTTCGCCGGGCATCCCAGATTTATGTCCACCGCGTCGTAGCCCAAATCCTCGACCATCCGCGCGGCCTCCGCCATTACCTCCGGGTTTGCGCCAAAAAGTTGTGCCGTGATCGGATGCTCGTCTTCCTGAAAATACAAGTACCGCAGTGTTTTCTTCGCGCTTCGTGTAATTCCTTCCGAACTGGTGAACTCCGTCATCAACAGTCCGCATCCGCCCAACCCGCGGATCACCCGCCGAAAAAGCGTGTCCGTCACACCGGCCATCGGCGCGAGAATCGTCGCCGGTCGGATCGTCAAGTCGCGCACGCTGTAGGAAGCAGGAATCATCTAGTTCAGTTTAGGCTGGTATTTTAGGTGGGGCAAGCGAAGAACTCGTTCAGAGTACGCCGGCCGATCGTCCTTTGCAGGTGACCCCCTTGCCGGATTCGTTCTATCTAGATATTATCTAGATACGCTGCGGTTCGATTGGGACGAGGGAAAAAACAAGCGCAATCGGACCAAGCATGGAGTTTGGTTTGAGGAGGCTCAGAGCGTTTTCAGCGATCCGCATGCACGCCTTTTCTATGATGAAGAACACTCCGAGGGGGAGGATCGATTCACTCTGCTCGGATTGAGCGCAGCGAGTACAACATTGGTCGTCGTCCACTGTTACAGGGAGTCCGAATCGTCGGTTCGGATATTTCCGCACGGAAGGCAACCAAGGAGGAGATTAAGTTTTATGAAGAAGGAATATGATTTCTCCAAGTTGAAGGAGTTAAAGAACCCGTACCCAGGCAAGAAGAAGGCCGTAGGGATCAATTTGAGTCCCGAGGTTGTGGACTATTTCAAGGGGTTGGCGGAAGAGACGAGACTTCCTTACCAGAAATTGATTGATCTTTATCTTCTAGACTGCGCGAAGAAACGCAAGAAACTGACCATGAAGTGGGTGGCGTAGCACAAGATCGACCTCCAAGCTTACTGTTTCTTGGGAGCGAGGAATTCGTCGAGCCTGAGGAATTTACGCCCCAGCGCCGCGCTATAGGCGGACCATTCCTCGTCAGCCACGGGACTGGCAAGCGCCGCTCGCACCGCGGCCATCTTTGAATCCATATCGTCCAGGTAATGAAACACCATCGCTTCGCGAATCATAGGCAACTTCGGCGAACCGAATTCATATTGCCCATGGTGGCTGATCAACAGGTGCTTAACCACCGTCTTCAACTCCCCAGGAAAGCCTTCGATGCCGTCCATCACCCGGCCAATCGTCTCGACTTCCATAACGATATGCCCCAGCAGTTGTCCTTCGGTCGTATAATTAACCGCGCGCTCGTAGCAAAGTTCGTCCAGTTTTCCGACGTCGTGTAGCATCGCCACGGTCATCAGCAAATCTTCATTCAACTCCGGATAATGCTTCGCCGCCAGTTTCGCCAGCCCGCACAATCCCACCACGTGTTCGAGCAATCCCCCAATGTACGCGTGGTGCATCGTTTTCGCCGCCGGCGCGCGCTTGAATCGCGGCGCTATCTTCGGGTCGGTGATGATCTGCGCCACCAATGTTTTCAGCCAAGGGTTTTGCATCCCTCCCGCGAATTCCAAAAGTTGCCGGTACAGAACTTCAATATCGTAAGGGGTATGCGCCAGGAAATCCGCCAACTCAATCTCTTCCAGTTTCGCCACCCGGAATTGTTGCAGCGCCAACTGCGGCCTGTTACGGTAAATTTCAATGCGCCCTTGCACCTTGATGAAATCGTCCCGCGAAACATCCTTCGCCAGCACTTCGAACTGATCCCACATGCGCGCTTCGATGGTGCCGCTGCGGTCCCCCAATTCCATTCGCAAATAAGCCTTTCCCGCCGCGGTGTTGCGAATCTCCTTTTCATGCACCAGGAAAAAAGCGGTGATGCTCTGTTCGCTGGTCAAATCCTTTACGTAAATCGTTCTCATGCTTACGCTCAACTCTTTTTACCGAAGAGAATGTACTTCTTGCGCGGCTTCCTGTCCTTCGTTACTTCCGGCGTCGCGCTCACTTCCTGAATCTCGGAATTCCCGCCGCCAGCAATGTCCTGGTAGCCGGGTTTTATCACCACATAGCTCTGCTCTCGCAGCGTCTTCAAATATTCGCGGTAAGCAGGCTCCATGCGCTGTCCGTAAAGCCTGTCCATGATTTCTGTTTCCACTTTCGCAAGCGGCTGTTCACCCTCGTCATAGTGTTCCAGCACCTGCATGATCAGGAAGCCCTGCTTGGTATCCATGATCTCCGTTAGCTCGTTCTTCTTCATCGCGAAGACTTTGTTTTCCAATTCCTTGGCCAGTTCGCCCCGCTTGTAGGTCCCAAGGTAACCGCCCTGCTTTGCCGTGCTCCCATCTGAGAAACGCTTAGCAATCTCCCCAAAATCTTCTCCATCCTGGACTCGCTTCAGCGCCGTCTCCGCCTTCTTTTTCAGCGCGGGTATTTCGTCTTCTTTTTTACCCTGAGTAACCACTTCAATCGCTCGCAACGCTACCTGCTCCGGGCGCAGGAATTCACTTTTGTGCTCGTCATAGTACTTTGCCACTTCCTCGTGCCCAACACTAAGGTGCGATCCAACTTCCCGGCCGATTACCGCCTGCGTCAAAGACGAGTTCCGGATATTGCTCTTGAAATCTTCCCAGTTCATTCCTTGCGAACTGACCGCTTTTTCCAGCTCTTCCATGCTTGCCATTTTGTTCTGTATACGAATGGCATCAAGCTTTTTTACGACGTCGGATTCCACGCTGATGCCCATATCCTTGCCGCGCTGCACCAGCAGCGATTGGTCGATCAAATCTCTCAGCGCATTTTTCTTCCGGTCCTCAATCACTACCTGTAATTGTTCCGGCGTGCATCGCCCGTTGCACTCCTGCGTGGCCTCTTCCTCCGCAGCCTTCCGCCCCTTGTCCAGTTCGGACCGCGTAATGATTTCATTGTTTACGCGAGCAATAATTTCTTCCACTACCTTGCCCTCGGACGATGCCACTCTAGGTTTGACGGCGGCAGCTTTTACTTTGTCCTTGTCCGCAGTCTTGCTCTTGTCCGGTCCTTTTTCTGCTTCCGCCTCCGGCGCCATCTGCGGCTTTTCCATTTTGGGTTGCTCTTGCGGAACAGGCTTTTCTTGCGCTATTGCCGGTAGTCCCGCCAAACACATGCCTGCCAACGCCAAATATCGAATAAATTCCATAGATTCCTTCATGTCGATTCATTCCCCCAGATAATGTGTTTCGAATTCCCTTTTACGACCCGGTCTTTCGTTCCGTACAGAAGCAGCGCGACAGCCCTGCGCAAAATTTACCGGCATCATCGGTTGTCTCTTCAGTCTAGACCTGCCCCTGAAGCCCGAGCAATACGTTTTTCAGTGCTCCAACCACCGGAACGCCGCGCGTTAACTCCATCCACAGCACTCCGCTTGGGTCCAACTTAATCCCTTTGTTTGATCGTACCACCTTGACCAGTAACGCCGGGTCCAGCGACGTCTCTGCGTGAAATCGTACCGCCACTTTATTCCCATGGCGATCCACCGCCGAAATCCGTAATCTCTCGCACATGGATTTGAGTACCGAATACTCCAGAAGGTTATCCAGCACCGCCGGCGGCGGTCCGAACCTGTCCGCCAATTCCTTCCGCACATCCTGGCGTTCTTCTTCGGTCGCAATCGTTGAAATTCTCTTGTATGTCCGCAATCGCAAATTTTCGCTCGGGATGTAATCCTCCGGAATGCGCACATCCAGTCCCAGGCTCAGCGTCGTCCGCAATTCCGTCGCGCCTTCCTCCCCCTTCAGCTTCGCCACCGCTCGTTCCAGCATCTGCACATACATATCAAATCCAATCGACTCGATGTGCCCGTGCTGTTGCCGTCCCAGCATGTTTCCCGCGCCGCGCAGTTCCAGGTCCAGCGCCGCAATCCTGAATCCTGCCCCCAGCTCGCTAAACTCTTTCATTGCTGAAAGCCGCTTTCGCGCAATATCCGATAGAGTCCCCTGTGGCGGCACCAGCAAATACGCATACGCCCGCTGCGAAGAACGACCCACCCGCCCCCGCAATTGATACAGCTCCGACAGTCCTAGCCGGTCCGCCCGATTAATAATGATCGTATTCGCTCGCGGTATATCCAACCCGTTCTCGACAATCGTCGTCGCCACCAGCACATTCGCTTCTTCGCGAATAAATTTCAGCATCACTGTTTCCAGCTCTTTTTCTCCCAGTTGTCCGTGGCCCACCACCACTTTCGACTGCGGCACCAATTTGCTCACCAGCGACGCCAACGAATAGATCGACTCCACGCGGTTATGAATGATGTACACCTGCCCATCCCGCGCCAACTCCGTTTCCACCGCCCGCCGCACCATCTCCTCGTTGAACGGCCCAACCACCGTCTGAATCGCCAGCCGGTCCCGCGGCGGCGTCTCAATCACCGACATATCCCGCAAACCCACTAACGACATATGCAGCGTCCGCGGAATCGGTGTCGCCGAAAGCGCCAGCGCATCCAGGTTCTTGCGCATCGCCTTTAATCGCTCTTTGTGCGCCACGCCAAACCGCTGCTCCTCATCCACCACCAGCAAACCCAAATCCTGAAACTTGATGTCCTTCGATAGCAACCGGTGCGTTCCAATAACAATGTCTACTTTCCCGGCTTCGAGTCCCGCCAGCGTCTCCTTCTGCTCCGCCGCGTTACGAAAACGGCTCATCATTTCTATCCGCGTGGGAAACGCCGCAAACCGGTGCTTAAACGTTTCGAAATGTTGGAACGCCAGCACCGTCGTCGGCGCCAGCACCGCTACCTGTTTCCCATCAACAATCGCCTTGAACGCCGCGCGCATCGCCACTTCCGTCTTCCCGTATCCCACATCCCCGCAAAGCAGCCGATCCATGGGAGTAGGCCGCTCCATATCGCGCTTGATGTCCGCGATTGCCGTCTTCTGGTCAGGAGTTTCTTCAAACGGAAACGCATCCTCGAATTCCCGTTGCCAATTTCCATCCGCCGAAAACGCAAATCCTTCCGCCGTTTTTCGTTCCGCATACAGCGTCAACAACTGGTCCGCCATATCCTCCAGCGATTTGCGTACCCGCGTCTTCCGCGCGGTCCATCCCGTTCCGCCCAACTTGTCCAGTGAGGGCTCCGAACCTTCCACCACGCGATAACTCTGCACCAGGTCCATACGCTCGAGCGGCACATACAAACGCGCATCATCCGCGTACCGCAGCAGCATGAACTCGCCGCGCCGCCCATCGGATTCAATCAGTCGCAGCCCTTCGAACTGCCCAATCCCGTGATCCACGTGCACGATGTAGTCGCCCGCCTTCAGCTCCGCGAAATCGCTAAAAAATCCAGACGTCCGGATTTTCCGGCTGGGCCGCTCCACCGCCGGCCTCACATCAAACAGATCTGCGTTCCCAAATAGCGTCAGCTTCACTTCCGGGAAGCTCACACCTTCCGCAAATGGCGCGCGAATCAAAAGCAATGCCGCCGACTCCCAAGCCGCTTCCGCCGTAAATCCCGCAGCCGCTTCTTCCGATTCCCCCAGCACGTACGGCGCTTCGTATTCCCGGCAGATATCTGCCAGCCGTTCCAGCTCTCCAACGTTCCCAGCCGTCAAAAAAACTGTCCCGCCCGCTGCTAATTGCGTCTTCACTTCAGCCATGCACGCTGCCACATCGCCGTGAAATCGCGGGCACGGTCGCGAAATAATTTCGAAGCGCTCCCCAGCGGTTGCGCCCAATCCCAGTTGCTCAATCTCGATCACCGAAGTTTTTTCCAGCGCCCGCTTGAACTCTTCCTCAATCCAGAAATATTCCTCCGGCGTCCGCGAATTCGCCTGGCCATGACGCTCATAATTTTCCGTCGCCGCCGCCCGCAGTTTTTCCACTTCGTCGCGTAAACTCTGCGGCTCATCCAGAAAAACAATCGGCTTTAGCGAACTTTCCGCCAGCTCAAAAAGCGAACTCTGCCCCGCTTCGCAATTTGCGCCAAACACAAATCCTGCCGACGCCGCCTCATAAGCCGCTTCGCTGCCCATCGCCAATGCTGGCCACTCCGTCAGCGGCAGCAACACCGTCTTTCCCACCGGCGAAATCGATCGCTGCGTTCGCGGATCAAATTCCCGTATGGATTCCACGGTGTCGCCCAACAATTCAATCCGTACCGGCCGCAACGATTCCGGCGAGAACACATCCAAAATCCCGCCTCGCACCGCGAACTGCCCCGGCAGTTCCACCATTTCCGTGCGCGCGTAACCCACGCTTGCCAAATGTTGTATTAATTCGTCGTGAGGAATTTCCGTGTCCTTCGCCAGTGTTCGTGCCAGCGAAAGATAATTGTAGGGATCCTGGTACCGCCAATACGCAGCCGCCACCGGCGCAATCACCAAAGACACTTCGCCGTTCGCCAGCCGGAAAAGCGTCGCCGCTCGCCGCTCCAAAATATCCGGGTGCGGACTCTGCGCTTGCCACGGAAGCGTATCGAACGCCGGCAGCACCGCCGTTCCGCCGGTCACTCCGGGAAAAATGTTTAGGAAAAATCGTACCGTTTCCGCCAGCGATTCCGCTCTGCGGTTTGTTTCCGTCACAAAAAACGCCGGCCTGCGCAGTTCATGCGTCAAATACGCAGCGATCAGCGCCTTGGCCACATCGTTTAATCCTGAAAACGACACAGCTGCGCCGCCCGAACGCAAGGCCGCCAACGCGCCCTCCACCGAAGGGTGCCTAAGCAACGCCTCTAATCGTTCGCGAACCGCGGGTAGAATCATCTTCTATGAATTCAGGATTTCGCGCCGTCCCCGGGTGCGCCTTCTCGAATCTTTCTCAAAATTTCCGTCGTCGAATAACCGCTTACCACCGGAATACGAACCACGCGTCCCCCAGCGGATTCCACTTCTTCCCGCCCCACAATTTCGTCGCCGCCCCAATCGCCGCCCTTCACCAGTACGTCCGGCAGCAGCCGCGCAATCGTTTCACGTGGCGTCGGCTCGGCAAAAATCACTACCGCGTCCACGCACTCCAGCGCCGTTAAAATCTCCGCCCTCTCGTTTTCAGGAATTACCGGCCGCCCTATTCCCTTCAATTCACGAACGCTCGAATCCGAATTCAATCCCACAATCAACACATCTCCAAGCGCTCGCGCTTCCTCCAAACTCCGTATATGTCCCGGATGCAGTAAATCAAAACATCCATTTGTAAAAACCACGCGCTGCCCAACCCGCTTCTCCGGACCGAACCGCGCTACCGCTTCCTCCACCGTCAAAATTCTCGACGCCACATTTTCTCCACTCATTCCAGTTTAACACGCGCCTCCGCTCCCCGGATTTTCGCTCTGCTCGCCCCCACTCTTCTGCTTCGATGCTATACTTCCCACTGCTTTTTGCTGGCGTTCTTGGCGTATACTTTGCCCATAAAGTCTGGGCCCCAGCACGCTTCTGCCATTTCTCTGTATCCCGCGCCGGGAGATGGAACTCGTTCTACATTGAGATTGCCCATGGCAGAAATTGCAATCGTCGGCGGCGGTCCTTCCGGTGCTATGTGCGGCGAACAACTCGCTCGCGCCGGCAATACCGTCCACATTTTCGAGCAGCACCTCGCGTGGGAAAAACCCTGCGGCGGCGGCCTCACTCACAAAGCCGTGCAATGCTTCCCTTTCCTGCTCGAGAATTCCCGTCCCAAAAAACTCATTCACTCCGTAAATTTGATCAACAGCGAAGATCAAAACGTTCAGCTCGATCTCCAGCATCCCATCGTCATCTACTCACGCACCGTTTTGAATGGCTTTCTACTGGATCGCGCCGCTGAAGCCGGCTGCATCGTTCATCGCTCTCGCGTCCTTAATGTCGACACTTCCTCCGACAAACCACGCTACTGCATCGATGGCCAGTGGCATACCGCGGACTTCCTGGTCCTCGCCGGTGGCGCAAAAAACCAGCTTCTCCCGGAAACCCGCCCCCTCCAGCCTGACGAGCTGGAAATGACCCAGGGCTATTTCGTTCCCCAAACCGCCGACTTCATCACCATTAAATTTTTGCGCGATTTCGAAGGCTACATCTGGTCTTTTCCGCGCAACGATCATCTCTCCGTCGGCATCTGCGGCAGTATGACCGCCCATACCAGCTCTGAACTCCGCACGAATTTGCACGCCTTCGTCGATACGCAGAAAATTTCCACCGCCTCCGCAAAATTCTATAGCCACGTGCTCCCTTCGCCTCAGGAGCGCACTCTTTCCCATCGTGGCGTAATCGGCAAAAATTGGGCCTTGGTAGGAGACGCCGCCGCCTGGGTTGATCCGCTCACCGGCGAAGGTCTTTTTTACGCCATGCGCTCTGGACAGCTTCTCGGCCGTTCCCTCGCGCAAGGTTGCCCGGAAAAATATCCTGCCTGGGTCAAAGCCGCTTTCTCCAGTGAACTGGAACTCGCTTCGCGCATCGTGCGCCGTTTCTATCGCGGCTCGTTTCTGGGCTGTTCCGCCACCACCCGCATGGTGCAGTTCCTCCAGCGCAACGCCGTTTTCCGCCAATTGGTCAGCGACCTTTTCTGCGGCACGCAGGATTACTCCACCCTCAAGCAACGCCTCTGGGGACATCTCGGCGGCACCATCAGCCACTTCGTTTCCGGTGTCCTCAATCTCGACCGCCCCGCGTCCCTGCGAGTCCCTTCCATCTCCCCCGCCTCCGATTAGCCGTTGTAATTCGCCGCTGTAAATTTGCCGCTGTAACGGCCTCCTTCCGAAGCCTGCCTGCCATGGACAGGCCTGCCTGCCGCAGGCAGGCGGGCGCGCTTTCTTTTTTTCATCAACCCCCAAAAAAAACACTTGACAACTATACTGTGTATCACACACTATATGTCACATACTATGTTCAACACAGTGGACCATACATCATGACCTCAGAATCCTTCGAAAATCTTCGCCTCGAACTTCGTCGCGGCTGCCTCGTTCTTGCCGTGCTCACTGCCCTTCGCTCTGAACAATATGGCTACACCTTGCGCAAAATCCTTGCCGAACACGGCATGGCCATCGACGAAGGCACTCTTTACCCCCTGCTCCGCCGACTGGAAGCCCAAGGCCTGCTCTCCAGCGAATGGCGCGAAGAAGAAAAGCGCAACAAACGTTTCTATCGCCTCTCGCCAAACGGCAAGCAAGTTCTGAAGCAGTTGCTTGCCGAATGGCAAAGTATCGACGCATCTTTACGCGAAGTTTTAAAGGAGCAGACTAATGGATCTTCTCGAACGCTACTTACAAGCCGTTAAATTCTGGCTGCCCAAAGCTCAGAAACAAGACATCATCGCCGAGCTATCCGAAGACATTCGCTCGGAGATCGAAGAAAAAGAATCCACGCTCGGCCGCGGCTTGAATGAAGCCGAACTCTCCGATCTCCTGAAGAAGCGCGGTCGCCCCGTTTTCGTCGCGAATCGCTATTTGCCTCAGGAACAGCTTATCGGGCCAGTTCTTTTTCCCATCTACCGCCTGGTCTTAAAAATCGTTTTGGCTTGCTACCTGGTGCCTGCCGTACTTGTTTGGATCATCCTGATGGTTTTCAATTCCGGCTACCGCGCCGCGCACGCCAATGTTCTCGAGACGCTAGGCTCTATCTGGAGCACATTGTGGTTCAGCGCCTTCGTGGCCGCCGCCGCTATCACCCTGGTCTTCGCCATTCTCGAACGCGTGCAATTTAGATCGCGTCTGGAGGATTGGAACCCACGCAGCTTGCCGGCCGTGCGCAAAAATGCCAACCTCATCCCGCGTTTTGGCTCCATTGTCGAAATCGCCGCCAATACCTTCCTCGTTGTGTGGTTGACCACCTACAACATGTCTTCAACCACCATTTTTAACTTTGCCAACTTTCAAGTTTTTCTCTCGCCCGCTTGGCGCTACGTTTTTTGGGGATTTTTGCTCCTGGCGTTGGTCAACATCGCGCTCGCTGCAGCCAACCTGGCGCGTCCCTATTGGAGCGCTTCGCGCGCAACCATTCGCCTGCTCTCCGACGTTGGCGGCTCCGTGATATTCGCTTCGCTCTTCAAGATTCATATATTGACGGGCTTCGCCGCCACCGACGTCTCTCCCGAGCGCGCCGCCGAGATCACTTCCGCCATAAATTTCTGGACCGGCAAAATGTTCGCCGCCGCCGTCGTCTTCGGCGTAATCATCCTGTGCATCGACGCCTTCCGCATCTTCCGCGTCAAATGGTGCGCCTCCCCCGCGCCCAAATCCACATCCACCGTCATCGCCTAACGGTTGACGTCAACTCCATCCCCCACTTCCCGTCATTTCGTCTATGACGACGTCGGCTCTGTCAGGAGACACATATCGTGTTCTCTTTCGGGCGCTGTTTTTTTCTTCACCTGTCAGAAATCTTTTCTTTGCGACCAAGGCTCGTTCTCGAATCATTTGATGAAACCGTTCTGGTTCCACCACCCATCTATTCGGTCGCCCGGGCTTGCGACGACCATGATTACTTCTTCAAACTCCCCAACTCTTCGGGGAGGCAGGGTGCCCACTCAAACGGACGGTCTTAACCACGACCACAAAATGACTCGGGCTGCCCTGCATGCGCAGCAGCAACTGCCGCACATCCCGTTCCGCTGGCGTCGGCACCCAGATGCGCGGGAAACGCTCTTGCTCCAGCAACTCCAGTAGCAAGTTCGCATCACGCCGGTCGGTCTTCTGCTTGCGCTCCGTGCTAGCGCGAACTTTCGCGGCATCGCCGATCCACAGCTCGTCGCCCAGCTCCACCAGCAGCCGCTCGAACCACTGCGACTGCCCGCTCGCCTCCAGCCCCACGCGCACCGGCCCCACCAGCCCGGAGTAAAACTTCCGTGCCTCCTCTCCCTCGTGGCTGTGGCTCAGTCTCATCTCGATCAACTCACCGGTGTCCTTGTCCAGCATGGCTATCTGCTGTATCCCGGATGAAAATCACATCCTATAATCTTCATGCTCGGCTCCTTCTTCCCGAGCTTTGGTCGCTCTTACACGCCCAACTCTACCGGGTCCCAGCAGCCGACGCCGTCATGAAATCAAACGGAGTAGGCCGACATTTTCCTTCCCTCCGCTCCTGCGGAGGGTCGGCCTGCGCAGTGAAGAATCTCTCCACCGCCTTTTCCTCCATGACGCCGACGCCCAACTGTTGACACTTGAGTTCCCGCATGGAAAACTCGCCGCAGCGAAAACAACCCCATATCTAATAATAATTTCCCATCATGATGAATCAAACTGTACTTCGCTCTTTATATCCTTCTCTCCTGCTCCTCGCGGCGGCCTGCTATTCACAGGCGCAAACGCCCGCCGCTGGTCCCGCTCAACCGTCAACCGCACCGGCTTCCGCTCCCGTAGCGAGCCGCCCCGGCACTTCTCCGCTGCCCGCTCCGTTGCGCGATGCCCTGGAGCTTGTACGCAAGGGAAAATTTGCAGAAGCGGAATCCGCTTACAAAGCCATCCTGCAAACCAATCCGAAATCCGCATTGGCCTACGTTGGCCTCACTCGTCTTTACCTGGAGCAGGATCGTGTCATAGATGCCGACGGCGCGGTTTCTAAGGCAACTTCATTAACTTCCACGTCCGACGCCGTTCGCGTAGCCAAGGGCGAAGTTCTCTTCCGTCAGGGTCACATCCCTGAAGCACAGGACCAGTTCACTCCACTGGTGAAAAACAATACTCAAGAAGCCCGCGCGTATCTGGGCCTCGGCACTATTTATTGGGCGCAGTCGTACTATCGGCACGCCAAGCTGATGTTCGATAAAGCCTACGAGCGTGATCCAGATGACCCCGAAATTCGCAGTCGCTGGCTTTTTACAGAAGCCCGCGTAGAATCCACACCGGCGGGTACGGGATCCCCGTCTGGCGCGAAGGGCGACGCGGGCGACTTAGATCGCTTCCGAATGAGAGTGGTGCCGGCCGATGAAACTGTCGATGAGCCGAATAAAGGATGTCGCTTGGTCAGCAATGTCTCCGAATCGCATCAGTCGCTCGAGAAGTTGCTCTACAGCGGGCAGCGCGTGCGCGGTTACGGCTTAAAGGTTCAGATTGGCGCCGCCAAAGGCACTCTATTGCTCGACACCGGGGCCTCGGGCATCCTCATCAAGCGCAAACTGGCCGAAAAGGCGGGGATTCAGTCCATCTTTAAAGTCGGCATAGGCGGCATCGGAGACAAAGGCGCTGCTCGGGGTCACGTCGGCATTCCGGATTCAATCAAAATCGGCAATTTGGAATTTCAAGGCTGCGTCGTTAGCGTGGACGACACCAATTCCTCCGTGGTCGAGGACGGCCTCATCGGAGCCGATCTGTTCAATCACTTCTTGGTCGACATCAATTTCCCCGACCAAAAATTTGATTTGACTCCTCTGCCACCTTTGCCTGCGCCATTGGATGTCGAAAAAAACCTCATTGCCAAATATCCAAAAATCGCGCGCTTTCATGACCGCATTATTCCGCCGGAATTTAAATCGTTTACCCCCATTTACCGCTTCGGCCACATGCTCCTGATTCCTACGCGAATCAACGAGCTTCCTTCCAAACTTTTCCTTATTGACACCGGAGCCTTCAGCGACACCATCTCGCCCGCTGCGGCAAAGGAAGTCACCAAGGTTCACTCCGAAGACGACTTTAGCGTAAAAGGTTTAAGCGGCAGCGTAAAGCATGTTTACACTGCCGATGAGGTTACCCTTACCTTCTCCCGTTTCAAGCAACCGGCAAGCGATATAATCTCCTTCGACACTACGGGACAGAGCAGGGGGGCTGGAACCGAAGTTTCAGGATTTCTCGGTTTCGCCATGTTCTATCAAATGGACATAAAAATCGATTACCGCGACGGTCTCGTCGATTTCAACTACGACCCCAACCGCCTCTATTAGACGTCATGAACAATCGTAAAAACGATCTGGGAAGAGAGACCTTTGTCATACCGATCCAAACAACTCCCATTCGAATGAGTACCCTTTAATTATTGTATTGACTAAGTACTATTTCCCTGGTACCATGGCTTGTGACACTTCAGCCTCACTCTCCTTACCGGCCACATCCCCAACTTATAGCTCGGACACTCAAAACTGTATCAAAACAATGGACTTTAACTTCCTTTAGAATGAACACTTATGAAAAAGGGGGAGGGGGGGTACCCATTTATTGGACTTACGTCCCTTGCAAACCTTCTCCGTAACTTCCCTGGTGTATCCTCGACCCCGTCGCCCATGTCACGATATCCTGTATCACAGCGTCTAATCACCGTGGCCACCAACGGGCTACCTTTGCAAATTCAACAGAACAAAGGCGGTTCATGCGCATAGGCATCACCTGTTACCCCACTTACGGCGGATCCGGCGTAGTCGCCACCGAACTCGGCACCGAGCTTGCCGCTCGCGGCCACGACGTCCATTTCATCAGCTACGCCCCACCCATCCGTATGAATCCCAATGACCCGCACATCCATTTTCACGAAGTCGAAGTAACTTCTTACCCGCTATTCGACCATCCTCCGTACACCTTGGCGCTTGCCACAAAAATGCTTGAAGTATTCGAGTCCCAGGCGCTCGATCTTCTCCACGTGCACTACGCCATCCCCCATTCCGTCAGCGCCATGCTCGCTCGCTCCATGGCCGCGCCGCGCCGCCTACCATTCATCACCACGCTCCACGGTACCGACATTACTTTGGTCGGCAGTAACCGCAGCTACCTCCCCATCACCCGTTTTTCCATCGAGCAAAGCGATGGCGTCACTTCCATCTCGCAATATTTGCTGCAGCAGACTTTGAAAGAATTTGAAATCAAGCGTCCCATCGAAGTCATTCCCAACTTCGTGAATTGCGACCTGTATCGTCGCGAGCCAAACCCCGCCCTTCGTTCCTCCTGGGCTCCGAACGACGAACCTATCCTGATGCACCTCTCCAATTTCCGCCCGGTAAAGCGTGTCACCGACGTTGTCGAGATTTTTGCGCTGGTTCGCGCCAAGATGCCTGCAAAACTCGTGCTCATCGGCGATGGACCGGATCGCGGCTCCGCCGAATACCTGGTGCGCAGAAAAAACCTGCAAAAAGATGTGATTTTTCTCGGCAAGCAGGATCAGGTTTACGAAAAACTTTGCGTCGCCGATCTTTTTCTTCAGCCATCACAACTGGAATCGTTTGGTCTCGCGGCTCTGGAAGCAATGGCTTGCGAAGTTCCGGTAATCGCCACCAACGCCGGCGGTATGCCGGAAGTCATTGAACATGGCGTCGACGGTTTTCTCGTCGAACCCGGAGACGTTGCCGGCGCCGCGCGTCATGCACTTGAAATCCTTTCCCGCGCCGACCGTGGCCGCGAAATGGGCCAGCAGGCTCGAATCCACGCCCGCCAAAAATTCTGCGCCAACGACGTCATCCCCCAATACGAACGCTACTATCAGCAAGTCCTGGAGCAAGCCGCGGTAGCAACCGCTTGAGATTATTTGGTGAAATCAGAATGGGGGTATTCCAGCTCGGCAGCGGGGAAGATCACGAGAAGGAGAAAACGTCATTCGAGCGGAATCTTAGTGTCCGTGGTGCACGCCATACTGTTGCAGCTGCGGTTTTGAGCGATGGTGCGATACGCGAGGCGCAACAGCTTCATCGCACCGGGAAGACTCGCAAGCCAGACCAGGGGGCGCGCCCACCAGATTTCGCGCGCCATGGCTACGGCGGCGTCTGCGCCGCCATAATGAGTGCCATCGCTGAGAAGAAAACGCATTTCGCGGAGTAGTTCGTCGCGGGACAAGCCCAGCAAAGGGGCGACGCGCGGATCCTGCAATGGCGCGAGGGCCAAACCGCGACGATGAAGCGCCGGCGCGAGAAATCGGGCAATCCTGGTGCAGAATGCGCAGTCGGCGTCATAAAAAAGCCATCCACGGGCGTGGGCGCCTTTTCCGTCGGTGAATTCGGAGGCCAGCGAAATCATTGGATTTCCTTAACCGGCTTTGCGATTGCCGCTGCCGAGTAGACTGATTACTTTGCCGCGCATCTTGACAACGTTTTTCAGCGCGCCGGTGGGCATGCGGAGAATTTCTTTAAACATTCCGGTCATGCCGGTAAGAAATTCCAGCATGCTTTCCAGCCGTTCGCGCGCAAAGGTATCGTTTTCCGCTCCGCTTTTCATTTCTTGCACGCATTCGCCCAGCACGCGCAAGGTGGGATCAATTTCGCGGCGTTTACGTTCTTCGGAAACGATGCGAAATATTTCCCAAACATCCTTGAGGGATTCAAAATGATCGCGCCGGTCTCCGAGGACATGCACCACGCGGACAATTCCCCATCCCTGGAGTTCGCGCAAGCTGGTACTTACGTTAGAGCGAGCTACGGCAAGGGTTTCGGCGATTTCGTCCGCGGGAACGGGTTTGGCGGAAAGAAACAGCAATGCATGGACTTGCGCGACGGTGCGGTTGATGCCCCAGCGCGTGCCCATTTCTCCCCAGTGCAAAACAAATTTTTGGGTAACTGGGGTGAGAGGTTTTTTTGTTCGCGGGATCATTTTGGCTCCCTACCGGTTAGACAGACCTAACTGCCATTTCTGTCTATTCAGAATATACAGTTGTTAGGAGTATTTGTCAAGTCAGGCGCAGCAAATTCATGGTGGAAGGAAATGACTTGCCGCGGCGGCTCAAGCCACGGTTTGCATGGTGGCTACAACTTCGGGGATTTCGATGCGGATGAGAGTGCCTTCACCGGGCTTGCTTTGAATGTTCAGTTCGAAATCCGTGCCATAGAGCACGCGCAATCTTTCGCGCACGTTGCTTAAGCCGATTCCTTCGACGTACACGTGCGGCAATTTTTCTTCAGAAATACCGACACCGTTGTCTTCGATCTCGATTTGCAGGCGGCCGTTGCGCGTGCTGGTGCGCAGCTGAATTTTTCCGCCTTCAAGTTTTGGCGCGAGGCCGTGCTTGAGAGAATTTTCGATAATGGGCTGAAGCAACATGCTGGGAATGAATTTCTCGAGGGTGAGTTCCTGCACGTCTTTGACGATGTCGAGATTCTCGCGGCCAAATCGCGCGACTTCGATGTCGAGATAGTCGTCGATGAATTGCAGTTCTTCGTGGAGCGGGACGAACGTTTCGTGTTTGCGCAAAAGGCGCCGCAAAATATTGCTCAACTTCAGGACTACGCCGCGCGCGGAATCAGGATCAAAGCGGATTAGGGCGGAAACGGTGTTCAAAGTGTTAAAAAGAAAATGAGGATTGATCTGACTGGAAAGCGCGTCCATGCGCGCCTTGAGGAGCAAGCGTTGATGCTGTTCGAGGTTCATTTCGATGCGGGTGTTGTTCCAGATTTTGAGGGGTGCCGCCACGGCCATCAGCGTTGCGATTACGGTGAGAACTAGCCACCAATTCCACTGCGGGTCGATGGCGAAAAGCCATTTTGGTTTGGTGGCTGAAGCCAGCGTGACGCGTCCCAGCTCGAGCCCCATACAGGCCATCAGAGGCAGCATCTCCCAGGACATTTCCGTGTCGCGAACCATTCTCACGACGGCGCGGGGAATGTTGAGAAAAGTGAACGGACCGAAATTCCAGATATCTTCTTTATTGGGGATGGCCTGGCGGATCAGTCCGCCAATTAATCCGGCGGCTGATGCCGCAGGCATCGCGAGCCACTCATGGGCCATCAGCGCGGGAATGGTGACGATGGCGCCGCCGATGGGCCCGACGACGCGGCCAGCCAAAAGCCCCATGAGAAATGCGCCTTCCAGCGACAGATCGGCGAAACGATAGGCGTTGCCAACCAGGCGCAAGGTGACGCCGAGGATTAGCGGCGGAGTCATAAACACCATAAGCTTGAATTTTTGATCGGGGTCGCGCTCTTCGGTGAAAAGCACGCGGCGAAACGTGTTCCAGCGGGCCAGAAGCGCGGCAATGGAGGAAGCCACACCCACTTTGAGAAGCAGGGTAAAGAGCAAGTCACGCGAGATGGTGGTTGAGTCCATTAGAAAATGATGGAAAGTTTTAGCACTGCTAACGCTAGCCAATCCAGTTGGCGAAGTAAAGCGGGAATAGATGAAGATAAATTCGTAGCGCAAGCATCAAACCGGAATGTCTGTAAACGTTATGACGAGCGCGGACTGTTATACTTCTGGATTCCCATGGCGAATATATTGAAAAAGAAAAATCGCAAGAAAAAGCTTAGTAGAGACTTGAGGTTGGTGGCGCAGGCGGTGCTACCCACGCGGTTTGGCGAATTTACGATTTACGGGTTCAAGGGTGCGGGCGCGATGGATGAAGCCGTAGCGTTGGTTCGTGGAAATGTACGAGGGAGAACCGCGCCGCTGGTACGTGTTCATTCGCAGTGCTTGACCGGCGATGTATTGATGTCACTGCGGTGCGATTGCCGGGCGCAGTTGGAACTGTCGCTGAGAGAAATTGCAAAAGCGTCAAGCGGAGTTTTGCTTTATCTGCCGCAGGAAGGCCGCGGGATCGGGTTGATGAACAAGTTGCGCGCGTATCAATTGCAGGACGGCGGGATGGATACGGTGGAAGCGAACGAGTCTCTGGGTTTTGCGGCGGACGCGAGGGACTACGATTTTTCAGCGGGAATGCTGAAAAAACTGGGTGCGACGCGGATTCGGCTGCTTTCCAATAACCCGGAAAAAGTGCGACAACTGGAAAGCGCGGGAATCAAAGTTGTGGAGCGAGTTCCCTGCCAGCCGCGTATCGCAAAACTTTCTCGCGCGTACTTACAAACAAAGAAAAGCAAGATGGGCCATTTGCTGACAGGATTGGATAATGGTCGTAAGAGGAATTAACCGCCGCCGACGAATTGAACTATTTCGAAGTTGTCGCCGGTTTCGACAAGCGTATTCGCCCAGGCAGCGCGCGGTAAAATGGCGAGATTTTTTTCGATGGCGACGCGGCCAGAAGACAAACCCAATTCGCCGAGCAATTGTGTGACGGTCGTGCTGTTTTTTATTTCGCGATTTTCGCCATTTACACGGATTAAAATTGCGGTTGTCATTTTCAGCCCGGTGTCACACGCGGCTTGGCTCTCAGGGCAAACCGCAATGATCCTTTCGCATCTCCCAGGATAGCATTCAGCACCAGAGCAGGCTCGGCGCTAGCAATTTTGGGTACGTCAAATTCGATGTGGCCGCGACCATGAGCGTCGCTCCGTGTGGAAAATTCGTGTGCGGGCGCGGAGCCGTCAATTCGCGCGCTAATTGTTGCGCCAGCGATCGGGGCACCTTGGTCGCTGCGCACCGCAATTTCAAGAACGGCGTGTCTTGCTGAAAGCCAGTTGGCGGAATTTGTTAATTCCAGAACGAGCGCCGCGGGAAGTCTTTTTGCCGGTTCTTCCATGCGCAGCTTTCCCGCGCGAATTTCTTCCATGACCGCGAGATGCTGCTGATCCACTCTTTCTTTCAGGATTCTTTCGCGTTCGGGATCCAGCGGAAGCAGATCCGAATAGTCGGCAGTGCGACGATGCAGCACGCGACCTTGAATATAGACGGTGGTATCGACGACCGGATTATTTGCGCCGCGATCTTCGGTCTGAATGTGGTAGGTGGCGGCTCCCACCTTTAGATTGGAGTTGTGACCGAACTGCATCGGGTCTTTTTCTCTCCGCTTTACGCGACCGTCTCGCTCAGGGGCAACACGTCAGCAAAAAAAATAGTTTAGCAGCGCATTTGACCGAGCGGCATTCGAACCATTATTATAACCCTTCACCTATGAATGGTTCGGGTTTACAAACGTACGTTCCGCTACTGATACACCTGTTGATTGCCGCGGGTCTGGCCAGCTTGCTAGTGGCGTTGTCCGGTTTGGTGGGATGGCGGCGGCCGAATAAGGCGAAGCAGCAGGCTTACGAATGCGGCATTTCGCCGACCGGCGATGCGCGACAACCGTTTTCGGTGAAATTTTATTTAGTAGCGATGGTTTTTATTCTGTTTGATATTGAGGCGATTTTTCTTTACCCCTGGGCGTACATTTTCCGGGATCTGGCAAGAAATGCGGAAACGCATTGGTACGGCTTTGCGGAAATGATGGTCTACATGGCAATTCTGCTGGTCGGCTACTTCTATCTTTGGAAAAAAGGCGCGCTGGACTGGCACAATCAGAAAAAATAAGCGCGCAGTCAGGTCTACAAAACTGTGACGGACAGCACGAAAAAAGACGCTAATGTTGTAGCCGCACACCTTCGGGAATGGAATCCGAAAGCGGTGGCGGGCGTCATTGAGTTTCGCGGCGAAACTACAATTGTGGTGCCTAGAGAATTGTTGCTGGCCACCGCGGAACGTTGCCTGCTGGACTCTTCTTTACAATTCAATCTGCTGACGGACGCCACCTGCGTGGATCGTTATCCCATCGAGCCGCGATTTGAATTGCAGTATCATCTCGTTTCCATTTCGCGCCGCCAGCGGTTGCGTCTGCGTACCAGCGTTCCCGGAAACCATGCGGTCGTGGATTCGCTCATACCCGTTTGGCCGGGAGCAAATTGGCTGGAACGCGAAATATTTGACCTTTTTGGCGTGAGCTTTACGGGACATCCGGATTTGCGGCGCATTTTGCTACCCGACAATTGGGAAGGATACCCGCTGCGCCGAGATTATTCCACCGAAGGTCCACGCTAGTGACGCCCAGGAATCCAGCGCAATGACCACCGTTGAAACCGCCGCCGGCATAACCAAAACCATGGTGCTAAACATGGGGCCGCAACACCCATCCACGCACGGTGTGTTGCGCATTTTGCTGGAACTGGATGGCGAAACAGTGGTTAACGCAATGCCGGATATGGGCTATCTGCACACCGGAATTGAGAAATCCTGCGAGGCCAAGACTTATTCGCAAGTGATTACGCTGACCGACCGGATCGATTATCTTTCGCCGCTGGGGAATAATCTGGTGTATTGCCTTGCGGTGGAAAAACTTTTAGGGCTGGAAATTCCCAAGCGCGCGCAGTACATCCGCGTGATGATGGTGGAGCTGCAACGCATTTCTTCGCACCTGGTGTGGCTGGGGACGCACGCCATTGACATGGGCGCAATGTCGGTTTTTCTGTATTGCTTCCGCGAACGCGAAGAAATTTTAAAGATTTTTGAGATGTTCTCGGGTCAACGCATGATGACCAGCTACATCCGGATCGGCGGGGTTGCATTGGATCCTCCGGCAGGATGGCGGGCAGTGCTGGAAAAGTTCATGAAGATGATGCCAGGGCGGATCGATGACTACGAGACCCTGCTGACGGAAAACCGCATCTGGATCGGCAGACTAAAAGGCATTGGCTACATTTCTGGGCAGGACGCGGTGGCGTTGAGCATGACCGGGCCAACACTGCGCGCAGCTGGCCTGGCGTACGATAATCGCCGATTATTTCCCTATTCAAGCTACGAAGAATTTGATTTCGATGTGATTACCGAGACGGCCTCGGACTGTTACGCGCGGTATCTGGTTAGAGTGCGCGAGATGCGCGAGAGCCTGAAGATTATCCGGCAGGCGATGAGCAAGATTACGGATGAAGGCCCGATCAAGACGGAAGCGCCGGGCATTGTGCCACCACAACGCGAAAAAATGAAGACGGAGATGGAAGCGCTGATCTACCACTTCAAAATATTTACCGAGGGATTTTCTCCGGCGGCTGGAGAAGCGTTTGCGACGATTGAATCGCCGCGCGGAGAGCTGGGATGTTTTGTGGCCAGTGATGGCTCACCAAAACCGTTGCGGGTGCACTTCCGTTCGCCCTCGTTCATCAATTTACAGGCGTTGCCAAAAATGATTGCAGGGCAACTGCTTTCCGATGTGATCGCGTGCATAGGAACGATTGATATTGTGCTTGGAGAAGTGGATCGCTAGAACTGCAGAAATAATCAAGAGCTTTGCAGAAACGAAACAGGGACTCAAATAAATGGAACTTTCGCCCCAACTGACGACGCGCTTTGAGAGACTGCAGAACCTTTATCCGCAGAAGCGCAGCGCTCTGATTCCGATGATGATGTACGCGCAGGACGAATTCGGCTTCGTGAGCGATGAAATGATCGCGGAAATCGCCGGACGCCTGGGTTTGCGGACTGTCGAAGTGGAAGAGACGCTGGCTTATTATTCGATGCTGCATCGCAAGCCCATGGGCAAACACCATGTGCAGGTGTGCACGAATGTGGCGTGCATGCTGCGCGGTGGAAACGACATTCTGAATCAGGCCAAAAAGCGGCTGGAAATTGGCCACAAGGAAACAACCAAAGACGGAGCATTTTCTCTGGAAGAAGTGGAATGCATTGGCGCGTGTACCGGGGCGCCGGCGATGCAAGTGAATTACGATTTCTACGAAAACCTGACGCCGCTGAAATTTGATCGCATCATCGAAGATCTGGACATGGGGAAACGGCCGGTGCCGGAGCCAGTGACCAGCGGCGCCCTGCACGACCGCAATAAATTGGAGACGCCGCTGATTAGCGCGCGTTGGGGCACGAAGGATTTGCGCAAGATTGATGTGTATATGCAGCACCAGGGTTATCAAGCGCTCGAAAAAGCGTTGAAGGAAATGACGCCGGAAAACATTATCGATGAAGTGAAAAAATCGAGCCTGCGCGGGCGCGGGGGCGCGGGATTCCCTACCGGGATGAAATGGTCGTTCGTGCCGAAGGATTCGCCCAAACCAAAATATTTAATTTGTAACGCCGATGAGTCCGAACCAGGAACCTGCAAAGATCGACCGTTGATGGAGCTGGATCCGCATCAATTGATTGAGGGAATGGTTATCGCGGGCAAGGCGATCAACTCACACCTGGGCTTTATTTATGTTCGCGGAGAATACCGCTACGTGCTGGACATCATGGATGAAGCCATCGCTGAAGCTTATTCGCGCGGATACCTGGGCAAGAATATTCTAGGCACGGGATTTGATTTTGAGCTGGTGACGCACACCGGCGCAGGCGCGTACGAATGCGGCGAAGAGTCCGCGTTGATGGAATCGCTGGAGGGCAAGCGAGGATATCCACGAATCAAGCCCCCCTTCCCCGCAGTGGTGGGACTGTACGGGTGCCCAACCATCATTAATAACGTGGAAACACTGAGCACCGTGCCATCGATTTTGCGCGAAGGCGGCGAAGCGTACGCGAATCGCGGCACACCGAAAAACGGCGGCACGCGCATGCTTTGCGTTGCTGGACATGTCAACAAGCCTGGGATCTATGAAATTCCGCTGGGCATGAACATGAAAAAGTTTATCGACGAAGTTGCCGGTGGCATTCCGGGCGGTAAAAAATTGAAAGCGGTCATTCCAGGCGGAAGTTCTTGTCCTTTGCTCAGCGCGGAGGAGATCGACATTCCGATGGATTACGATTCCGTGGCCAAAGCGGGTTCGATGCTGGGGTCCGGCGGAATGGTCGTAATGGACGAAGACACCTGCATGGTGGACATGGCGCGGCGCATCATGCATTTTTATGCGCACGAGTCTTGTGGATGGTGCATCCCGTGCCGCGAAGGCACCAGCTGGCTGCGCAAAACGCTGGACCGATTTCACGCAGGATTTGGCCGCGCGGAAGACATCGACATGATTGGCGACCTGGCGAAAAATATGCTGGGGCGAACGTTCTGTCCGCTTGGAGATGCCGCGGCGCTGCCGACCATCAGCATTGTTGCCAAGTGGCGAAATGAATTTGTGGATCATTTGAGCGGGCGCTGCGCGTATAAATCCGCCGAAGCGTTGATTGGAACACGGTAGTAATGGCGGAAAAGATGGCAGACCAAAAGCTCGTCACCCTGAAAATTAACGACCGCGAAGTACAAGTGCCGCAAGGGACGCTGGTGATTGACGCGACGCGGCGCATTGGCACGGAGGTTCCGTCATTCTGCTATTACCCCGGGCTTTCCTTACAAGCTGCGTGCCGCATGTGCCTGGTGGAAGTGGAAAAAATGCCGAAGATGCAGACGGCATGCACGTTGGTTGCGACCGAAGGCATGGTGGTGCGGACGGATTCCGAGGCGGTACGCAATGCGCGCAAGTACATGTTGGAATTTTTGCTGAGCAATCACCCGCTGGATTGTCCTGTTTGTGACAAAGGCGGCGAATGTGAATTGCAGGACATGGTTTTCCGCTATGGGGCGGACACCAGCCGTTTCGTTGAAGAAAAAATTCACCGGCCAGAAGAAAAATGGTCGGACCTGGTGTATTACGACGCGCCGCGTTGCATTTTGTGTTTCCGTTGCGTGCGCGTTTGCGATGAAGGCATGGACGTCAAGGCTTTGGGCGTCGGTATGCGCGGGGCTAACAGCGTGATCATTCCCAACGCAGGCGATCACCTCGATTGCGAAGAATGCGGAATGTGCATCGACATTTGCCCAGTTGGCGCGTTGACCAGTGGAACGTACCGTTACAAAACGCGGCCGTGGGAAATGCAATATGTGTCCACGGTTTGCACGCACTGCTCCAATGGCTGCAAGACAACACTGAGCATTCGCAATCACGAAATTATGCGGTCCAATAACCGCGACCTTTCCGGGATTAACAAGGATTTTCTGTGCGTAAAGGGACGCTTCGGATTTGATTTCACGACGCATGCGGAGCGCATCAAGAGTCCGATGATGCGCAAAGATGGCAAACTTTATCCCGTTTCGTGGGAAGAGGCGAGCCGAGCGGCCGCGACAATGCTGAAGCAGGCCTATCACGCGGGCGGCGCGGACGGCATCGGCTTTATCGGGTCGAATCGAACTTCGAACGAAGAGAATTATCTGTTGCAGCGGCTTGCGCGAGCGACATTTGGAACCAACAACATTGATCATCATCGAACGGCGGACTACACCGGGCTGGTGACCGCGTTGGGCGACCGCGCAAAAGATTCGCTGCTAACCATGGAGCAGTTGTACGAATCGAAAGCGGTTCTGTTGGTCGGCAACGATCCAACAAATCAGAATCCACTGGCCGCGTGGCAGATTCGCAGCGGGATCAGACATTTCGGGACCAAACTTTTTGTGGTTAATTCCCGGGAAATTAAGCTTTCGCGCAAGGCTACGCAAACGGTGGTCGTACCAGAAGGGCAAGAGGCGGCAGCGTTGCGGTGGCTGGCGAGCGGCGACGGCAATTTTGCGCCAGAACTAGCCGAAAAATTAGGCGCGTTGAAAGCCGCGCTGGGAGCCGAAGCGGAAGTGGCGATTGTGTTCGGCTCGGAAATTTCAGGGGCGGCAGTGGCGCGGCTCGTAGAGTTTGGCTCGAAATTATCCGGCAAAGTTCGTTACATGGCGCTGGGCGATTATGTGAATTCGCGCGGCGCGGCGGACATGGGAGTGCTGCCAGACCGTCTGCCGGGTCACGCGTACACGGATACTGGTTCGGCGCGCGAGACATTTGAAAAACATTGGGGCGGAGGGAAAATACCGTCGAAAGCTGGAATGACCGCGCCACAAATGATCGAGGCAGCACAATCGGGCGCGCTTCGGGCGCTTTACGTGGTGGGCGCGAATCCGTTTAAACATTTTGGCAAACAGAATGGCGGCCGCGGCAAACTGGGTTTGCTGATCGTGCATGAGCTTTTTTTGACGGAGACGGCGCAACAGGCCGACATTGTTTTCCCCGCGGCTTCCGCTTATGAAAAAGACGGCAGCGTGACCAACACCGCTGGAGAAATCCAGTTGCTGCACAAGGGCGCCGAAATTATGGGCACGCGCAGCGACTTCGACCTGTTGCGAATTATTTCGCACCAACTTGAAAGAGTTGGACTTGGAAAAGCGTTTCACTTCAAATCGCCTGAAGCGGTGTTCGAAGAAATTCGAAAAACAGTAGCAGGATATGATGTGCAACTCGCCGGGCTGTTAACTGGCGGCGCGGAACCGGCTAGCGCGCAATTCTCGAAAAATGGGCATGCACCGTATGACGTACCTATCGGATTAATCCGTTCGGCGCACGATAATTTATTTACCAGCGGGTCGTTGACCGAGTTTTGCACCATGATGCAATCGTTGCCGGAGGCCGAAGCCAAGACGTGAGCGCTCTCTCCGCTTTCTATCAGGCGAACGCTTTTTTAATTCTCGCGGTCGTAAAGATCGCGCTGCTGATGTTCATCGTCCTCACGGTGAACGCTTACCTGACCTGGTTTGAACGCAAGGTTGTCGCACACATGCAATCGCGATGGGGGCCGCATCGCGTTGGGCCGCACGGTTTGCTGCAGCCGCTTGCGGATGGCGCGAAATTTCTTTTGAAGGAAGATCCGACGCCTGCCGGCGTGGACAAATTTGTGTATTATCTGGCGCCGTTGCTGGCGCTGGCGCTGGCGTTGACATCCATCGCGATAATTCCTTTTGGCCCAGACAAACTGAATGTTTTTGGGCATGAAACGTCGCTCGGAATTGTAGATTTGAATATCGGAATACTCGCGCTGTTCGCGATTACCGCGCTGGGCGTTTACGGCGTAGCGCTGGCGGGCTGGGCTTCCAACAGCAAATACCCACTGCTGGGCGGGCTACGCAGCTCCGCGCAGATGATCAGTTATGAACTGGCGCTGACGCTTTCGGTGGTCGGAGTAATCCTGATGGCGGGCACTTTCAATTTGCGCGAAATCATCGAGTCGCAATACAACGCGCGCTGGGGAATTTTAGGATGGAACATATTTCCGCAAATTCTCGGTTTTCTATGCTTCTATATTGCTGCCGTGGCGGAAACCAATCGCGTCCCGTTTGATCTTCCGGAAGCGGAGTCTGAACTTGTTGCGGGATTCCATACCGAATACGCCAGTTTTAAGTTTGCGATGTTTTTTATCGCGGAATATACCAGCATGATCACGGTTTCCGCCCTTTGCTCCATCATGTTTTTCGGCGGATGGCTATCTCCCTTCCCTGCTTCATGGACTTTCACGCAATTTTTACCTTCGCTGATATTGATTCCATTCGGCTTGTGGGTCATCTGGGATGGAATACGATACGAGACAATATTCGGTAAAGTTATTTTGCCCGGACTAGGCACGGTGATTGCCGGGCTGGGTGTTCTGTTTATATTATTTCCCGCGGTGAATCATTTTGTGCAAGGGCCGTTCTGGCTGCTCTCCAAGATATTTGTATTCCTGTTTGTTTATGTCTGGATGCGCGGAACATTGCCGCGATTCCGTTACGACCAGCTTATGGCCTTCGGGTGGAAACTGCTGCTGCCGGTGGCGATCGTTAACGTGATTCTGACGGCTACGGCGATTCTTGTGCGGAGTCCGCACTGATGAGTCTTTCGTTGATTCTATTTTTTCTGCTGGCAACGCTGGCGGTAATCGGCGCGGTGAGCTTGATTCTACAGCGACATCCGATCCACAGCGCGCTGTCGCTGATCGTGGTGATGGTCGCGCTGGCGGGCTTGTACCTGTTGTTGGGCGCGGAATTTGTAGCCGCGGTGCAAATTATCGTGTACGGCGGCGCAATCATGGTGCTGTTCGTTTTCGTGATCATGCTGCTGAATGCGGCAGCGGAAGAGCGCACCGACATTTCGAAAATCGCCAACTCCGGGCTAATTCTGCCGCTGGTAGCGGTATTGACCGCATTTCTTGGAGTGACCATCGCGCGTGGAACGGAATTTATGCAGGCCGCGGCGCGGGCGCCGGGGCAGGGATTGGTTTTGGCGGATACGCGCGCGCTTTCGCACATGCTGTTCACCGACTTTGTGTATCCGTTTGAGCTGACTTCATTTTTAATTTTGGTCGCGATACTCGGCGCGGTAGTACTGGCGCAGCGGGAGAACCAATAATGGTTCCGACGCAATATTACGTGATATTAAGCGCCATTCTTTTCGGTCTGGGCGTGTTCGCGTTTATTTTCAAGCGCAATATCATTTCGATTTTTATGTCCATCGAACTGATGCTGAACGCGGTGAATCTGGCGTTCGTGGCGTTCAGCCAGGCGAAAGGCCAATTGGACGGGCAGATATTTGTTTTGTTTGTGATCGTGGTGGCGGCTGCAGAAGCTGCCGTCGGTCTTGGAATTATCATTCTCATTGCGCGCAACCGGCAGTCGCTGAACGTCGAGCGCGTTGATCTGCTCAAACTTTAATGCCCACACAGCCCATGCTTGAGTATCTCTGGATTATTCCGCTGCTGCCACTGGTTGGCTCGGCGATCAACGGCCTGTTCGGCGCGAAGTGGTCGAACGCGATTGTAAATTCCGTCGCGCTTGGCTCAACTGGGCTTTCGTTTCTGTGCGCGCTGGAAGCGGTACGCGAATTTTTTGCGCAAGGCCAGGTGCTGGTTCGTCGGGAATATTTCGACTGGATTATCGCGGGGAATTTCCGCGCCGGGTTCGATCTGCAAATGGACCAATTGACGGTGGTTATGGTGCTGGTGGTTACCGGCGTGGGATTTTTGATTCACATTTATTCCACCGGATACATGGCGCACGAAGGCGGCTATTACCGGTTTTTTTCTTATTTGAACCTGTTCATGTTTTTTATGTTGATTCTGGTATTGGCTGCGAACTACGTTCTTCTGTTTGTTGGCTGGGAAGGCGTCGGCTTGGCGTCTTATTTGCTGATCGGATTTTATTTTTTGCGGAAGTCGGCGTCTGATGCGGGGAAAAAGGCATTTATCGTCAACCGCATCGGTGACTTCGGTTTCATGCTGGGGATGTTTCTGCTCTTTCGGACATTTGGTACGCTGGATTTTACAACTTTATTTGCCAAGGCGGGCCAGTGGCCTGCGGAAGCGATGGGCGTTTATGGAACTTTGACCATCGCGAGTTTGCTGCTTTTTATGGGAGCTTGCGGGAAATCCGCGCAACTTCCGTTGTATGTGTGGCTGCCGGACGCGATGGAAGGACCCACACCGGTAAGCGCATTGATTCACGCGGCGACCATGGTGACGGCGGGCGTTTATGTGGTGGCTCGATCCAACATACTTTTCGTGCATGCGCCAACAGCAATGTTCGTTGTGGCAGTGGTGGGATGCGCGACGGCATTTTTCGCGGCGACGATTGGGTTGGTACAAACGGATATTAAGAAAGTTCTGGCGTATTCCACAGTGTCTCAACTGGGCTATATGTTTCTGGCTTGCGGAGTAGGGGCATTTTCCGCTGGCATTTTTCATTTGATGACGCATGCATTCTTCAAAGCGCTTTTATTTCTCGCGGCGGGCAGCGTGATCCACGCGATGGGCGGCGAACAAGACATGCGCAAGATGGGCGGCCTTTGGAAAACAATTCCTTGGACCTTCGCAACCATGCTGATCGCGACACTTGCGATTGCGGGTATCCCGTTGTTTGCAGGGTTCTTTTCCAAAGACGCTATTTTATTTGCTGCTTTCCAGAACTCAGGGGGCAGCCATATCCTTTATATTTTCGGGCTGCTGACCGCGCTTCTGACGTCGTTTTATATGTTCCGGCTGATTTTCCTGACATTCAGCGGCAAGCAACGGTTTGACGAGCACAAGGTGCACATACACGAATCGCCGTGGAGCATGCTGGGGCCGTTGGTGATCCTTGCGTTGCTTTCCATTTTTGGCGGATGGTTTGCTTTGCCCACATTTTTCCAAGGGCCCGATTACTTCAGTAATTTTCTCGCACCAATTTTTGCTGGGCGCGAACTCGCCGAGACGACCAGCGAAGTGCTTGTTCATCAACTTGAATTGATCCTGGCCGGTGTGGCAGTAGCTTCGGCGTTGCTAGGGTGGGCGGTTGCTTACTGGCTGTATGTAAAGCGGCCCGGTAAGCCGGAGCGGTTGGCGAAGAGCATGGCTGGCGTATATAACACGCTGCTCAACAAATACTATGTGGACGAATTGTACGCGGCGGTCATTGTAAGACCGCTGGTGTGGCTGTCGACAAACGTGCTTTGGAAAACGGTTGATGCCGGAGTGATTGACGGTACAGTGAATGGCATCGCTCAGGGCACCGGCGTCGTGGGCGACCAAGTGCGGCAAACACAATCCGGAAATACGCGAAGTTATGCGGTATGGGTACTGGTTGGAGCGATTTTGGTGATTGCCGTTATTTTCTGGCCGATTCTGAAGCCAGTTGCCGGGATGGCTCAACGATGACTCCCGGCCTGCTTTCCGTTTTGATTTTCTTTCCCGCTTGCGGAGTGCTGGCGCTTTTGCCGCTACGCTCTGATGACCACACTTGGATACGCCGCCTGGCGCTCACAATCTCATTGATAGAATTTGGATTTTCGCTTTGGCTGCTGCGCAACGCGCGCATCGGTTGGTCCGGCTATCAGTTTCAGGAATTCGCCACGTGGATTCACTATCCGCCGATCAATTATCACCTTGGCGTGGATGGCATCAGCCTGTTTCTGGTTTTGCTGACTACTCTTTTGACTCCGATTTCGATTCTGGCGTCATGGAGCAGCATCAGCCACCGCGTAAAAGAATTTTTCATCATGTTGCTGCTGCTGGAAGTTGGAGTGGTCGGTGTGTTCCTGTCGCTGGATCTGTTTCTCTTCTTCCTTTTCTGGGAAGTGATGCTGATCCCGATGGCTTTTCTGATCGGCATCTGGGGTCACGAGCGCCGCGTCTATGCAGCGGTAAAATTTGTGCTGTATACGATGGCGGGCTCGATCTTGATGTTGGTTGGCATTATCTGGCTGTACAACTCCACCGGAACATTTGACCTAGCCGGATTTCACTACGGAAAATTTGATGTAGCCGGAGTTCAAGAATTACTGCAGGCGGGCGTGCTAAGCCTGTCCCCGCGCACGGAGATGCTGCTGTTTCTTTCCTTCTTCCTGGCCTTTGCGATTAAGGTGCCGCTGTTTCCGCTGCATACCTGGCTGCCAGACGCGCACGTCGAAGCTCCTACGGCTGGATCCGTGATGCTCGCGGGAGTGCTGCTGAAAATGGGCACGTACGGCATGCTGCGATTCTGCTTACCACTTTTTCCCGAGGCGGCGCACCGGGCGGCTCCGTGGGTGGCTGCGCTGGCCATCGTCGGAATTATTTACGGCGCGCTGGTGGCAATGGTGCAGCCAAATTTGAAAAAGCTCGTGGCTTATTCTTCGGTGAGCCACTTGGGTTTTGTGGTGCTGGGAATTTTTGCATTCAACAATATTTCCATACAAGGCGCGGTTTACCAGATGCTGGCTCACGGTATTTCAACCGGGGCGCTGTTTCTTCTGGTGGGCATGCTTTACGATCGCCGCCATACTTTTGAAATGAGTGAGTTCGGCGGACTGGCGATGCCGATGCCAAAACTAGCGGCGTTCTTCCTGTTTGTCGCGTTATCTTCACTCGGGTTACCGATACTGAATGGATTCGTCGGGGAATATTTAATTCTGCTGGGAACGTATCAGGTGCATTGGACCTGGGCTGCGTGGGCTGCTACCGGAGTAATCCTTTCGGCGTGCTATTTGTTGTGGGCATACCAACGAGTTTTCTTCGGCGAAATCACGCACGACAAAAACCGTACCCTGCCGGATATTTCCAGTCGCGAAAGAGGCATTCTCATCGCGATGGCGGTAATCACGTTGTGGATGGGTATTGGTTCTGCGTACATTATTCGACGCACCGCCGGATCTTCGCAGGCGGTACTGGACCAGATGACTCGCCCGCAAATGCATGAAGCCGCCACACCGAAGCTAAGAACCCCGCAAGACGCCACGCCGCGGACAGCACAGCGCACGCAATTGGCTGCGGAAAGGCTCGGAACCCGCTAAATGATTCCCCGCCCTGAAGACTTTTATCGCGTGCTGCCGGAAACGGTGTGGTGCTTGTTTGGTGTGCTGGCGATGGTTCTGCAACCCATGGTGCGCAGCCGCCATGTTTTGAGCGCGCTAGCTTTTGCGGGGGCGCTGCTTGGAACTTTAGCTACTTTTCTTTCTGCCGCACACTCCGGCCCCGCGTTCAACGGCCTGATCCAATTCGATGGATATAGTCTTTTCTTTCACTGGCTGATTGGGATTATTGCTTGCATGTCGGTTCTCGTGGCGGCGCCTTACTTGGATCGCGAAGGGCTTGAGCCAGCCGAATTTTATGCGCTGCTGCTGTTTGCCACCGCCGGAATGGGCGTGTTGGCCTCCGCGCAGGAGTTGCTCACGGGATTCATCGGCCTGGAGATGAGCTCTATTTCCAGTTACATCCTGGCGGGTTACCGTCGCGATTCGCTGAAGTCCAGCGAGTCCGCGATGAAGTATTTTCTTCTTGGCTCATTCGCAACGGCGTTTTTCCTGTACGGGATCGCTTTGGTTTATGGTGCCACGGGCACGACCAACCTGGCGCTGATGTCCGCAACGGATTCCTCGAGCACCTTGCTCCGGCTGGGACTGTCTCTGATCTTGATTGGCCTGGGCTTCAAGGTCGCCGCCGCTCCATTTCAAATTTGGACGCCTGACGTGTACGAAGGCGCGCCAACGCCGGTGACGGCACTTTTTTCCGCGGGGCCAAAAGCCGCGGCATTTGCGCTGCTCCTTCGCATTTTTGCCACCGTGCATGCCGCCAGCGATTTTTGGTTCTGGGCGTTCTGGCTACTCGCAATACTCACCATGTTCGCGGGAAATCTGGGTGCGCTGGTGCAGACCAACGTAAAACGGCTGCTGGCCTACAGCTCGATTGCGCACGCGGGCTACATTTTGGTCGCTTTCGCCGCAGTGACGTTTATGCGCTCCGAGATCGACGGCGCGGGGCCAGCGTATGCGGCTATTCTTTTTTATCTAGCGAGCTATGCGCTGGTAAAAATCGGGGCGTTCGCGATTGTTTCCGAGCTAGGCGGCAAGGGCGAGAAAAATCTGTCTTTGGACGATTACGCCGGCCTGAGCCAACGCCAGCCAGTGATTGCAGCAACCTTAACGCTGTTTTTGCTCTCGCTGCTAGGCCTGCCGATTACCGCGGGATTTTTTGGCAAGTTGTATATTTTTAAGGCGGCCGTCAATTCGCATCTTATTTGGCTTGCGGTTTTGATGGCGGTGAACAGCGTTATTGGCGCTTACTATTATTTGCGGCTGATCGTGGTGATGTACATGCGCGAGCCGTCACCGGAAGCTTTGCAACTGGCCCCAGTTCGCTTCTCGGTGGGGGTCAACGTGGTTCTGGTGATCGCAATACTTGGCACTTTATATTTGGGGCTATTTCCCAACAGCATTCTGCAGATGATTCTGCAACGTTCGCTGATAGGCGGCGGGCGGTTTCAGTAAAGCATTAGCTCCGTACCCTTCAGCCCAGGATTTATCCCCGTATTGTTTAGGCCACAAAAAGAAAATGGCCCGAAAGCTTTCGCCTCCGGGCCGCCGAATCTTTTCCGTTTCGCAACCTTACATCTTTAGATAGAGAAGAATGGCTACGACGAACGTAAACAGCGATAAAGTTTCGACGAAGACTAGGCCAAGGATCATCGCCGCGCGTACTGCTCCGGCGGCTCCCGGGTTGCGCGCCATGCCTTCGCAAGCCGCACCGGCTATCTTGCCCTGTCCCAACGCGCCGCCGAAGGCCGCAATGCCGATCCCAAAACCTGCGGCAATTGCCAGGTAACTGGGATTGATCGGGGCTTTATCGGGGGCGGTGCCCTGCGCGAACGCGGCAGGCGCAATCAGCATCACCAACACGAACGCGAACAACACCACTGCTATTTTTTTCATTACTTTCTCCTCGTGAATTGCCGTCAGGAGGTGGTTCCCGGACACCGTGCAGCCGGGCTCACACTGAAACGGCGAACAAATTCTTGAAGGCTCTAATGCTCGTCCGCGGTAGCCAGCCCAATATAAATCGAGGGCAGCACCGTAAAAATATACGCTTGGATCACTGCAACGAAAATGTGGAGTCCGATGAACGCGATGGGAATCAGCGCCGGAAAAATTCCAAGGAAGACGCCAAGCACCGGATGCTTACTCCATCCCCAGACCGCGGGTGTAACCAGCAGGCTCAGAAAAATACCATACAAAAGATCGCTGGCGAAAATATTGGCCCACAACCGGACGGTAAGCGAGAGTAAGCGCGCCATGGTGCTGATGATTTCCACCGGGAACAACAGCACCGCCAAAATCCAGTCCCCTATTTTTCGCGGCGAGCCGGCAAATGTAAGCAGGTAATGACCGACGCCATGGTGGCGAAGACCTTGCCAGTTGAAATAAAGAAAGGTGATGGCGGCCGCTGCCAGTGGCACGGTAACCACGGAAGTGGGCGCGGTAAGAAACGGAAAAACGCTCATCAAATTCGAGAACAATATGAATAGCGCGACTGCACCGACCATATAAATGTGCTGCGGCTTCCGATGGTGGATGTTTTCTTCCACCTGGTCGCGAATACCGAAACCAAGAGGGTTGGTCAGTAACAACTCGGCAACCTGCTGCGATGCGCCTGGCCGGTCAACCGAAAGCCTGGATCGCACCCAAAGGGCGAGCAACGTGACCAATAGCAAAACCAGCAGGGACATAACGACTTGCTCGGGGATCGGATTCGCCGAATCGTGCGGCTGGACGTGCATCAAGCCCAATAGAGCTAGCGCGAAGCGGCCAAAGTAGTGATTTACAACTTGCGTCAACCAACTGACGTGATGTTCCATTCACCTATTCCGAGGAATGCAGGATTTCGTACAAACTAGTGGTAGTAGCGGCAGCTCCCAGCGCACACAACCCCAGCAGCATGCTCAATATGGGAACACCGAATACCTTAAAAATAACATAGATGAGCACACCGAGCAAAGCGTAGCGCCCGGCAGTGCGTAGCGCCGCAAACACTTGCGCTTGCTGAGGACGAGGTCCCGTTGGGTCGCTTGCAGCCTGTACTAGCGCGTCCATCCCTCGCCGCAGCCAGCGAAAATTGAGCCAGGCCAGTGCCGCACCGATCAGAACGCCAAGGCCATTGCTCCAGGAAAAAAAGAACGCTGTAACCGTGGCGCCAGCCATACCGAAAGCGAGCGTCAACTTCGCGATGCGCTGTTCCGTCCTCGCGAAGGTTAATCCCGCATCGGAGGTTTCAGCCATCGCTACTAGCAGACAATCTCCGGATTACCTCGCGGACTCCGGCGAAAAATCCAAGACCTCCCAGCAGAATCATGAAGATTGGTTTCGTGTGCAGCCATCGGTCCAGAAAAAAACCGAGCCCGCCGCCAAACACTACTGCCGCGACCAGCGTAAAAGGAAGTTCCATAGCCAAACTTGCCTGATTCGAGACGGTCTTGGCCTTTTCCAGCGGAGCAGCGGGTGAGCCGTCGTGCTCTGATTTATTTTCTGAAGTCATGGCGTGTGTTATGCGGCATTTTGCACCTTACTCTTTTTCCCGCAATAGATTGGGTAGCCGTTTACTTCTCAAACAGCAGTTCGCCGGCGCGCTGCGTGGCTTTCACCACCGCCTTGATTAACGTGACGCGGAGCTTGCCTTCTTCAAGTTCCAGAATGCCGTCAATCGTGCAGCCTGCCGGTGTGGTCACTGCGTCCTTGAGCAGTGCGGGATGATCGCCCGTTTCCAACACCACGCTTGCCGCGCCTTTCAGCATTTGCGAGGCGAGCAGTGTCGAAACGTCGCGGGGCAGTCCCACTTTCACGCCCGCTTCAGCGAAGGATTCCAGAATGATGTAGGCGAACGCAGGGCCGCTGGCGGAAAGGCCAGTGACGGCGTCCATATTTTTTTCGTCAACGATTACCGTTTTGCCGACCGCGTCGAACATGGCTTTAGCCATTTCCATATGCTGGGGGCTAGCGTGCGCGCCGCGACAAATTCCGGTCATCCCGCATCCCACCGCGGAGCAGGTGTTTGGCATGGCGCGAATCACGGGAACCTTGGCGCCCAGCCGCTGCTCGATGTAGGAAGTCGGCACAGAAGCGGCGACCGAAATTACCAAACTCTTTTCGGTGAGCTCGGATGAAATATCTTTCAGAACCTCGCCGATAACCTGCGGCTTCACACCGAGCAGAATAATGTCGGCGCCGTGGACCGCTTTGCGATTATCGGTGGTGGCCGCGACCCCGAGCAGCTTGGCGTGCGCGGCGGCCTTTTCTTCGTGCTTTACAGTGACGGTTACAAGCTTGGGAGAGAAAAGCCCCTGCTTGAGATACGCGCGCAGCAGTATGCTTCCGAGTTTTCCGGCGCCGAGGACGGCGAGTTTCTTGCCGGACAGTTTGTTTGGCATGGTGGAAACATTGTTACGGACGCGGCGGGATGCGTCAACCATCGATTGAGGGGCGCCGCCTACGGCAGGGCCTGGAAGGGGCGCGAAACTTCAGTCGTGGCGCCCGCCATGAATCACGTGAATGGCGTGAGGCAACAGGTGTGCGATGGCCGCGAGCGACTCCACGGCCCCTTTGGGGCTGCCTGGAAGATTAACGATGATGGTTTTGTTGCGCACTACCGCCACGGCGCGCGAAAGCAGCGCGGTAGGAGTCGACTGGGCACCGATTCGGCGCATCTCTTCCGCAATTCCCGGAATACGCATATCAGCAATAGCTACGGTCGATTCCGGGGTGTTGTCGCGAGGGCCGAGCCCCGTGCCGCCGGAGGTAAGAATCAAATCGACGCGACCAGAATCGGCAAGTTTGCGGAGCTGTTCGCGAAGTTGCGCTGGGTCGTCGGAAAAAACCAGCGAGGTGATAATTTCCCATCCCAGACCCCGGCAATAGGCTAAAGCGGCGGGGCCGGAGGCATCTTCCCTGGTGCCGGCGGCTACTGTGTCGCTTACGGTAACGATGGCAACGCGCATGAGCGGGCTCAGGCGGACTCGACGGTATCGCGGCTGGCTTCATCCATGAGGCGCATTGCTTCCATAAGTAAGCCCGTAGTGCTGCGCGTGGTGGTAGTGCGTTGCGAGGCGTTTGCGGCGTTGAAGTCAATTTCGAATTCGCCTTCGGTCCACAGCACAATCTTAAATACCGCCTCGTCGCCTTCCAGCGCGCCCATCTTCGCATCGCGGCATTGACCGCTGGCGAAATAAAGTTCGCACTGTTCGCCGGCTTTTGTTACCTGCAACCGGCAAGACTTCTGGCCCATTTCCAGGGATTGCAAAAGATCAATCATGCTCATCTCTTCAAGACGGCCCTGAATCACACCAGGCCGCGAAGCGCGCCGCTGCATTTTTTCGAGCATCAGGCGATCGACAACCTTTTTTGTGGCACTGAGCAAATCTTTTACGAGAAACGGCTTGGCGATGAAATCTTCGACGCCGTCGATCATGGGACGCAACTTTTCTTCAATGTCCGCGCGGTTGGCCATGAACAAAAACGGAATTTTGCTAGTAGCCTCGCGGCTGCGCAATTTTTCAAATAGCTGGCGGCCATCGAGACCGGGCATTTTGTAGTCGCAAAGAATCAAGTCGGGCGGGTCATCGATCACTTTCAACAAAGCATCCGCGCCATCGTTGGCGGTCACCACATCGCAAACGGGCTCCAGACTCTTAAGCACCAAATTGCGTACTAGCGGATTGTCCTCCGCCAGAAGCAACTTTACGGATTTTCCGCCGGCCGCGCTCATGATCTCGCCGGACTGTGGAGTTGACCCGCTCGCGTGCGGGTCATTTTTTTAGAAACACGCGCAAAATAGTCGCCGCTCTTGCCGCCGGTTTTCTGAAGGAGGCGAATGTCGCTGATTTCCATGCTCTTATCGATGGCTTTGCACATGTCGTAGACCGTCAGCGCAGCCGCAGTGACGCCAACCAGCGCTTCCATCTCCACGCCTGTTTGCGCGGTCGCTGTGACGCGAGATTGCAGCTCAATGCCATTTTTGCATAGCCGCGCGGTCACATCAATGTAAGTGAGGGGAAGAGGATGACAAAGAGGTATCCACTCCGCAGTGCGCTTAACCGCGGCGATTCCGGCAATGCGCGCCACCTCAAGAGGGTTCCCTTTGGGGTTGTGGAGACGTTTCACGGCACGCACCACCTGGGGCGACATTTTTACGAAACCGGTTGCAACCGCTGTGCGTGCGGTGACTTGTTTCTGCGACACGTCGACCATGTTCACTTCGCCGCGCTTACGGTAGTGAGATAGTTTTTGCGTACCGCGTTTCACATCAGATCCTTCCGGAGCAGAATGTGTGCGCGGTCGCCGGCACAAATTTCCCCTACGTCTTCGGAGATCACCAGAAAACAATTCGCTTTTGCCAGTGCCGCGATGTCTCCGGACCCTTGCCAGGGCAAAGCGGTTACCTCCGCTCGATCCTTGGGCCAAGCAACAACCGCTGGGAGAAAATGCGCGAGGCCGGTTTTTTCTTTAACGGTCGAGGTAAGCCGCGCCTTCAACAAAGGCAAAGGACGCGGAGCTGAACCGCTGAGGCTATCCATCGCGGGAACAACAAAAAGTTCAAACGTCACCATGGTAGAAACCGGGTTGCCTGGAAGACCAAAGACGAATTTATCCGCGTGCCGCGCGAAGACTGTTGGTTTTCCAGGACGAATCGCGACGGCGTCGAAATAAAACTCTGTTCCCATTTCCTGCAAAACGGCTTCGACAAAATCATACTTGCCCATGGAAACGCCGCCGGAAAGCACGAGCATATCCGCTTGTAAACCGTTGGTGATTTTTTCGCGCAAATCGTTTTTGTTGTCCGCGGCGTTGCCTAGCAGCACAGGCTCGCCGCCGGCGAGCGTCACCTGCGCGGCCAATGAAACGCTGTTGCTGTTGCGAATCTGAAAAGTGGCCGGTGTGGAATCAATACTGATTACCTCATCTCCGGTGGAGAGTATCGCCACGCGAGGTTTCGGACAACATGGCAGTTGCGTTGCGCCTACTTGCGCAGCGATGGCCAGTTCGGCGTAACCCAATCGCGCCCCAGATTGCAGCAATGGCGTCGCTGCTCGTGCTTCGCTCCCGCGTGAAACAACGCTCTGGCCTGTTTCAGTGCCTCGCTGAAATGTTACCAATTCGCCAGTCCTTTTCGTGAATTCCACCATCACGACGGCGTCAGCGCCCTCAGGCACAGCTGCTCCGGTCATGATTTGTATGCAGGTACCGGAAGCGAGAGGCTTGCTTACGTTGTCGCCAGCTTTTATTTCGTCCACGCAACGCAAGGAGGCTCCGCCGTTTGCTTCCGCGGCGCGCACCGCATAGCCGTCGCGCGTCGAACGATTAAATGGCGGATAGTCGCGATCCGCGTTTATTGGCTGAGCCAGCACGCGGCCAAGCGCCTGGTGAATGGGCACGTTTTCCGGTGCGCGTAAAATGCGGCGGTCTGCAATTTTGCGAATAACAATTTGGCGGGCTTGCTCGTAGCTGAGCATGGTGTGGTCTGGCCTTGGAACGATTCTCTATCAAACTCAGCAGCTTTAAGTTGCCCACTGCGCAAAACGCGAGCAGAAGTATTTACAGCCAGCGAGCCAACAGCGTTCCCGCGGGAACAATGGTGGCGTCGCGCTCCGGCCCCGTTGAGATCATGCCGATTTCAATTTGCAAATGATCCGAAATAAATCGTAAATAATCCAATGCCGCTTTCGGAAGTTTTGCCGCGTCCTTGACTCCGTATGTCGATTCCGACCATCCGGGTAAGGTTTTATACTGTGGCGTCACACGATCATAGTCTTCGGCGAGAGCGGGCATTTCGTCAAGCGCCGTACCCTTATATTTATAACCGGTGCAAATCTGAATTTCGCGCTGGGTGTCGAAGACATCCAACTTGGTGATCACCAGCGAATCGATGCCGTTGATCATTTTGGCGTATCGCAAGACCGCGAGATCCAGCCAGCCGCAACGCCGAGGCCTTCCCGTCACTGCGCCAAATTCTTGTCCACGCTTGCGCACTTCCTGGGCGTCGAGATCAGGCATTTCCGTGGGAAACGGGCCGCTGCCGACTCGCGTGGTATATGCTTTGGAGATGCCAAGAACGTGTTTTATTTTTGTAGGTGGAACGCCTACGCCGGTGGCTGCTCCTCCCGAGGTCGCACTGGATGAGGTGACAAAGGGGTAGGTGCCGTGATCAATATCAAGCATGGTGCCCTGCGCGCCCTCGAATAGCACGGACTTGCCGCTATCCAACGCGTGATTGATCAACTGGGCCGTGTCGCAAATGTAGCCGCGGATTTTGTCGCCGACTTTAAGTGTCTCATCCACTTCGTGAGTGAAATCAATGTCTGCTCCGTACGCGCCCTTAGCCAACCGATTTTTCGTGGCTACAACGCGAGCGGCCTTTTCTTTAAATAATGCAGGGTCGAGCAGATCACACATTCGCAAACCGCGCCGCGCCATTTTGTCTTCGTACGCCGGCCCAATTCCGCGCGAGGTTGTGCCAATTTTATTTGCGCCGAGAGCAGTTTCCGCGGCTTTGTCTAATTCGCGATGATAAGGAAAAATCAGGTGCGCCCGGTTGCTGATATGCAACCGGCCCTTAACGTCAATTCCCGCCTTCGCAAGCATAGTGATCTCAGCCACGAGAGCGGCAGGATCAACCACAGTTCCCATCCCAATCACCGCGTGCTGCTTAGGGCGCAAAATTCCGCAGGGAATAAGCTGCAAAACGTATTTGTCTTTGCCGATGATGACGGTGTGGCCGGCATTATGCCCGCCCGCGACACGCGCGATGTAATCGAACGAGCCCGAAAGGTAATCGACGACTTTGCCTTTGCCCTCATCACCCCACTGAGCGCCGACTACCACCACCGATTTCATGCCCGATTTCTCCTCAATTGCAATGGCTGCTGCGGTCCACACACTTCCCTCTCCGCTATGTCAGGAGAGAGGAAAAAACAGGTGGGAATTTACGGAGCGCACCAATGCAGAATCGTACGCTGGCACTGCGAGCAACGCAAGCGAACGAAGTTATTGGCTTAGAATGCCGCACCAGTGGGAATTTTTACGGGCGCTCCTCGCGGAACGTTTGGTTCTTTTAGACGATACTTCAGAATATCGAAAGCAGCTCTTCAGGTGATCGTTTACCAGGCCCGTGGCCTCCATCAATGCGTAACAAATCGTCGAACCCACGAAACGAAATCCTCGCCGTTTCAACTCTTTGCTTAAGGCGTCAGACTCCGGCGTTCTCGCGGGTATTTGCTTCGAATGCTCCCAGGCGTTGTGGCGCGGCGCTCCTCCCGTGATTTGCCAAATATACGCATCGAAGGAGCCAAATTCTTTCTGTATTGCCAGAAAAGCCTGCGCGTTGCTTATTGCCGAAGAAATTTTCAGCCGGTTCCGAATGATACCCGCGTCCGCCAGCAATTCCTTTTCCTTCTTCTTTCCATAACGCGCGACCACGGCCGGATCAAACCCATCAAAAACTTCGCGGTATCGGTCGCGCTTGCGCAAAATGGTTTCCCAGCTTAATCCCGCCTGCGCGCCTTCGAGTATCAAGAATTCAAACCAGCGATTCTCGTCGTGAACAGGGACGCCCCACTCTTCATCGTGATACTGGATATTCAGAGCGCTTGTGGCCCAATGGCAGCGCGTCCGGTTCATGCGTTTCTGTCTTTCATGCGCAGCACCCTGCTGAAAAGCGATTTTGCTTCCGGTACTCCTAACAAATACATTCCGAGAAAATAGAGGCCGCCGTAGATTCCAAGCACAACGGCCGCGAGCAATATGCGCTGCAGATGCTGTGCCAACAAAAACAAAATGCCGCGCGCGATGGCTGCCGCCGGTAGTGCGACGGCCCACGCTTTGATTAAGTACTCGCTTGGCAAACCCGTTTGCCCGATACGCGTGTTCAACCTTCTACGCAGCAGCGCGAACTCAACCCACGATGAAACTCCGGCTGAAATTGTCAGTCCGGCTACGCCCCACCGTGAATCAATTGCCAGCAAATGCGGCAATGGCAACGCCGCGAGATAACCGAGCACGGTCGTTAAAATGACCCGGAGTATCGCAAAGCGCAGCGGCGTGCGCGTGTCGCGCAGTGCGTAGTACGTTGAAGAATAGAGCCGGCCCAGGGTCGAGGCCAGCAGGCCCACAGTGGAACCGGCAAGAATCCCCCACACGTAAATTACGTCGGCATGGCCAAATTTGCCGGTCTGGTAGATCGCAGCAACAATCACGTCACCGAGAATCAGAAACGCGGCCACGGAGGGCAAAACGAAAAACGTAATTTGCCGAAGTCCCGCATTCAACCTGGCGCGCAAAGCTTCGGAAACTTCCGACGCGCTTCCGACCGCGCTGGACATGGCGGGAAGCTCGGCAGCGGACACGGACATGCCAAACAAACTGACCGGCAATGTGTACAACGTTTGCGCGTAAGCCAGGGCGGCTACTGCCCCCGTGGGAAGCAGGCTCGCCAGCACAGCGTCCACATACGCGCTGATCTGAACTACCCCGCGGCTGAAAAAAACGGGAAAAAAATTGCGAATCACGGTGCGAACGTGTTCGGTTTGGTAGGCAAACGAGATACGCAAACCTTTGAGCAACCGCAGCACTTCGGGAAGCTGTATCGCCACTTGCAAGCCGCTGCCGACCACGGACGCCCACGACAGTATGATGGCGAGCGGATATTGCGAATACCGCGCGCCATAAATCCACATTGCGGCGATGAGCGCGACATTCCAAAGTACCGGCGCGGTATAGGAGAGAAAAAAACGGCGATGGCTATTGAGAATTCCCAGGCACCACGCTGAAAACACCAGCAGGCCCGCACCCGGAAATAATATGCGTACCAACTGAATGGTTAGCGCACGCTTTTCGCCGGAGAACCCCGGAGCTATTACGTCAATTAAATACGGCGTGGTCAACACGCCCAGCAACACCAGCACGGAAGCGGTAAGGGCAAGCAGAGCCGCTACTGCGCCAGCCGTGCGCCTCGCCTGGTCCTCTTCCCTTCGCGCAAGCAACCCTGCATAAACCGGGATAAAGGAGGCGGATAGGACTCCTTCGCCAAACAAGTTCTGCAAAAAATTCGGGATGCGAAACGCCGCTTTGAAGGCGTCCGCGGCGTCGGAATTTCCAAAATAATGAGCGAAAACGCGGTCGCGAATCAGTCCAGCTATGCGGCTAAGAAAAATTCCCGCCGCGACTAGAAGCGCGTAGCGTTTTGACGAAGAGGGCGAAGAGCTGGTTGCGATAGGCTGGGACACGTGGGCGGGTTGAGAACTGCCTCCTGTGATTTTCGATCTTGTATGGTGGAGTATATCCTGTTTGGGGAAATGCAAAATTAAGCTGGACGGGCCCGCGCTATAAAACAATTTGCGGAAGCTCAGGATTTGCCACGCAAAAAAAACGCGTCTCAAATCCACTTGAGACGCGTCCGCAATGCTCTATTCCGTCAAGTCTTAACTTAACTGAGGTGGCGATCGACGGCCTTGGTGATCTGATCCTTAGGCACCGCGCCCACAATCTGCTCAACTACCTGACCATTTCTAAAAACCAGCAAAGTTGGAATGCCACGGATGTTATATCGCCCCGCTGAATTCATGGCTTCGTCCACATTCAACTTTGTTACTTTCAATTTTCCGGCATAGTCCTGGGCGATTTCGGCAACCGTCGGCGCCAGTTGATGGCATGGCCGGCACCACTCCGCCCAGAAGTCCACCATCACCGGTTGCGAATTGCTCGCGATGATTACTTCAGCCTCGAAGTTCCCATCATTCACAGCCAAAATGTTATCCGCCATAATTGTCCTCATCGGCTTGGTTCCTCCCGCCGAATATTGCTCCTCTCAATTAGATGCTAAAAACGGTTATAAGATACTCTACCCTGTTTATGCGGCATGCAGTGGGCGAGCGCCTTCATAAAGCTTGCTGTACTCTGTCGCCGACGCTTTCCACGAAAAATCCTTGGCCATTCCATTCAATTGGATTCGCTTCCAGATTCTGCCGTCTTCATGATGATGCAACGCCTGTTGCACACAGTGAAGCATCGCTGCACCGGTATACTCGCCGAATTTGAAACCGGTACCGGTTCCGTGCTCCAAATCAAACGGCTCGATTGTATCGTCAAGACCGCCTGTAGCGCGAACAATCGGCACCGTACCGTACTTCAGGCTGTAGATCTGATTCAAGCCGCATGGCTCGTATCGCGACGGCATCAAAAACATATCCGCGCCGGCTTCGATGGCATGAGCCATTTTATCGTCGTAAGCGATTTTCACCCCGACACGACCCGGATAAGCCTTGGCCAGCGCGAGGAACATTTCCTCGTAGCGGCGCTCGCCCGATCCAAGCACCGTCAGAAGCAAATCCTGCTTCATCAATTCGTGCGCCTGGTCAGCGATCAGGTCAAAGCCCTTTTGATCCGCAAATCGCGAAACAATCCCAATCACCGGGCGCGCGGCATGGTCCGCTGGCAATCCGTACATTTCAATTAGCGCTTGTTTGCAGATCTGCTTCCCAGTCAAATCCTTCGCCGAGTATTTCGCCGCAATCAGCGAATCCTTCTCCGGGTTCCATACAGAGTAATCGACCCCGTTCAAAATTCCGTACAGTCGTTCTTTGCGGCTGCGAACCACGCCATCCAGTCCACAGCCAAATTCGGGTGTCTGGATTTCCTGCGCATATTTCTTGCTGACCGTGGTCAAAAAATCTGAATAGACCAAGCCACCTTTGAGGAAATTAACCTTGCCGTAGAATTCCATTCCATCAGTCTGAAATACGGTTTGCGGAATTCCAGTACTTTCGAGAATTTCCTTTGGAAATAACCCGTGATATGCCATGTTGTGAATGGTGAAGAGAACCGGAATATTTCGCAGCACGGGATCTGCCGCGTAAGCCGTCCGCAGCAGCACCGGGACGAGCCCCGTCTGCCAATCGTGGCAATGAATCACATCCGGCAACCAAATATGCTTGGCGATTTCGATTGCGACGCGGCTGAACTCCCCGAAGCGCGCTGCATTGTCAGGGTAATCGCCCGAACTTCCCCCATATAATCCCTCGCGATCAAAATAAGCGGGATCATCGACAAAAAAATATCGGACATTCTGCAGCACGGTTCCGTCTAGGATTGCAGGAAAGCGTAATTGCTTGCCCATGGGAACGGTCACGCTGGGCATGATAATCGTTGTCGCCTTGGTGCCGCGGTAACCCGGCAGCACCACTGCCACTTCGTGGCCCTGCTTCGCCAAAGCCTTAGGCAACGCTTCGATTACATCCGCGAGACCGCCCGTTTTCGAAAATGGCAGCCCTTCCGATGCAACAAATAAAATTTTCACAATGCGCTCGCTAAACTCACATTAACAGTTTACGACAACCGAGACATTTCTTCCCGCTGAGTCACCTTGGCCAGCGTACGTTACACTCAGTAACACATGGCACGACAAAGGTTAGGACAGCATTTTCTCGCCGACCTGGATTGGCAGGAGCAGATTTCCCGGGCAATCCGCGTATCGCGACACGCTACAGCGCCTTTCACCGGCAAGGATCATTGCTGGATTGAGATCGGCGCCGGACACGGCGAGATGACTGAGCATCTCGCTGCCAGCGGCGTGCCCGTGTACGCCATAGAAATCGATCCCCACCTCGGCGATCATTTGCGTCATCTTTCCAAACAATTTCGCAATCTTACAGTGATTCAAAGTGATGTGCTGGAAGTGGACATCCCCAGCATCGGGGCAGGACGCCGCATTCGCGTTTATGGCAATCTGCCCTATTACATCACTTCACCAATTTTGCATCGGCTTTTTTCCTTTGCGGATTGCATCGACGAAATTCACGTCGTCATTCAGACGGAGGTAGCGCTACGGCTCGCGGCGGAACCCGGCACCAAGGCGTACGGCTATCTATCCGTGGTTACGCAACTTTATTCACGCCCCGAATTCGTATTCGAGATTCCGCGTAGCGCCTTCAGTCCGCCGCCGGAAGTGACTTCAGCGCTAGTGACGCTACGCTTGCCGGGCGAACGCGCCGCACTTGCCTTGCCGCATATTGAAAGTTTTCTCGACTTCGTGAAAAATTGTTTTGCGCAGAAGAGGAAAAATCTGGTGAACAACCTGCGCTCCGTGGCAGAGCCGCAAATGGTGCGAAAAACTTTGGAATCTCTGGACCTTCGACCCGATGCGCGTGCGGAGCAATTATCGGTCGCACAGCTCGCGGACTTTTTTAGAAGTTTTACTCCGCAGTCCTAGGTTCCCCGCGACTGTTGTTTACCGCCACCAACCGGTCAGGGTAGTCGCTCATAATTCCGTCCACACCCGCTTCGGATAACATGCGAATGTGCGCAAGCTGATTCACCGTCCAGCACACCACTTGTAGATCATTCTTTTTTGCTTCGGCCAAAAGACTGGGTGATACCAAATCTCCGCGGACCGCAATCTGCCGGGCTCCAATCGATAAGGCCTTCTCGATCGGCTGTTCAATATGGCCGTCGTACAGAAGTCCGGTCATCAATGTGGGTTCGATCTTTCGCACCGCGGTCAACAAAGAAGGGTCAAAGGAAATCACAACGCAGCGTGCAGCTTCTCCAGATTGGCGCATTGCGCTGATTAATGCGTGTTCTCCGCCCCAGGAACCACCGGGTTTCAGCTCCAGATAAAAAACCGCATCATGTTTTTTCGTGAACTCCAGAATTTCTTCCAAAGTGGGGATGACCTCGCCGGCGAATTCGCTTCCAAACCAGGAACCAGCGTCCAATTTGCGAAGCTCCGCTAACGTCATGTCATGTACCGAACCTTCTCCATTCGTCGTCCGGTTCACGGTGTCATCGTGCATCGCTACATAATGCGAATCTCGAGAAAGCTGCAAGTCCGTTTCGATAAATTTCACGCCCATGGCCAGTGCTTTACGAAATGCCGCCATAGTGTTTTCCGGCGCATACCCTGAAGCCCCGCGATGCGCGATCATCAGCACAAGTTTGGTCTCCCCGCAGCCCATGAAACAGAGCTTCAGATCAGGCGTTCTCGTCGTGTCACGACGTTTAATTGACTATGCTAGCATCGTGGGTTCGCGGCGGAGTGTTCCCTTTTGACCTTGGTGTTTGACACGCTACATGGTGAGCACCACGCGGAACTGCGCTTGCCCACTGGTCATTCTTTCGTAGGCTTCTTTCACCTTTTCGAGTGAAAACTTTTCGATCATCGGTCGCACGCCGGATAACTCTGCGAATCGCAAAGTATCTTCCGAATCCGTGGGGATTCCTGAAGCCCAACCTTGGATCGCTCTGCGTCCGGGAATTACCTGTAGCGGTGAGATTTCGATGGGTTCAAACGGCGCGCCAACGAGCACCATTTTCCCATTCACGCCAAGGCCGCCGACCAGATCCGTTATCGATTTGGCGTTGGGCGCAGTCGCTAGAATTACCTTTGCTCCGCCTAATTTCTGCAACTCTTGAGCCGCATTGGTGGCCTTGCTGTCGATATAAACGCTGGCGCCCAGTTTTTTGGCCAACGCAGCGTTTTCCGAACCGCGTCCAACCGCCGCGACGCGATAGCCGAATTTATTTGCAAACTGAATACCCAAATGTCCAAGGCCGCCAATCCCCTGTACCGCTACCAAATCGCCCGGGAGCGCCCCGCTATGTCGCAGACCATTAAATGTGGTTATTCCCGCGCAGAGCAAAGGGGCGGCTTCTGCCGGGTCCAGCGAATCCGGCATCGCGGCAACGGCTTCCTTCGGCGCGATCAAATATTCTCCGTAGCCGCCGTCGAAACTGATGCCGCATACTTTTCCGTTCGCGCAATTTACAAAATCTCCTCGTCGACAGGACAAGCAAATTCCATCGTGGCCCCCGTGCCATCCCACGCCAACTCGCTGCCCTTTCTGCCACCCGCTCACGCCGGCGCCTAGCTCGTCAATTGTTCCAGCCACTTCGTGGCCGGGTACGCGCGGATAGGTAAGACCGGGCCACAAATTATCTTTGGTCAGATGATCGCTATAACAAATGCCACAAGCATGTACCCGGATTCGTACTTCACCCGGTCCCGGTTGCGGAATCTCTCGCTCCACGATTTCAAAGTCACCGCCGGGCTTGGAAACTTGCGCTACTCTCATTTTTTTCATGATATTGCCTCGATGTTGGCACGCGTGCAGGCAACTTGCCATCCGGATTGGATGCCGGTTCGGCGGGCTCGTTATTTCTGTATATTCTTTTCTTTTTCGCAGCAGCGACTAAGCCCAGGCAGAAAAACTGTTTGCCTGGGCTTCAGCGGAACGCAAGCTGAACTTAATCAAGGAGTACGGCGCCGAAATCAACGCCCTTTGCAGTTCGCTATCGTCCGGGTACCGGCGTTTGGGAATGGAGCGTGACAGAATTCCGAACTCGAGAGGATCTCGTCGAAAAGGAAAAGGAGAAAGGGAGAAGATACTGTCGGCTAAAGGATTAACGACCAGGTCTGCTTCACTTCCGTGATCATCTACCGGAACGCCGTCCACTATAGCCACGTCTTTTGGATCCATGCAGAAATACAGTGATAGACGATCCACAGCCTCGAGCCGCTTCGCGTTAGATTCCACCAATTTATCGTGAATAAAAGGTTTCTTGTCCGGTTGCGCTCGCAAATCCGCCTTCAACCGCAGTTTTTGCAACCGTAGCTGCTCAATGAATGATTGAACCGGCTTCATTTCGCTGGATTTCACGTATTTCGCGGAGTATCCGGGAATCGTCGCGCGAGTATGATCGTAAAGCTGTTCGATATGCGTACAAGCGAGCAAACCCGCATACGTATCGGCGGCAATCAGCCGTCCTAATCCCCGTTCATAGAGCGCCATATGCTCTTCCGTAGGAATCGACATAAACGTATAAGGCAAAAACGTGGCGGGATCGATGCCTGGCACTAATTCCCATTCGCGCCATCCGTTGTCATGCTCTGCCGCCGCAAGACAAAAAGGTTCAAATGGCTCCGGCCGAGTGAACAGGTCGTTTCCCCACTGCCGGGCAAAAAAGCCGGCAAGCAGTGCGTGGTCAGTTTGACGTACGACGAGGAGTTCTGTGCCTTGATCTTGGACAATCATGTAGGCGCCGCGAATTGTAAATTGGAGCGTTGGAGGTGGGGGACCAAAGCGTCCGGAGGAGCCATTATGCCCCTTCAGGCCCTATTAAGCCAACCGGCATAGCGTGAAAATACGGAGAATTACATAAAGCTGCATCTAGCTAAGCCCGTCCCAATCGCAGTATAGTGGGAAACGTCGCCCGTGCGGGAGTGGCGGAATTGGCAGACGCAGCAGCCTTAGGAGCTGCCGGGCGCAAGCCCTTGGGGGTTCAAATCCCTCCTTCCGCACCAATACGCTTTACCCCTTTCGCTTTTCTTCTCAGAGGCGTATGGCCTTAACTTCACCACGGAGCATTGAATTGATGCCGAGCAGTGTCCAAGAGATCTTGAGCCTCTATAATCCCGAAAATCCCCTGGAAAAAGCCTCCACCATTCCTGCTCCCTGGTACTTTGACCCGCGCATCAATGATTTGGAGCTCTCTAGCGTCTTCGCCGCAACCTGGCAGCCGGTGGGTCGTCTGGACCAAGTTCCGTCCAACGGTTCCTTTTTCACCGCTGAAGTCGCCGGCGAGCCCCTGGTGGTGGTTCGGAGCGAAGATGGTGAACTGCGGGCCTTCTTTAACGTCTGCCGGCACCACGCCGCTGCCGTCGTGACGCAAGCGCAAGGTTGCGCCAAACAATTTCGCTGCCCTTACCATGGCTGGACGTACGGGAACGATGGCGCGCTGAAAGGCATGGTGGAGTTCGAAGGCGTTTGTAACTTTGAACGCGCGGACCATGGATTGGTGCCGGTTCGCGTCGGCACCTGGGAAAACTTCGTATTCGTCAATCTCGATGGTGGTGCCCTGCCGCTCCATGATTTTCTCGGAGAAGTGGTCGAACTCGTAGCGCCGCTGCAATTGAAAAGCAAAATGCATTTTTTTGACCGCAGGGTGTATACCTTGAACTGCAACTGGAAAGTGTACGTGGATAATTATCTCGATGGCGGATATCACGTTCCACACGCGCACAAAGGTCTAAGCAGCGTGATCGAGTACACCAAATACACCATTGAAAATTTTGCTCGTGCCTGCCTGCAATCCAGCCCGCTTTCTTCTGGCGGCGCGTCTGAAGCGGCGATCGGTAACACGCGCCAAGGCCGCGCTTTTTATTTATGGATTTATCCGAACTTCATGATCAATGCGTATGAAGGCGTTATGGATACGAATTTGGTGCTGCCACTGGGAGTGGATAAGTGCGCGGTGGTTTTCGATTACTACTTCGCGGATATCAGCGCCTCGGCTGAGAAACACAATCGCGAGAGCATCGCCGTCAGCGAAAAAGTGCAGGACGAAGACGTAGCCATCTGTGACGCCGTACAACGCGGTCTTGGCTCCCGCGCGTACGTGGCAGGCCGGCTTTCCGTCCGCCGCGAAGCCGGTGAGCATTTGTTTCACCGCCTCCTGCATGCGGATTTAGCACGCGCGTCACAGACCCGCGCGGCAGCAGACTAGTTCGATTCTCCTTTGAGCACGTTGAGTAAGCTCGGTGGCAATTCCTCGTAGCACAGGGACTTTTTGCCGCAGTCCTGGTAGGTACAGGATGACCACGACCTCTACCATTTATATTCGTGCTTAATTCAATCTTACTTGACTTGTAACTGCTTTCTGATAGATTGCAGCGCACTGGTTTGAGAGTGGGCTAAGAACCGCGCTTCCAGGTAGCTGTGAATTTTTGTTCCCGCCTCGGTTTCTGCCCCAAGTTGCATTCGATGTTTTGATATTCGTGAATTGAGATATCTAAAAGGAGAAACGTATGTCTATGTTTAGAAAAGTATTGCTCGGTAAGATTGTGGCCGTGGTCGCTGCTGCAGCGTTTCTTTTTGCTGTCAGCACCCAGGCGCAATCCAAGGTAGATAAAAAAGTATTTCTGAAAAAGTTCCTCGACGCGTCGCACAAAATACCGGCCAGCCACCGAACCCTGCTTTCCGGTGGAATGCAGAACTTCCTGGAGTTGGCTAAGAGCCTGAATGAGCCTCATCTCAAGGCCGGAATTAGAGATGACGGTGGAACATTTACCGGACCTACCAAATCCCAACTCTTGAATCGCGCCAGGCGCAATGCCCTCATTGCCTCAAGTCCCACGGGATTTGGTGGGACGATTCGCGTATCCAATCCCACCCTCGACTTCGTCGGCTCAGTGATGACCGGTTTCACACAAAGCGAAACGTCTTCGGCGTGGTGCGGCAATAATATCGTTGCGGGTTACAACGATTCAGGCGCCTACCTCCGGACAGCCTTGACGAACTTTGACGGCCCATGGAGCCTGAGCGGTGTATCTGTTTCCGCGAACGGCGGCAAAACTTTTATTGACCTCGGCTACCTGAATCCCGGTGGCGATCCACTGAACTTCTTAATCGGCGACCCGGTTATCGCTTGCACCAGCTCGAGTCGTTTCTACTATGCCTCCATTTTTGCTACTGCAACGCCGCCGGACGCGCAGGGCTTCCGTAATCCGATCAGTGCGGTTTCTATTAACCGGTCCAATTCGGGCGGTGCGGTTTGGGGCAGTCCAATTGTCGCAGCGGGCAAAGATGGCTTCACCCATTCACTGGATAAGCCCTGGTTCACCGTTGACCCTTCCAATGCTATGCAGCTTTACGTTACCTACACTGATTTCGACTTCAGCTTTCCGAAAACGGGTACCTGCGCCAACGATGCTCGCTATGCCATCGAATTGGTAAGCTCCTCTGATGGCGGCTCCACGTGGGGCAAGCCCGTGGTAATCGACGAACAGTGCGGAGCCTCATTCAACGGCGTTCAAGGCTCCAACGTTGCGGTTTCCGCAACCGGCAAAGTCTACGTGGCGTACGAGTATTACCCTGGAGCTGTGCCTCAGAACGAAATCCATATAACCAGCTCGACCAACAATGGGAAGACCTTCAGCGCCCCGATTAAGGTGTCCGATGTCTGGCCGAATGGCGCCAATGGACGCTTACAGGGCGGATTCCGCTCCAATGAGTTCCCGCAACTCGCGATAGACCGCACTGCGGGGCCTTCCCACGACACGGTCTACATCACCTGGTCCGACGGGATAAACGGCATCGTGCCGGATATGGCCGTGGGTACCTACGCCTATGCGGACATCGTTGTCGCCTCGTCAAAGGACGGTGGAGCGACGTTCTCTACTCCCTTGGTGGTTAGCCCCACGCCAGCAAGTTTTACCGGAAATGGTCGCGACCAATTTATGCCCGGCATCGCCGTCGATAAGGATGGCACCGTCGCCGTTTGTTATTACGATCGCCGAGCCGATGAGGATAACTCCGTAATCGACCGTTATTGCTCAGTTTCGCACAATCACGGAGCCAGTTGGTTGGGTCATCGCGCTTCCAATGCCAATTGGGTGCCGGCTCATCACACCGACAACACCATCAATACTGTTTACATTGGGGACTACGACGCCATGACCAGCGACTTCCTGATGCTAAACAGCGGCTTCTTTGGTACTTTCGAAGTTCAAGACAACGGTAATCCAGACGTTGTCGGAACCAAATTCTAACCCTTCTACAAAAACCTACTTCCGGGAACGGCTGTTATTGCGTTCCCGGGAGTTCTTTTTTCAGGCTGTTTCCGCCGCGCCGAATTCACTCGAAAATGATTGTTTTGTTTGCGTAAAGCAGTATCCGGTTTTCAATGTGCCAGCGTACCGCGCGCGAAAGCACTACTTTCTCCAAATCCCGGCCTTTTTCGACCAAATCCTCCAAGGTATCGCGATGTGAAATGCGCGCCACTCCTTGCTCGATGATCGGGCCGTCATCCAGAATTTCCGTAACATAATGGGCCGTCGCACCGATCAGCTTTACCCCTCGTTCGTAAGCCTGATGATGCGGCTTGCCGCCAATAAACGCCGGCAAAAAAGAGTGATGAATATTGATAATTCGCTGCGGATAGTGGGCAATGAAATCCGTCGACAGCACTTGCATGTATCGCGCCAGCACAAGCAGGTCAATTTTATGCTCGCGCAGTAAAGCCAACTCTTGCCGTTCGGCCTCCGCTTTGTTTTCCTTTGACACCGGAATAACATGGAAAGGGATATGATAGAAATCCGCATGGCGCCGCGCCTCCGCATGGTTGCTGATCATCAGCGGAATGTCGCAAGCCAGTTCCCCTCCCCGCTGGCGGTACAGCAGATCAACCAGGCAGTGGTCGTACTTGGAAACAAAAATCGCAACGCGAGGACGGTAGCTCGATAGCGCCACGCGCCACTGCATCTCAAATCTTTTCGCTATCGGCGAGAATTTCTCGGAAAAATTATTGCTGTCCAGCTGAAATCCCTGCAGATCCCATTCGATTCTCGCCAGGTAAAAACGCTCTTCCTCAGCCTGGTGCTGCTCGAAGTGCAGAATATTTCCGTCATGCCGGTAAATGAAATCCGCCAAGGCCGCGTCAATCCCCTTACGGTCGGGACATTGCACCAGTAGAACCGCGCTATTTTTCAAAGCTTTCTCCGATAGTGGCAAACATAATACTCAATTTCCGTCGCACCGAACGCGTTCATTTATTGACGCTGTTTCGCGTGTCCCCTATACTTGATGTTTGCGCTGTGATTTCCTGCCAGGCGGGACTCTCGCCGTCCAGAACCAGCAAACATTTCATTTCCCGCTGAGCAGTCCCACGAAAGGATTTATCGTATGGCCGAAGCCACATGCCGCCGTGAGTTAGAGCTCGAAATCCCGGTGGAAGACGTTACCAAAGCTACCGATCGCGTTGCCAAGGAAATCGCTCGTATCGCCAACGTCCCCGGCTTTCGTAAAGGAAAAGCGCCACTCTCGCTCATCAAAAAACGGTTCGCCGAAGATATAAAAGGTGAAGTTTTGCAATCGCTGGTCCCCGAGCGCGTGGAAAAAGCTGTCAACGAACAAAAACTTTCTCCCGTCTCACAGCCGCAGGTTGACCAGTTGGATTTTAACGAAGGTCAGCCCTTGAAGTTCCGCGCCGTTTTTGAAGTCATGCCGGATTTTACGCTGGGCGATTACAAGGACATGCAAATCGAAATTCCCAGCATGGAGTTGACCGACCAGGACGTCAGCAAGACTCTCGAAGACATGCGCGAACGCGCCGCAGCTTTCAGCCCAGCGGAAGGACGCCCCATCGAAAACGGCGACTTTGCACAACTGAAACTTACTGGAACACCCGAAGGCGAAGGAGAGCCGCTGCAAGCCGAAAGCGTCCTCTGCCATATCGGTGCGGAAGAAACCATGGCCCCCTTTAACGAAAACTTGCTCGGCGCAAACATTGGCGAGCATAAGAACTTTGATGTGGATTACCCGTCCGACTATCCTGACCCTAAGCTCGCGGGCAAGAAGTATCACTACGTCGTCGACATATTGGGCATCAAAAATAAAAAGCTTCCGGAACTGAATGATGAATTTGCCAAGGACGTCAGCGAAGTCACCTCACTCGATGAGCTCAAGACTAAGATTCGCGAAAACCTGGAACATCAGCGAGATCACCGCAAAAAAGAAGCGGTGCGCGAAAAAGTTCTTGAGCAGCTAATTAAGTCCCACGACTTCCCAGTACCCGAATCACTCGTACAGCATCAAATGGATGCGCGCCTGGAGCGGGTGGTGCGCTCCCTTGCAGCGCAGGGCGTGGATCCTCGCGCGGTCAACGTCGATTGGGTCAGCTTGCGCAAGGCTCAGGAAGAGCGCGCCACCGGGGACGTCAAAGCAGAACTAGTAATTGATCGCATCGCTACCCAGGAAAACATCGACGTCACCGACGAAGAAGTCCAGCATGAAATCGAACACGTGGCCAGCCATAGTGGCGAATCAGCGGAGGCAATTCACGCTCGTTTGACAAAGCAAGGTGCCCTCGATAGGATGAAAGCGAAGTTGCGGAGCGATAAAACTCTCGACTGGCTCGCGCAGAATTCACGAATAACAACCGTTGAGCCGGCACTTGAATCGTCGGCAGCCGCGGGAGACGCTAAATAGGCCAGGTTGATTTTTTAGCGCCCAATTTCTCACGTCGCACCATCGAGCGCACTTACATCCACATGAAAAACTATCAAGAACCAGAGTATCGCGGCACCACTCTCATACCCATGGTGGTCGAACAGACCAGCCGCGGCGAGCGCGCTTACGATATTTACTCGCGCTTGCTCAAAGAGCACATTATTTTTATCGGCACGCCGATTGACGACCACGTCGCCAATCTTGCCACCGCGCAAATGCTGTTCCTCCAGGCCGAAGACCCGGAAAAAGACATCCAGCTTTACATTAATTCACCTGGCGGCTCCATCACGGCTGGATTCGCCATCTATGACACCATGCAATTCGTGAAGCCCGACGTGGTGACAACTTGTGTCGGCCAAGCCGCTTCCATCGCCGCGGTTCTTCTAGTAGGCGGAGCTCCAAAAAAGCGTTTCGCTTTGCCCAACGCGCGAATCCTGATCCACCAACCGTGGATGTCCGGTCTCGGCGGTCAAGCCACGGACATCGACCTGCATGCCAAGGAAATTTTGCGAATGCGCAGCACGATCAACCACCTGATTTCTAAACACAGTGGCCAGCCAGTTGAGAAAATCGAGAAAGACGTCGAGCGCGATTACATCATGAACCCGGAACAAGCCAAGGAATATGGCATGATCGATGAGATCATCTATAAGCACCGCTAAGTTGCCGTGCGTCTGCCATAGGTACGCCGTTCCAAAAAGTTAGCACGGTAACTCGACTTTTTCTTTCGCGTAGGACAAGATTCGTCCTAGAATGACTAAAGAAGGCTCCCCGGAAGATAACATGCGGAGACGAGGCCCTCAAACACGTGAAAAAATTTAGTCCAGATGAGCCATTGCGCTGCTCCTTCTGCCATAAGACGCAGGAACAGGTCGAAAAGCTGATTAGTTCGCCCTCGGACTATCCGCGTGCGTATATCTGCAATGAGTGTGTCGGCGTTTGCCAGACTATTCTTGAGGATGAAAAACGAGAACAAGCCACCGCTCCGGCGAAGCGCCTTCCCCGCCCTCCCGAAATCAAGCAATTTCTGGATGGCTACGTGATCGGGCAGGATCGTACGAAGAAGAAACTTTCCGTAGCCGTCTACAACCACTACAAGCGAATCTTCCTCAACAAGCAGCCTAACGAAGTCGAACTAAGCAAATCCAATATTCTGCTGATCGGCCCAACCGGCACCGGCAAAACATTACTGGCGCAAACTCTTTCGCGCATGCTCGAAGTACCCTTCGCCATCGTGGACGCTACCACGCTCACCGAAGCAGGCTACGTCGGCGAAGACGTCGAAAACATTATTCTGAAGCTGTTGCAAGCCGCTGATGGCGATGTCCAGAAGGCGCAGCAAGGCATCATTTATATCGACGAGATCGATAAGATCGCCAAAAAAGACGAAAACCCCTCCATCACCCGCGACGTGAGCGGCGAAGGCGTCCAACAAGCGCTGCTTAAAATTTTGGAAGGTACCGTCGCTAACGTCCCTCCACAGGGCGGACGCAAGCATCCACATCAGGAATTTACTCCTGTTGACACCACCAATATTCTTTTCGTTTGCGGCGGCGCGTTTATTGGTCTGGAAAAAATTATCGAAAAGCGCGCGGGACGCCGTTCTCTCGGATTCCATACCGACGCTGCGCCGACAGCTCCGCTGCGTCGCAACCCGGAATTACTCGAACAAGTGCAGCCAGCCGATTTAATCCGCTACGGGCTTATCCCGGAATTTGTCGGAAGGTTGCCTGTCGCGGGTGTGATGAATGATCTCGACAAGGCTGCGTTGGTGAAAATTCTCACGGAGCCCAAAAACGCGCTGCTTAAGCAATATCAGCGCCTCTTTGAGTTTGAAAACGTCCGCTTGCGCTTTACCGATGATGCTCTCGAAACCGTGGCGGACCTCGCCATGCAGCGCAAAGTTGGCGCTCGCGGATTGCGCATGATCCTCGAGGATCTGATGCTGGAACTGATGTACCACCTTCCCATGCAACGGAAGGTGCGCGACTTTGTGGTAACCGCGGAAATGGTCCGTGGCCACGAAATCAATTGGAGTTTGCTCGAAAAAGCCGGCTAACGACGCCGTCCTTTCGAGCATCTGAGAAAGCGTGGCCGCCTGGCGGCTGCGGAGTGAGGTTCAGGGGCCCTAATGTTCAGTCGCGAAAAACAGGAACTGAAGCGCGTGCCAATGATGCCGGTGCGCGACATGGTCATCTTTCCGCAACAGATGACGCCGTTCATTGTCGGTCGCGAAGCCAGCGTCCGAGCGCTCGAAGAAGCGCTGACCGGCGATAAGAAAATTTTTCTTTCCACGCAGCATGATGCTTCCATCGACGATCCCAAGCCGGAAGAAATTTACGCCGTCGGCACTCTCGCCAACATCGTGCAAAGCGTTAAATTGCCCGATGGCAACATTAAGGTTTTGGTTGAAGGCGTGGAACGCGCTCGCTCGATCTCCGTCACCGCGGAAGAAGGATTTTTTCGCGCTACCGTTCGCCTTCTGAACGCGCGCGTCGAGCCGTCGCCGCAAGTCGACCAGACCGTCCAGAAGATTACCAATCTCTACGAACAGTTCATTAAGCTTTCCCAAAGCCTCAATTACGACACCATGATCGCCGCTGCCCGCGTCGATGATCCCGCGCGCCTGTCGGATACTATCGCCGCAAACCTCCAGCTTCCCGTGGATGAAAAGCAGGACCTGCTGGAAACCGTCGACCCTCTCGAACGTTTAAATCGCATTGGCGACATCCTGGAAATTGAGCTGGAAAAACTCAACGTCGATCGCAACATAAATACCCGCGTAAAACGTCAGATGGAGCGCGCGCAGAAAGAGTATTACCTCAACGAAAAGCTCAAAGCCATCCAGAAGGAACTTGGCCGCGGCGAAAAGAGCGAAATCGACGAACTCAAAAAGAAGATTGAATCCGCCGGAATGACCAAGGAAGTCCAGGAAAAAGCAATCCAGGAATTGAAGCGCCTGGAGCTGATGCCGCCAATGTCCGCGGAATCCACGGTAAGCCGCAATTATCTGGATTGGCTGCTCGCGGTACCCTGGAAAAAGAAATCCAAGGAAATTCGCGATATTCTCGCCGCGGAAAAAATTCTTAACGAAGAGCATTACGGCCTGGAGAAAGTAAAAGACCGTATTCTTGAATTCCTCGCCGTCCGCCAACTCGTCAAGAATCCTAAGGGGTCAATTCTCTGCTTCGTCGGACCTCCTGGCGTAGGCAAAACGTCGCTGGCCATGTCCATTGGTCATGCCACTGGGCGAAAGTTTGTCCGCGTGTCCCTCGGCGGCGTGCGCGATGAAGCTGAAATTCGCGGTCATCGTCGCACGTATATCGGCGCCCTGCCCGGCCAGATCATCCAAATGATGAAAAAGGCGGGTACCACCAATCCCATTTTCGTGCTCGATGAAGTCGACAAAATGGCTACCGATTTCCGCGGAGACCCTTCCGCGGCCCTGATGGAAGTTCTCGACCCCGAGCTAAATCACGCCTTCACGGATCATTATCTCGACGTCGAATACGACCTCTCCAAGGTCATGTTCGTCTGCACGGCGAACGTTCTGCATACCATCCCGCAGCCGCTGCAGGATCGGATGGAAATTCTGCGCATCCCGGGTTACACCGAACAGGAAAAGCTGGAAATTGCCAAACGCTTCCTGGTCAAGCGCGCGCTGCAAGCCACTGGACTCAAAAAAGAAAATTTGAAATTTACGGATGAAGGCTTGCTCCACATCATCCGGCACTACACTCATGAAGCCGGCGTGCGCAGTCTTGAGCGCGAAATTCAGAATATCGCTCGCAAAATGGCGCGCAAAGTTGTCACCGCGGGTGCTAAATCCACAGCTGAAATTACCCCGGTCAATGCCAATGATTTTCTCGGCATCCTCAAATACCGGGAGTTCTGGATTGAGAAGCGCAACGAAATTGGCTTGACCATGGGTCTTGCCTGGACCGAAGTTGGCGGTTGCGTCCTCGCCACCGAGGCGACACTGATGGAAGGCAAGGGCCGGCTTACACTCACCGGCAAACTTGGCGACGTGATGCAGGAATCCGCGCAGGCGGCTATGAGTTATGTACGCTCACGCTCGGCGCAACTCGGCCTAACAAAAGATTTTTACCGTTCGCTCGATATTCACGTCCACGTCCCCGAAGGCGCCATTCCCAAGGACGGGCCTTCCGCCGGCATCACCATTTGCACTTCAATCGTCAGCGCGCTTACCAGAATTCCGGTTCGCCGCGATGTCACCATGACCGGCGAAATCACCCTCCGCGGCAAAGTTCTGCCTATTGGCGGCCTTAAGGAAAAACTCCTCGCCGCCCATCGAATGGGCTTGCGTACCGTGGTGCTTTCGAAGGACAATGAAAAGGACCTGGCGGACATCCCCCAGGAGATCCTCTCCAGTCTCACGGTACATTTAGTAGAGACCATGGACGAAGTGCTGCTGGTTGCGCTTGAGAAACCCGTTGTTCCGCTCGAGCTTCCCGCGGTTGCGCCCGTCGCTGAATCGTTTGCGACTGGAGCCGAGAAAGACACAAGTTTGACCAATTAAACAGCGTGGTTTTGGACCGCGCCCGCACCCGCGGGCTGCCGCATTCAGGTGTGGTCCACCGCTGTGGCCGGTTGCAGAAAGTCTGGTTTACTTATCTGGACAGGATTTCAAGTCGTGTCCGGAATGGTGCGCCATCCCATAAACAATCCGGTTTTTCCGGTCAATTCTCAATACAAAAGTTAAGGACATATGCCAAAAGAAACAAGCAGTGAAACAACGAATCAGATCAGTATCAGTCTTGCTGAGCTCAAAGAAAAAAACATCACCGACCTCGCCAAGATCGCCAAGGAATTGGCCATTCCCGGCGCCAGCGGCATGCGCAAGCAGGAACTCATCTTCCTCATCCTCAAAGCGCAAACCGAAAAGAACGGCCTCATCTTCTCTGAAGGTGTACTCGAATGCCTCCCCGATGGCTTCGGCTTCCTTCGCGCCCCCGAATATAATTATCTTCCTGGCCCCGACGACATTTACGTCTCTCCCTCGCAAATCCGTAAGTTCGACCTGCGCACCGGGGACACCGTTTCCGGTCAGGTCCGCCCGCCCAAGGATGGCGAACGTTACTTCGCTTTAATTAAAGTGGAAGCCGTCAATTTCGAGGATCCTGAAGTCGCGCGCAGCAAGATATTTTTCGACAACCTCACGCCACTGTATCCGCAAGGCCGTCTGAAGATGGAAACCACCAAGGAAAATATGACCGGCCGCGTGCTCGATCTTCTTTGCCCGGTCGGCAAAGGTCAACGCGGATTGATCGTCGCGCCTCCTCGCACCGGAAAAACCATGATGCTGCAATCCATGGCCAATTCCATCACCGTGAATCATCCTGAAGTTGCGCTGATCGTTCTGCTCATCGACGAGCGGCCTGAAGAAGTCACTGACATGCAACGCACCGTCAAAGGTGAAGTCATCAGCTCCACGTTCGACGAAGCGCCGCAGCGGCACATTCAAGTCGCGGAAATGGTTCTGGAGAAAGCCAAACGTCTGGTCGAGCATAAACGCGACGTAGTCGTTCTGCTGGATTCCGTCACGCGCCTTGCTCGCGCCTACAACGCTGTGACCCCACCCTCGGGCAAAGTGCTCTCCGGCGGTATTGACGCCAACGCGCTGCAGCGTCCTCGCCGCTTCTTCGCCGCGGCTCGTCACGTCGAAGAAGGTGGCTCGCTCACCATCATCGCCACCGCCCTCATCGACACCGGTAGCCGTATGGACGACGTCATCTTCGAAGAGTTCAAGGGTACCGGCAACATGGAAATCAACCTGGACCGGCGCCTTTCCGATAAGCGCGTTTTTCCGGCCATCGACATTCAACGTTCCGGCACTCGTAAGGACGAACTGCTTCTTCCGCCGGACGAATTGAGCCGTGTCTGGGTTCTGCGCAAGGTTTTGAGCCCACTCTCCACCGTTGAAGCCATGGAGTTGCTCATCAGCCGTCTCTCGAAATCCAAATCAAATACCGAGTTCCTCGGCTCGATGTCCGCTCCCGCCTGAAGCGTTCACCCAGCGGATTTTTTTATCTAGACTTCAGTTGGGCTGCAAAACTTCAGTCCGTAGGAAATTTCGCTCCAGGCCTATTCTGCCCTGACGTCCGCTAATTCGCTTTCTCGTTCTCGCGCTAGCATCACAATCAGCCGTGCGCTTTCTTCAATTCCCATGGCGGTGTTGTCCACCAGCACCGCGTCTTTCGCTCGCAGCAGTGGCGAAACTTTTCGTTCACGATCGCGCAAATCGCGTATGCGAACTTCCTCCAGAACTTCGTCCAGGCTCAAATGTTCGCCCTTCTCTTCATGTTCTTTTCGTCTACGCTCCGCGCGAACTCCCGCCTCGGCTTCCAGAAATATTTTCAATTCCGCGCGTGGAAAAACCACCGTGCCAATATCTCGTCCTTCCATCACCACTCCGCCGCCCGCTCCGGCAGCTTGCTGCTCTTTCACCAGCACCCGCCGCACACCCGCGATCGTCGCCAACCGTGAAGCCGCCTCGCCCACTTCTGTTCTGCGAACTTCTTCCGTTACTTCGCGGGCATCCAGAAATACGCGATTCTTCAAGCCTGCTGCTTCTTGTTCCTTTGTTGGGGGTTTCAATTCAATGTGCGTTTCCGCGGCAAGGCTTTCCATCTTTACTTCGTCATCGGCGGAAAGTTGACGCGCAAGAGCTTTCAGCGCAACCGCCCGGTACATGGCGCCGCTATCGAGATACAAATAGCCCAGCATCTCCGCTACGCGACGCGCCACGCTGCTTTTTCCAGAACCCGCGGGACCGTCAATTGCGATAGTGAGTTTTGGCATTTCGTCGAAACAGACCAGGACTAGTAACCCATAATGTTGTAGCCGCAATCCACGTAAATGGTTTCCCCGGTAATCCCCGACCCATCTGGAGAAAGAAGAAACGCCGCCGTGCCACCCACTTCACTGGTTTCCACATTGCGCTTCAGTGGCGCGCGCTCCGCGTGCGCCTTCAGCATATCGCCTAGTCCGGAAATTCCACGCGCCGCCAACGTCTTGATCGGCCCAGCGGAGATTGCGTTTACCCGTATTCCCTTCGGTCCAAGATCGTTTGCTAAATACCGCACGCACGCTTCCAGCGCGGCCTTGGCCACGCCCATCACGTTGTATTTCGGCACCACTTTTTCCGCCCCATAGTACGACATCGTCACGATTCCGCCACCGGAAGTCATCAACGGCGCAGCTTCTCTCGCTACCGCAATCAACGAATACACGCTCACGTCGTGCGCAACGCGGAATCCTTCGCGCGTGGTATATAGAAATTCTCCCTTTAAATCTTCCGCGGGCGCGTATGCCACGCTATGAACCACCCCGTGCAGCTCTCCATACCGTGCCTTTAATTCCGCGAACAACTTTGCGATCTGCTCGTCATGCGCGACGTCGCACATATATCCCGTCGCTCCCGGCAAATCCGCAATCAAATCCTTCGCTTCCTTTTCCATCCGGTCGTTTTGATACGTAATCGCCAGCCGCCAGCCCGCTTTCTGCAATTTCAGCGCAATGCCCCACGCTATGCTCCGCTTATTCGCCACTCCAAAAATCACTGCCGTCTTCTGCCCGTCCGTCATTCCACATTCTCCCGTCGCATCCACTAAATCCGGTGAAACGCCTTCTCAATTTCCTTAATCGAATAGCGCAGCACCACCGGCCTTCCATGCGGGCAGCTCATCGGACAATCTGTTTTCGCTAATTCCGCAAGCAGCCATTCCATTTTTGTATGGTCCAGTGGCATGTTCACTTTGATCGCCGCATGGCAAGCCGTTGATGCCGCTATCTTCGCTTGCAGCGTATCGATGGAGATCGCCGCGTTCTCCCGTTCGATCCCGTCCAATATTTCCGTCAGCAAATGCTCCGCGTCGGCAGTGGCAATTCCCGCCGGCACAGATTGTATTGCCACGCTCTTTGGTCCCATCAACTCCACTTCGAACCCATTAGCCGCCAACTCTTCCGCGATTTTTTCGTAAATCACCAGTTGCCTCGGCGAAAGTTCGATCACCATTGGCATGAGCATCCGCTGCGACTCCACCCGCCCAGCCCGGCGCGCCTCCAGGTGCTGCTCGAATAAAACGCGTTCATGCGCTACGTGCTGATCCACAATCCAAAGCCCTTCACCATTTACCGCGACAATAAAGCTCGCACTCACTTGGCCCAGCGGCTTCAAATCCGCAATTTCCTTTGGATGAGGCAACCGCGCGGGAGCGTCAGCGTTCGGCGCGCTAAAATTCCCCGCCCATGCTCCAGCCAAACTGGAATTTTGGGAATCGCCCACCGTGGAACCTGGCTGAAACGCGAATCTCTGCGCAACTGGCCGCATAGGAGCCGCGCTCAAATCAAATCCGCCGTCTGAACCTACCCCCGACCCAAGTCCAATCTCCTCCATCGCCGGAATCATTGCGCGCGGAACCAGCAAATCTCCCCCGTTTTGCCCAAATCCTTCAGAAAACGTTGCCGGTGGCGCTGCGGGATTTGGCGCAACTCCGCCAATGCCCGACGCCGCAGCAAAACTCGCGATCGGCCGCGCACTGGTCAGCGCTTGGCGAATCGTGTCGCGCGCAAAGTCGTGCACAAATTGCGCGCGCCGGAAGCGCACTTCGATTTTCGCGGGATGCACATTAACGTCGACCTCGTCGTAGGGCATCTCCAAGAATAGCAGCGTTGCTGGAAACACCGTGGGCGGCAGAATATTGCGATATGCTTCGTGAATTGCGTGCAGGATCAGCCGGTCGCGCACCAGCCGTCGGTTCACAAAGATATAAATCCCATTTCGGTTCGGCCGCTGCACTTCCGGCCTGGAAGTAAATCCCGAGACCGTCAACGTAGCTTTTTCTTCGCCTTCTTCCATCGCCGGTTCGGTAATTGCCGAACGAAACGGCGCCGACGCCGCCGGCAGCTCCATCAGTTCATCCAGCGCTTGCCGTCCGAATAGCTGATACACGCGGTCCGCCAGCTTTTCCACCGGTGGACAATTGATAATCTCTTGCGTCGGCGTGGTCAGCACGAATTGCTTGTCTGGATTCGCCAGCGCGTAATGCGTCACCAGCGAGGCAATGTGCCCCAGCTCCGTCGTATCAGACTTCAGGAATTTTCGCCGCGCCGGCACGCAATAAAACAAATCCGCGACGCTCAGCGTGGTTCCCGCCGGCAACCCCGCCGGCTTTACGTTCACCAATTTGCCGCCCGCGAATTCTACCCTCGTGCCTTCCGCTTCGCTTGCATCCCGCGTTTCCAATAGCAGCCGTGAAACCGCGGCAATCGTGGGTAACGCCTCTCCGCGAAATCCCAGCGTCGCAATCGAAAGTAAATCATCCGCCGACCGCAGCTTGCTGGTGGCGTGCCGCTCAAACGAAAGCAGCGCGTCGTCGTGGGTCATCCCGTGACCGTCGTCGATCACGCGAATCATACGCTTGCCGCCCACTTCGGTTTCAATCCGGATCGACTTGGCCCCCGCGTCTAGCGCATTTTCCAGCAACTCCTTCACCACCGATGCCGGCCGCTCCACAACCTCCCCAGCCGCAATCTTGTTCGCCACCGCCTCCGCTAATATGCGTATCCTGCTCATACAGCCTTTGTTTTCCCGCGCGAATTGAAACGATGGACCGAACTAGCGATCTGGTACCCTCGAAACAGGAACCACGCTAGCAACGGCACCCCAAAAAAGACCGCGCCTATCATCAGGACCGGAGTTGTGCCAAGATTCCAAGCTTCGTAAGAAAACAAAGCGCACGCCACCAGTGCA
>DATNME010000034.1:0-6011 GCA_035602385.1 Candidatus Dormiibacterota bacterium
ATCGGAGAATAAACCCAAACTATCCCGTGGGCCGGGAGGGAACTCAAAATCACCGTTTCCTGGCTCTTCCCTTATCGGTTCCGGGGATGACTATATCGGTCCTGATGAACGTCGCGGGCCTCACAACTTGAAAGCGCTAACAGAAGTGACCGGAGGCGGTGTTTTTACCGCCCACAAATTGGAAGATCTTGCGCGGGTCGTTCGGACTATCGGGCTCGCGGTACGATATCGATACATTCTCACCTACAAGCCGACCGGCAAAGGAAAAGGAAAAGCTAGCGCGGTCCCCGCGGGCGAAAACAACTGGCATAAGATCCACGTCGAACTCCGCCCGAAAGAGAAATTTGCTGGATACGGAATTCCCTACTACAAACGCGGATACAATAGAATCAACTGAACGCCGGATTGCGCCACGCGGGTGCGCCACCATTGGTTTAAAATAGTGTGGCTTTTGACTTTTCGTTCCCAGACTCGCAACAGGGTTACCTCACGCTATCCCAGGCTCGACAGCAGGTCCTTGCACTCGCAGCCGCAGCATGAATCCACTCAATTCCGTGTCCAAATAATCCGGCGTTAAACACCTCGGTATTGGCGGAAATTGCCCGGCTCGGTTCGCGTATCAACGTTGCCGCTGCTCCTTCGACGCGGTTTGCTTTGCGTCCTGCGGGAGGATTTCACAACTTCGCTGGGAGTCCCAGTCCTGAGTGCAAAAAAACGCCGGGGCACAATCCACTGTGCCCCGGCGGTATCGAAACGCAGATTTTTAGAAGGAGAATCGCAACCCGACCTGCATCACGCGGCGGCCCTCGGCGGCGCCACCTTGAATGTCCGTAAAGTTCGACCAGTTTGTCGGCGGCGTAAAGTTGCGCACCTTGGGATCGAGCCGCAGACCGTAACCGCTTCGGGTGAGATCCATCGGGCCAAAGTGCTGCGTGTTAGTGACGTTAAAGACTTCCCAGCGGAGCTGCAGATTCTGTTTCTCGCTCCACGGCATGTTGAACGATTTACTCAAGCCCGCATCCAGGCGGAAGACGCCCGGCAACGTGAAGATATTCCTCTGTCCGCTCTCTCCCGGATATGCGTTCCGGAAGCTCTGATAGGCAGCCGTCGGATCGCATCCAAAGAGCTTCGGAGCCGTGTTGGCGTCGCCCTTTGTGACGCACGTGGCCAGGGGCTGGGTCAGTACCGCCCGGCTCTGGACGTTCCAGTTGGTGGCCCAACGCGCGTCGTCGAATGGTGCGCTGAGCGGTAGCCCCGTGCTCCAATGGAAAATCGACGAGAGCTGGTAGCCGCCAATCAGGGCATCCAGGCCGCGGCCCGCATTCTTTCCAATCCATTTGCCGCGGCCAAAGGGAAGTTCGAAGATGGCGTTGGTATTGATGATATGGCGGAGGTCGAATTCGGAGTTTGCATACCAGTCGTGCTGGCGGATCGGGTTGAGAATAAAAGAGGCACTGCCATATCCAAGGTCGGTCTGGAGTCCAGAAGCATCATCCAGCGAGTGAGAGAATGTGTAGTTGAAGTCCCAGTGCAGGCCATGAATCCGCTGCCGTAAGGAGAGGGCCAGCCCGTTGTAGTACGAGTTGCCGATCGTGCTCCACGCCGTCAGCGCCCCGTATTGCGAATTGAAGAACAGGGTGGGATCGCCGTTGCCAAATCGCTCCGAGTCGATGTCGCCCTGCAAATCCGTCCAGTCATTCCCGTAGAAATTTCGCGCAATCCAGAAAACGGCTTGCGTCGGGCTAAAGCTAGCCGGGATGCAATTCACCACCACTCCACCAGACTTGCACGAACCTTTGTAGTACGCGTTCATGCGCGACGTAAAATTGGCTGGGAGGATGTTGTCGAAATAAGGCATAGTCGCAACTGCTGTGTTTGCCGCCGGCCGCGTGGCGCGGATCTTTTCCAGTGTGGTCGCGGCCGTGTACCAGTCCATTTTGGACGCGGGATCCACCAAATTGTTCAGTGCCATTGCGTCTCGGTGCGCCAGCAGGCTCTTGCCGATCCGGCCTGCGTACGAGAGTTGGAACAACAAACCAGCCGGCAACTGCCGCTCAACCGTCAAGCTGATTGCGTAGGCCTTCGGTGTATGGAGATCCGAGTCCAACGAGGACTCAATCCTTTCACCCATGTTTTGCGATTTCAACTGCGGAAAGCTGATCGAGTTGCTAAACGACAGGTTGGGAAGACTGCGGATATCTTGGCTGAAGCCAGTGAATGCCGGCGCCGGCTTGTTCGTGACATTGTAAGTGTTGACCGGAATCTGGTCGCTGGAAGAAAACCCTAGCGTGTTGTTGAGGTCGAAAGCCGTCGCGAGCGCTTCGCCATAGTAGTCGCTGAAGATGGAGAATCCACCGCGGATGACGGTTTTGCCTGATTCTCCAAAGATTCCTTTTAGGGGCCCCTTGCTGAAGCTCGGAGTCCACGCCACACCAAGGCGCGGCTGAAAGTTCTTGTAGTCCCACGGGTACATCGGGCTCTTTCCATTCGCTGGCCCGGAGAGATCCATGGTGAGCAGTGTATCCAGGGGAATTCCCTTCGCGGCGGAAGCCACGCGTTGATTGAAGTATTGGCTCAAGGGGATATTCGGCTTCACTTCGAACCCGCCGGTCTCATAGACGGGGCGGCTCAGCCCGTATCGCAGCCCCAAGGTCAAAGTCAGGTCGCGCCGCATCTTCCACGAATCCTGAGCATAGAAATCGTAAGACTGCGTGGCGAAATTCCGGTTCGTGGGGCTCCCCGGCGCGACCAGGTTGCCTGAGTGGTTGTACGTCAGATTCACGTTGTAACCAGAAAATCGCCCGATGAGCGCAGTCGCCGCGTTCTGCGTTTCCGAAACAGAGACCATGGCCGGGAGGCCGTTGGCGGCCAGATAATTGGATACCGCATCCGAAACGACGTTTCCTCCCTGCTGGTAACCGGACGGATTGGTCTGGGCAAAATCGAACGCGTTAGTATTACTGATCCGATTGTTGCTGATCAGACGTATATTAGTGCCCACTTGTATCGTGTGCTTATTCTTGATCCACGCAACGTCATCCAGGATGTTGTGCACCGGCGTGGTCCGGGAGGTAGTAAACGTGGCAGGATTGTTGGTCACGTTATCGAAGACAAAGCGGAAGCTATATTGATTGCCGTTGTGATCCCCGATCTGGCTGAACGCCTCGCGCGTGAGGCCGTAGCGCAAATTATTCACCCAGTTGTTGCCAACGGTCCACGTATGGCCAACGACAAATCCCTCGGGATGCGACCACAATGTCGGCGAGGGCGTATCCGGAAATTGTGGTGCGGCAAGGTCTCCACTGCTGTGGTCCACAATGTAATTGAGTCGAACAAACACGTTCTGCTTGCTCGTGATATTTGCGTCGAACTTCGCCACACTCGAATTGAGCTTGGCGACAACCGGGTAGCTGAACCGGAACCCTCCCGTATTCAGCTGCCGATTGGGCGTGCTGTCGCCCACAGTGAAGTCATTCGCCACATATTTCTGCGCCGCGCTGGCAAACACCGCCACCGCCGCCGGGTTGATTCCGACCACCGAAAAAGCCTGATTGAGTTGTGCGGTCGTAAGGGTTTGGACCATTCCATTCGTGTCCACGTAACGCATCTGGCCTTGCCCCATGCTCGCCAGTGGCACGGTGCGCACGGTTGAATTTTGAGACTTATCGCGGCGTCCTTCGTAACTGTAGAAGAAGAAAAGTTTGTTCTTGACGATGGGGCCGCCAATGCCGCCGCCAAACGTGTTGCGGATTAGTGCAGGCCGCGGCTGCCCAATTCTATTTAGAAAGAAATCATTTGAGGTAAACCCCGTGCTGCGATTGAACTCGAAGCCAGCGCCATGGAAGCTATTTGTCCCGCTTTTGGTGACCAGGTTCACCTGCGCTGCGGAGGAACGCCCTTGGTTCGAGTTCGCATTCAGGGTCGTGACGCGGAATTCCTCGATGGCCTCGGAGTTGAGCCGCAATACAGGCGTATTCAACCGGCCCGTTTGCGCTTCGTTGATGTCCGCTCCGTCCAGCGTCACGTTGGACTGATCGCTCCGTGCTCCGTTGACCGAGCCGTTGGTCGTAGCGGTCGAATCGATGGCGTAGGTGACGCCCGGCTGCAAGGTCAGCAGCGACAGAACGTTTCGTGCTTCCATCGGAAGTTGTGTAATCTGTTCATTCACAAAGGTATTCCCGATCGTCGCATCTTCCGTATTAATCGACACAATGGCGGCGGTCCCCTCCACCTGCACCAGTTCGCTAACGACGCCAACCTCTAATTGCACGTCCGCGGCGGTTACAGAACCGATCAGCGCGCTTACATTCCGAACCGACTTCTTGAAGCCCTTTGCTTCGACCTCAAGCGTGTAATCACCGGGAGGAATCAATTCAAAACTGTACCCCCCAGCCGCACCAGTAGTCTGGCTGCGGCTAAATCCCACATTCGCGTTCTTCAGCGTTACTATCGCACCCGCTACCATCTTTCTCTGCGCGTCTGAGATCTCTCCACGAATCGTGGACGTGCCCGTTTGCGCCTTTGCAACCCCACCTAAAAGCTGAAGCGTGCAGAATGAGACCAAAAAGCTAATTCTTATCAAAGACCGCTTCATAGACTGCCCCTTTCGCGTACCACAATTGAACTTTGTGACTGATTTACGCGGGGAGGTGGCCAGGCACAAAAAGGCGCAGCAAATTTCCGCAGCGCTAAACTACGCCGAATTGGAAATGCACCCGGGGCAACCGTCCCCAACACTCGCTTTAGCTGCAGGTGAGATAGCTTTTAGATTAGTCGCGCAAGTATGTCAAGCAATGTTGTTTCAATTCGACGCTGCATTTTTTCAAATACTTCCCGGCGCAAGGACTAGTACTGGGGCGTGGCAGGCCCTTAGTTAAAGGCCAAAATTTGCGTGCCGCATGCCCCGACCGGGTCGGGGCGTGCGGATTTTGAATTTTTCTCCATCTTCTTGCACCACCCTTTTTTCTCAAGATCTTTCCGCTTCCCGCCGGATCCCCATTTCTTGAATACCGCTCATCAACCCCGCAACTCCGGCCTTTTCAACACTTTCCCACTCCATTCGAATGATATCGAAGTAATTACTTGACCGCCGTGGCAGTTTCGTGGTATATTTCTTTGTGTTTGCCAAGCCCCACTCTCGCCAGACCAATAAGTCCTACACCACCGGCGCCTTGCCCCTTCCGTGTTCCCTCTTCAACTCCCATCGAAGATCCGGACTGGGTCGGGGTCATCAGTAACAAAATCTCCCGTCGTCCATCCCCTTTCTGTTCAATTACTTAGAAAATGCTATTCCCGCAACTCCTTTGTTTTGAAAATGATCCATTTTGATGGGGGGTGTACCCTCCGGCCCTTTCTTCTCGCCTTCCTGGGTACGCAGAAAAGCAACTATTTTGTTTTCAATCCATTGCGAACTCTTTTGCACATTTTTGCACACACGCAAAACTCAACTGTTTTCTTTTCAATCAATTCCGCACTCTTTGGCAAAAACACCCGGGGGGTGGGCATGTGCTGAAAGAAAACAGACTGGAAGTGGTGGCGTTACGCGACGCGGCGGGACGTCTTCTCCGGAATTCATCAACCACCGATAGTTGGAACGGTCAGCTTTTTTCAGTGGAGAAATTTTTTCCTAACGCTTCAAGCACGCTGTTCATCACGGCAAGGCCCCGGCGCATGTTCCTGCTGCGAGCTATGCGCAAGGCTTCCCAGGAACCTGGCGGCTCCTTTTCTTGCGCCTTTGCTGCACCCGCAAGTGCGTCGGGAACGGCCTCGGCAAATTTCTTCAGCAATTCCGGATCGATCGCTCCAACGATCTTGGTCAAAATCAGGAGGTTGCGGATGCCGCGAATCGCTTCCGGCGTTTTCGAGGCCTCGACGACGATTTCAAGAACCTTGTTGCCGCCGTCCAGCACGCCTCGGAGCAATTCGAGCACGCCTCGGTCATGGAGACCTTGCAGCACTTCCAAACCGGCGAGTATCGCTTCGGCATGCTCGGCCGGCGCCTGCTCCAGCCG